>JAKUOU010000050.1 GCA_022451065.1 Pedosphaera sp. | reverse complement strand
CGAAGCAATTGGCCGACGTTATCAAGGGGTTGTTTCAGAGCAGTTCATCCGGATCGAGCAGGTCCTCGAGCAGTCGCAGTAGTTCCGCTATCGCGGAGATGATGCGCGCGCGCTTTGGTGGCGGAAGTAGCAGCAGTCGAAGCAGCGGGAGTAGTGGCCGTTCCTCCCGCAGCAGTGGCAGCGGCAGCAGCGCCGCGCTGGCAGCGGCGTCCAGGGTGGTTGCCATCTCGGAAGAAAGAACAAATTCCCTCGTGGTCAGTGCTCCAGCCGATGTGATCCCCACCATAGAACAATTGGTCAAGGAGATGGATCGCACAATTGAGGATGTTACTGAAATTCAGGTATTCAAATTAAATAATGCCGATGCTTACGAAATGGCGGAGGTGCTCACCAATCTATTTTCGGACAAGGATGAAATTGAGAGCTCTCGTGGAGGATACCGTTTTGGCTCCTGGGGACGATCCAGTTCCAGTTCCAGCAGGTCTCGGAGTAGCAGTAGTGGAAATTCAAGTGAAAGGATGCTTCAGCAAAAACGCGTGGTGGCCGTGGCTGATCCTCGAACGAACTCGGTCATTGTCAGCGCCACCGCCGAATTGATGAAACAGATCGCACTAATGGTTGAGCGGCTTGATGACAACAAAGCCAAGCAACAGAAGGTGTATACCTATTCCCTGCAAAATGCAGACGTTGAAGGAGTGTCTGAAATCCTGCGCAACATGTTCGAGCAGCAGAACGGCAATTTCAATTCCACCAGAAACCGCAACAGTCAGGACCAGCAAAACCCACTGGACAACAGGAGAATATCAGACCCGCAGGGCTCCAGTGGCTTTAGTAGCCAGAGATGACAAGGCAGATTAAACTGAAGCATTTTTACCGTTATTAAAACATGGAATTCACACAATGAACCGTAATCAAACCTTCCGTCATCTCGTGGGTCCGCTGCTTGTCCTGGCACTTGGATTCGGATGCCTGCTTCCGGATGTCTTGGCACAATTTACCGGACGGTCCTCCAGTCGAACAGGCAGCAACAGTGCAGGAGGAATGGGTTCACGCCAGTATTTCAACAATACCATGCTCGGCGATGCTCTCATCGAGTTCGATATTGAGACTCGATCGGTAATCGTCATCGCCGACGAGGAAACCAACCAGCAGATTAATGAGTTGATCCAGGAATTGGATAAGCCAAAATCCCAGGTATTGATCAAGGTCGCCTTTGTCGAGTTGACTCATAACGACAATAGTAATTTAGGTATCGATGCCGTTTTTAGTGGCTCGATCGGTGGAGGAGAAGGGAATGCGCTCACGGCCGGAACGGCATTCGATCTTGGCGGGTCAGGAGGCTTGATGCAGCTAAACTACGATGATGTCAGTGTTTCTATGAATGCTTTAGCCGAGGAGGGTCGGGTTGAGATTCTTTCCCGTCCGTCAATCCTTACACGGAACAATCGTGAGGCGCTCATTTCCGTTGGCAGTTTGGTGCCGTTCATGCAAACCGGTAATGTTAACTCCGTAACGGGCGTCCAGATTCCCCAGTACGAGTATGAACCCATCGGCATCAGTCTCCGCGTTACGCCTTACATCACCCCGCATGGGCTGGTTGAACTGTCACTTTTCCCTGAAATTTCAGAAACAACCGGTGATAAAATCGAGGTTTCCGAAGGCCTTCAATTGCCGGTTTTTGCCACACGCTCAGCCCAGACGGTGGTGGTCACGCCCAACGGCAAAACCGTGATCATAGGTGGTCTCATGCAGGACAATAAAGTCGAGACTATACGCAAGGTGCCTCTTCTGGGCGATATCCCTATCCTCGGTTCACTGTTCAAGCACAAGGAGATGAAAGACACAAAAACCGAGTTGCTCATTTTTCTGACACCTTTCATTGTACAAAATCCCAACGACCTCGTTTCCCTTACCGAGCAGGAGCGCTCCGGTTCTACCGTCAAAGCCGGTACCAAAAGTGGCGAGAGTTTGGACAACTTCCTGAATACGGACACAGAGAGGAAATTCATAGAAGCATTGCCAATCGAGCCCCAGGATTCAGAACCCAAAAAATAGGCGTCAGACCAAATTGGTCAAGGGCAGTCAGGTGTGGTTCAAACATCTAAATTAACAAAACTGCCTCATCCATCATGAACAACCACTTCCTCCTACAACGGGTTTTGCGGGTGTTTACATTCATGATTTATGCCTTTCTTGGCACAGTCTCTGGGGTCCTAGCAGATCAAAGCTTTTCTCCGCCAAACTTCACAACTATCCCCGGTTTTGATGTCCGGCTTGCGGCATCCCCGCCAATGGTGGAGTATCCGATGATGGCATGCCTTGATGATCGTGGACGCCTGTACGTGGCGGAAAGCGATGGGCGCAACTTGACAACTAGGCAAGCCATTGAGCGAGAATTGCCCCGTTTCGTAAGGCGACTGGTCGATCTTGACGGTGATGGGGTTTTTGATAAGAGCACCATCTTCGCGGATAGGATGACCATGCCGGAAGGAGGACTCTGGCACAACGGGGCGCTCTATATAATTTCGGCCCCATATCTGTGGAGGCTTGAAGATGTGGATGATGATGGAGTTGCTGATAAGCGTGAGAAGATACTTGGCACCATGGAATTTGATGGTCGAGCAAATCAACACGGTCCCTATTTAGGCCCCAATGGAAGGTTATATTTTTCAGGCGGTCATTTTGGATATGACCTTGTTGGTAAGGATGGTACTCGGTCTGGTTTTAGTCGTGCTGCAGGTGTCTTTTCCTGCTGGCCTGACGGTAGTGATGTTCAGGTTGAAGGACAGGGTGGGGTCAACCCGGTTGACATTGTCTTTACCTCCAATGGTGACATGCTTTCAACCTGTGCCATTTTTGACAGTTTCGGTGGACAACGGCATGACGCCTTGATTCATTGGATGTGGGGAGGTCTGACACAGCGAGTTTATGGAAGCCCATTGCTTCCGGAGACAGGGTTGCGCCTTCCGGCAGTCAGTCGCTGGGGACAAGTGGCTCCAGCCGGTTTAATGCGCTACCGTGGACAATCATTTGGCGAGGCATATCGTGATACCCTGTTTGCCTGTCACTTCAATACGCACAAGGTGGTCCATGTGCGTTTGGAGGCGCGGAACGGATCTTTTGTAACAGTCGAAAACGATTTTCTTTCATCTGCAAGTGCTGGTTTTCACCCTACCGACATTCTGGAAGACGCTGACGGTTCTCTTTTATTGCTGGACACCGGGGGTTGGTTGAGTTGGGGGTGTCCGTTTTCAAAAAATGCCAAGCCCGAAATCAAGGGGGCCATTTATCGAATTCAAAGACAGGGAAGCACGGTTCAGCAAGATCCAAGGGGGTTGGACCTTGCGTGGGATTTACTTGACCCTGCAGAGTTGGTCCATTTGTTAAGGGACCCTAGGCGGGCAGTGAGCGACAAGGCGGCGGAAGCTCTCGTCGGCAAGGGTGATGTTGTCCTGGATATAATCACAAGTGCGATCTCAAGTTCTGGAGAAACGGACTTTAGGAAGCGTTGCCTCTGGCTGGTTTCAAGGTTAGGCAGTAAACGCGCTCTGGTGGTCCTTCAGGAGGCTTTGCGGGATCCGGATCCTGGTATGCGCCAGGTGGCTGCCAGGTCACTTGGACGATTAAAGGATGAGTCAGCTGTTGGGCCACTTGCAGAGCTCCTGGATGATCCTAGTCCATTTGTTCAGGCTGCATCCGCCACGGCGATCGGGCAACTGGGTGACAAAGTGGCACTCCCATCGTTGTTTCATAACATGGATTCCAGTGATCCCCTCCACACACGGCACGCCTTCGTGCATGCCCTTATTGAAATTGGAGACCCGGTCGGAGTGGCTTCATACTTGTCCGATGACACGCATCCATACCGGCAGCGTATTGCTCTAAGGGTTCTGGACACCCTTGGCAGCGATCTGGATGCAGCAAGGGTTCTGCCTTTGTTGCGTTCACCAGACATTAATGTTTGCCACGAGGCGCGCCGGGTGATTTCCAGCCGCAAGGATTTGAAACATGAAATCCTTCAGGTGTTTCGTGAACTTGTCGGAGAACATGAACGCGGTGCTGACAATGAGCAACTTATCGAGGGAATCGTCATGTCCTACGCGCAGGATGACGCTTTTCAAAAGGTCCTGTTGGAGATCTTTGCTTCCAAAGAGGTAAAGCCTGAAGTTCAGGCTCAAGTGCTGGCCTCCCTGGGTTTTCTTGAAAACTTACCCCAATCTCTCCACGAATGCCTTCTTCTTGGATTAAAAGGTAGTGACTCTGAGGTCAGAGCGGAGTCCATGAACATCGCCCAGCGATTCGAAATGAGTCAGCCCGTTTTGGTTGCCGTATCACTTATTGCGGAAAACGAAGGCGAGTCGCCCGCGACACGTGCGAGTGCTATGCAGGTTCTTGTTAAACACCAAGGTTACATTTCCGATGCATCCTTTGCCTTTTTGGTAAGTCTTCTCACTGATGAGCAGACTCCGGTTATCCTGGGACGGCAGGCTGCCCAAGCATTGGGATCCCTCCGTTTACATCTGCTCAATGAGCCGCAATGGGACGCGTTGCTTCAGAACATAGCCGGCGCTCGATCCTTCTACCTGCCTAGTCTAGTCAGGCCTTTTACTCTTGGACGTGAGTTGGATGCATCGGAGGAGTCTGTCATTGATGCCGTAGCATGGAATCTTCTGGGCATGAAACTTGCCGCAGCTCTTAAAAAAAGCCCTGGGCTCGCTTCGCTTGAAAACGGTCAACGAAAAGCCATCATGGATGCCTTCCCTGATGGCAAGAATGCTGCCCACGTGGCGCTGTCAGGTGTTCTAAAACATGAATTCTCTGGCCAAAAGAAACAGGAAGCTGCCATCAAGTCGCTACTCAAAGTGCTGGACTCAGGGAATGCATCGCGCGGACGCGTCTTGTTCCATGATGAACGGGTTTCCTGTGGTGTCTGTCACCGCATAGAAGGTCGGGGTGGTCAACTGGGGCCAAACTTGACGAGGATTGGGCGCATTCGACAACCCGGTGACTTGCTGGAAGCCATTCTTTATCCCAGTTCGACGGTCGTTAACGGTTATGAACACTATGTTCTGGAAATGGCCGATGGGGAATCATATGGCGGAATTATTCAGCGTGAAACCAAGGATGCCATCTACTTGAAAAACGCGAGTATGCGCGCTGTGCGGGTTGCAAGGAGCCAAATTCATCGCGTTACGACTTCATCGATATCGGTGATGCCATCCGGATCAGATCAAGTATTGTCACGGCAGGAGTTGTTGGATCTGGTCGCATTCCTGGAGACCTGTCGATAATAGCCTCAACATCTTATCCCATTTGGAGATCCCGGCGAGGCCGTTACGGTAAGTGCCAGTATGGATAAACTCTTCTACCGGACGATTCAAAGCTGATCGATATTGCTCTTCCCAGTGCCCGATCCTTTAAGTTTACGATGTATTCGGCCGATGTTAAGATCGACCCATCAGGGGAAATGATGAGTAACATGCGTTTAATGAATTCACATTCGATCAACCGCAGGAGGTTTCTGCAGGGAATGGGCGTGGTGCTGGCATTGCCCTGGCTGGAAAGCTCAATGATGGCGGCGCCTGCCAGAACCAAGCGGTTAGTTTGTTTCGGTAATCATTTGGGCTTTTATCCCCCGGCATTCTTCCCCAAGACCTCCGGTGCGGACTATATCAGCAGTCCGACCCTTAAACACATTGAGAAGCATCGCAGGGATTTCACGGTTTTTTCCAATTTGGATGATGGTGCCAACGGAGGACATGCAGGAGTACACGCTTTTTTAAGCGGAGGTATACGTAAGGAAATGGCGGCCGGTTTTCCCGAAAAAAATATCACCATTGATCAAGTGGCGGCTGAGCATGTCGGAAGCACAACACGTTTTCCGTCCATTACAGCAGGCATCGACGGAGGTACTAACATGGTTTGGACGCGATCTGGGGTCAGTGTTCCGCCTATCAACAATCCGGCACAGCTTTTTAGAGCATTATTTGTTGATCAGGATAACGCAAGCCGGGCAGAGCAACGCGAAGTTTTACTACACCGCTCCAGCGTCCTGGATGCTTTACGCGAATCAGTAAAAACCTTGAACGGAAAACTTGATGCTGCCGATCGTGATAAGCTTGATCAGTACCTTACGTCGGTGCGCGATGTGGAGCGACGTCTACAAATGTCCCGTGAGTGGTTGGATAAACCCAAGCCTAAATCTCCCATCAAAGCTATTGGTCAGGCAGAACGTCAGCATATTGAGGAGATGCCTCTATTATGTGATCTTTTGGCTTTAGCTTTGCAGACCGATTCCACCCGCGTGGCAACCTTTGAAGTACCTATTTCCTTTCGTACTTCAGAATTGAGTGTGGGGTCATATCATGGTCTTTCACATCACGGAAAAGGGGAAGACCGGCTTGCGCAATTGCAGGTTGTTGAGAAATACTGGATGGAACAGTTCGGCCTTTTTCTGGATCGATTAAAGGAAACTAAAGTTTTTGATGATACCTTAGTAGTGTTGGGAAGTGGCATGAGCGATGGCTCCCGTCATAGTAATCGTGACTTACCGGTTTTACTGGCGGGTGGAGGAGTAAAACATGGGGGGCATTTCATTTGCCCGGCTGAGGGTTCAAAGCGAGTTCCGCTTTCCAATCTCTGGTTGTCCACGTTGCAATGGTTTGGTTGTGAGCGAGATCGCTTTGGTAAAAGTACTGGTACTTTTTCACCCATGCAACTCTGATGAAGCGTTTCTGCTTAGTCTTTGCCCTTTTCATTTTAAGCCTCTCGGTGCATGCGGAACTGCCACGTACTTTTCTCAAAAATTATTGTTTTAAATGTCATGGGCCTGAAAAACAGGAGGCTCACCGGCGGTTTGACCAGTTGCTACCTGCTATAACGAAACTTGAAGAGTTGGAATCATGGCAGGAGATTTTAGATCAACTAAATTTGGGAGACATGCCACCGGAGAAAGAGAAGCAGCCTGCTAAAACGGATGTGCTGGCCGTAATCAAAAGTATCACCGAATCGATCGCTGAGGCACATCCCCGATTGTCCGGTAAAGGGCAGCACACTGCTTTGCGTCGGATGAATTCCTGGGAATATCGGCATACCATTGGAGATTTACTTGGTCTCAATATCAGTGCTTGGAATCCTACGGAAAATTTTCCACCGGAAGTGAAAGTCGATGGTTTTGATAACATTGGCGCCGGCTTGGTGACTTCGGGTCTGTTACTCAACCATTATCTGAGTGCTGCGGCCCAAGCCATTGAACGAGCCACCCACTTCGGCCCCCGGCCTGAAATAAAGACTTACGCTCAAAAATCACCATTTTATTTTAAAGGAAAAGAAGCTAGGGAATTGCCTAAGCTCTTTCAGGTAGACCGGTTCCGATTTATTCCCGAGACTCCATACACTGATCTATATGGCAGGCACTACCGAGGTGGGCATATTGGTTTTCGGCCGTTGCTCAATCAGGGTGTGGCGCAAAGTGGCTTATATAGAGTCCGTGTGCGTGCCGCCGCAATCGATCGCCGGCATCCATACGGCAAGACCATCGATGATTTCCGCAATGGAGATCCCTTGATTCTGGAACTCACGGCAGTAGACAGACAGGGTAGCGTGACGAGCACGGGAAATGTGTCCCGTAAACGTTCTCTGGCCATGGTGGAATTAATCAACGAGAAGCCGCAGTGGTTTGAGTGGGATGTTTATATGGAGAAAGGGTATGAGCCTGAGGTCCGTTTTCGTAACGGTACCACGGCGACCAAGCGACTCGTCCGTCTATTAGCTACAGCAAAAGATGTTGCTCCTGAAATAAAGCCCTTCTCGGAAATGAAGCCTGGTAACGAGAGGAGCTATGGCGTGCTGAAGGCTTATCGCGGTCCGAAGTTGCGTATCTGGGAGATTCAGATTAGAGGGCCTTTTGTTAAGGAATGGCCGCCTAGAGGCCATGACCTGATGTATGGCTCATTAAAGCCCAATGATCTTAATCGTGAAAAAATACGAGAACGTCTGCGCATCTTTGCTGCGAAAGCGTTTCGTAGACCACTGTGGCAGGGTGAATTAAGTCCGATTGAGTCAATGGTGAACAGAAAGCTGGATGAGGGCTTAGAGCCGCTGCAAGCCCTGCAACTTGGATTCCAAACGATTCTTTGTTCAACGTCTTTTCTTTATCTCGATGAAAATTCAGGGAAATTGAATGATTATGCCCTAGCCTCACGCCTTTCCTACTTTCTGTGGTCTACTGCGCCTGATAGCGAGCTGCTAACTCTGGCTGAACAAAATAAACTTAGTAAATCGGTTGTCTTGAGGGGACAGGTCAAGCGTATGTTGCGTAATTCAAAATCCAACCGGTTTGCAAATAACTTCATTCGCGTTTGGTTAAACTTTGATAACATAGGAGAAATGCCTCCCTCAAAGGATTTTAAGGTCTACTATCGTGATAATCTTGAAGTAGCCATGCGTAATGAGACGCAGACTTTTTTTAGGCATGTGCTTGATCATAATCTGTCGACGCGTGAATTTCTGAATGCAGACTATAGTTTTCTTAATCGCGAACTGGCTCTCCACTATGGCATAGAAGGCATTGAAGGGAATCATTTGAGACGGGTGTCCCTCAAGGGGACGCCTCGGGGTGGGCTCTTGGGGCATGGATCTTTCCTGACGGCTTCAGCCAATGGGGTGGATACTTCACCAGTCGTGCGAGGCATCTACATGTTGGAAAAACTTTTTGGCTATACGCCTCCTCCTCCCCCTGATGACGTGCCAGATATTGAGCCGGACATTCGCGGAGCAAAGACCATCCGTGAGCAACTTGCCAAGCACCGCGAGATTGCCACTTGCGCCGAATGCCACCGCAAGATTGATCCCTTTGGTTTTGCTTTGGAAAATTTTGATGCCATTGGTCGTTGGCGTAATGAGTACGGCAAGAATATGCCCATTGATGCCTCGGGCGAGTTGCCCAATGGTGACGCCTTTTCCACGGTTCCTGAATTCGGAAAGCATATCATCAAACGCGAAGGCCAATTCTCTCGGAGCCTCACCGAAAAACTCCTCACTTATGCTATCGGTCGCGAACTGGTCCCCTCCGATCGCCCCGCTATCGATGCCATCCTCCGTGAAATGAGACAGGACAACAAAGGTCTACGTGATCTGATTGAAGCGGTGGTCTTGAGCGAGGTGTTTGGCAAGAACTAGCGAATCAAGATGAAGCGAACTCATTCCATTTTTCTGCCTTTGTTTGCAATCCTTTGCTTCTGTTCGATTGGTCAGACGGAGGTCTTGCTGAAACGTGGCTCAACTTGGAAATACCTCAAGGGTTCCGAGTCTTCTGGCAATTGGCTGGCTGCTGACTTTGATGACATTGCGTGGCCAAGTGGCACCGCGCCATTCCGTTATGGCGATGGCCGGAGCGGTACATTGTTGGCCGACATGCCACGTCTGTATTCTACGGTTTATCTACGCCGAACATTTGAAGTGCAAAATGCCAACCAATATAGTGTTCTCGATCTACTCGCTAACTTCGATGACGGCTTCATAGTTTGGATCAATGGCCAGCGTGTAATGGCACAGAATCCGCCTCTTAGACCAGTCTCTCAATTTGCCTCGGATACGCATGAGTCTGGCCAATTCGAGACTTTCGAGATTGCCAACCTTGGTTCGTTTTTAAAAAACGGCACCAATACGATTGCGATTCAAGCATTTAACCTCAGTCTCTCGAGTAGTGATTTTTTGATCGATGCCGAGTTGGTTGGAATACTTAATGATAATACGCCGCCAAGGTTGACTAGTTTCACGCCAAAGCCAGGCAGGGTGCAAAAGTTAAATAGTGTGACACTGCATTTTGATGAGCCAGTTCAAGGTATCGATGGAGAAGATCTACTGTTGAACGGGCAGCCTGCAAATTCTATCGAAGGAGGGGGTCGTTCTTGGATATTTCATTTTTCTGACGCCGGTTATGGTGATGTAGTTTTATCTTGGGTTGCGGATCATGATGTTAAGGATTTTGGCCGACCGGCGAATGAATTTGTGCCGGAATCTGTCGGGTTAGCACATTATCAAGTGGTTGATGATATCACTCCCAAGTTGGCTAATGTTTTGCCTCGGCCTGGAGATACCGTGCGTGAGCTTAAGCGAATACGGCTATTCTTCAGTGAACCTGTAACTGCTTTTGAAGTAGATGATATTCAGATCAACGGTCAAGTGCCAGCGAGTGTGACAGGCTTTGCTGATGGTCCTTGGGAGGTTGAGTTCAAAAAAATCAAACGTGGCTCGGTTGCGATCACCTGGCCAAACACACAGGGCATTACTGATCAAGCGGCTAATCCTAATGCCTTCGCTGGTCGCGATTGGTCGTATAACGTTGATCCGGATCACTCGCCGGGGGTTGTGGTAATCAATGAATTGGTGGCGTCCAACCAGTCCGGTCTGAGGGATGAGGATGGTCGAGCGGTCGACTGGATTGAGCTGGAGAATACCGGGCGCAATACAGTGAATTTGGGAGGATGGTCATTGACCAATGATAAGGATGATCCTGGTAAGTGGACGTTTCCTGATATTGAGATTAAGCCTAAAAAGTTTCTGGTAGTGTTTGCATCCGGAAAAAACCGCCGAGTTGTCGGCAAGCCGATGCATACTAATTTCAAGCTTAGACAAAGTGGTGATTATATAGGGCTTTTCAGCCCTGAATTACCGAGAAATGTTATCGACAAAGTTTCTCCAAGGTATCCTGAGCAGCGTAGCAATATTTCATACGGTCTTTCCCCAGCTGATCGATGGGTTTATTTCACCAAACCAACGCCTGGGGCTATGAATGGAACTGGTAATTTTGTAAATATCTTAAACAAGCCCAAGTTCAGCCGGAAACGAGGATTCTTTAATGAGCCGTTCGATCTTGTTCTGAGTACAAAAGCGGATCAGGCCTCAATTCGCTACACGACCGATTACTCTTTACCGACACCAACTAACGGCCAACTGTACAGTAACCCGATACCGATTACTGGTACTACTGTCATTCGGGCCGCGACATTTCGTCGTGGCTCATGGCCGTCCGGTTTGGCAACACATACCTTTGTCCTTGGTGACTCAAAAGCTGTTACGTCGCTTCCCATTATTTCACTTGTCACGGAGAAGAAAAATCTTTGGGGTGAAACCGGTATTCTTGAGATCGACCCGCGAAATACCAACAAGCGAGGTATTGCTTGGGAGCGTCCGGCTTCCTCTGAGTTGTTTTTCCCGGATGCCACCGATGGATTTCAGATTGAGGGTGGGCTGCGGCTGCAGGGTGGGGATTTCATTAGAAGTCGGCATACCCCCTTTAGGCCGGTTCCATGGAGTAAGTATTCTTTTCGTCTCTACTTTCGTGGCAAATATGGAGAAAGCCGTTTAAATCATCACTTGTTTTCCGACCTGCCTATCAATGAGTTTGAGCATGTTGTTCTCCGGGCTGGTATGAATGACTCGATCAATCCGTTCATTTGCGACGAACTTTGCCGACGATTGTTCCGCGATCTTGGTCATGCTTCCAGCCGGGGAATTCTTGTGAATCTTTTGCTTAACGGCAAAAATCAGGCCTACTACAACCCTACCGAGAGGTTGGACGTTAACTTTCTTCGCTCGCGGTATGGTGGTAGTTCGGAGTGGGATCTTATTGCGCAATTTGGAGAGATCCGTGAGGGCGACGATATTGAGTGGAACCGTTTTAAAAATCTTACAATAAACCGCGATCTTACTGCCCCTGCCGACTACGATAAGGCGGTTGAGTTACTAGATCTCGATAATTTCATCGATTACATTATACTTTGTGTATACGTCGACATGGATGACTGGCCTTACAACAACTGGCGTGCCGGTCGCGAACGGCGTACTGGGGCCAAGTGGCGCTTTTATCTTTGGGATGCAGAGAGATCTTTCGGGACCGATGGTAAACAGTTCCCTGACCTTGCTGCCGTCCTCGTCCCAGGCCGTGTGGTAACTTCAAACAATCTCACTCAGGGCGCACTCGCCGGTCGCGCTGATATTGCGCGCATCTTCCAGTCCTTTGCTGCCAATCCGGAATTCCGGCTGCGTTTTGCCGACCGTGTGCAAAAGCACTACTTTAATGGAGGTATGTTAACGGATGAACACATTGCACTTCGTCATCTGGAGTTGAAAAATCAAATGAAACACGTTCTTCCCGACATGAGTCCCTACATTGGAAAGGTTTGGATTCCCCAGCGCCGAAAGATTGTGATGGAGCAAATGGCCAGTATTGATTTGCAACGTTCTTTTAATGCTCCACGTTTTAGTCAGCATGGCGGTACAATACAGTCCGGATTTAGACTGGCTATGACTGCGCCAGCGGGCAGTGTTTATTACACCACGGACGGTAGTGATCCGCGCGGCTCTAGCGCGAAACCGTTTACAGATTCCATTGCGTTCAATCGGCACACGACTGTCAAAGCACGTACGCGCATAGATGGTAAATGGAGTGCAATGACCGAGGCTTTTTTTACACCTGAAATATTAGGATTCCCGGTGAAATTCAATGAGGTGATGTACAATCCTATTGGTGGAAGTGACTACGAATTCATTGAGTTGAAAAACATCAGTCAGACCGAGGTTGATTTAAGCTGGCACCGAATAAAGGGCATAGATTTTCTCTTCAGGCTGCACGCTAAAATTGACCCAGGGGAGTGTGTTCTGCTAGCCAACGATGACAATCCTCAGGCTTTTGTAAAACGTTATCCACGATTAGATGTATATGGATGGTATAGTGGGAGATTGGCCAATGGCGGTGAAAAGTTGACTCTCGAGAGTCCAGAAGGCCAAGAGCTTTTGATGTTTAAATATGATGACAAAGAGCCATGGCCAAGAGCCAATGACATTCTTGGCTATTCGATTAATATTATCGATCCACTGGCAGATGCTAAGAACCCCGCCAACTGGGAACCCAATCCTCAAAAAGGAGGTACTCCTGGGAAGTAATTCTCAAAGTCTGGCAATAGAATCTTCAAACTTTAATATTTGATCATATGATTATTCCGATGACGAAGAAATTATCCAACTACTCCGAAAACACGGCGGCAAGACGGGTGTAGAATTGAAAGCTGAAGGGAAATGAAACATCTGCTTGTATTAATATAATCCTAATTCATGAAACACAGGAACAAGAAGTTTTTTTGAATTGAAAAATCGGCCGATGAAACTTTGTTTTTAGAAATCCGATTGTTACAATATTCATCTACGCAGTCACGTTTAAGATTTATGTATGATGCCCATCAATATAAACACACATTACAGTAGGAGCAGGAAATTAGGCTTTTTTGCAACGAGCCTGATTGTTCTGGTCGCCGCGGTGGCCGGTCTGAACTCTGCCATGGGAGCAAAGTTGAAGGTTGATGATCTCTTTCGCCCTGACCAACTTCTTGAGATCCAGATTAAAATGCTTCCCTCAGACTGGGACAAGCTTCGTAAAGAAAGTGATCGAAGAAACGGGGGGATTGGCCGCTTATTCGGTGGCAGTCGTTCAGCTGGGAATCGCTTCAATTTGTACAAGGCGGATATCACCATAGACGGTAAGGTAATCCCAAGCGTAGGCATAAGAACCAAGGGCTTCATAGGGTCATTGAATCCTGAGCGTCCATCCCTAAAGGTGAAGTTTGATGAATACCTGGACCAATCTCCAATTGAGGGACTGGACCGTCTTACACTCAATAACAACGTACAGGACGAATCCCTTGCGAGCCAATATCTCACCTATAAACTTTTCAATAGGGCCGGTGTTCCTGCTCCGAGGGTCAACCACGCAAAAGTGACCGTCAACGGAGAGTATCTTGGGGTATATTCCCACGTAGAGTCAGTTAGAGGTCCATTCATTAAACGGTATTTTGGGGATTATTCTGGAGAGTTCTATGAGGGCACAATCGCAGATTTTTATCCGCAAGCAGTTGAAAACATTGAGGCCAAGAACAAGCATTCGAAGAAAAAGCGGACCCAGGCAAAAAAACTTGCTCAGATTCTTGAGACCAAGGAGAGCTTCAACCTGGTCAAGGCGGAAAAGTATGTCAACGTCGACCAGTTCATCAAGTTTTGGGCCATGGAGACTCTTCTTGGTTTTTGGGATGGCTACACTAACAACCAAAACAACTACTATGCGTATTCCAGTCCGAAGGATGACATGCGATTCCATTTTATACCATGGGGTGCGGACGGTGCCTTTACTGAGGGAAGAGGGCCGTTTAGTCGATTTGGTGGAGATGACAATGAGCCAAAATCAGTTTACGCGCAAAGTATGCTCGCCAATCGCCTCTTTCAACTCGATGGGATTCCCGCCCGTTACAAGGCGGCACTACAAAATATCTTAATGAATGTCTGGAATGAGGAGGAAATTGAAGATGACGTCAATCGCATCCAGGCTTTGACACAAAACCATCTTCATCCTCGACAGGATCGCATTGATCGGGGTGTCAATCGATTGATTGCATTCGTAG
Source organism: Pedosphaera sp. (assembly GCA_022451065.1). Classification (GTDB taxonomy): domain Bacteria; phylum Verrucomicrobiota; class Verrucomicrobiia; order Limisphaerales; family UBA1096; genus UBA1096. The sequence continues at coordinate 11,341 of JAKUOU010000050.1, read as the reverse complement.
AGGGTAGGCGTTCCAGTATTGAATCGGAGCTTCAGAATTGGCCTGTGACGGTTTCAAGAGGTCCACGAATACCTAGATATACGGTCAAAATCGGTGAGTTAAATGGAAATTTTGAGACGGTATGGAAAAATGAACGCTTGGAGAATATCGCCAACCTGGGCAAAGCCGAGATTCAACTTACCCTAAATGAGGAACAAGTGACCTTTTCCAAGCTGGGGGTGCTGGGGCAGCCGGAGGAACCTCGGAGATGGTTTGGAGGAAGGGGAAGAGGGCGACCAGAACAAGCACGGGAACTTAACCCAACTGTCACTTTTGAGGGGGTGAGTGAAGATAATGGGCAACAAGTAAGAATAACGCTGACAATCAACCGTGAAGACTTTGAATCTGGTAAAAAGGATGTGCCATTCCAAGGTTCCTTTCTGGTGTTCAATACCGATGAGGATCAAAACGAATTTGGATTCAGCAGGTTCAGGTCAATGAAGACTCTGGATGGTGCATTTAAGCTGAGTGAAGCCGAGATGAATGAGGGGGGAGGCGTTGCAGGCACATTAAAGATGAATATAAATGAAAGCCGGGGTGGGTTTAGTTTTGGAGGAGGCCGCAGCAGAGGCGCAAGACGCTGACAAGTTGTGGTCAATTGCAGATGGAGGCTTAGGAGGAGCCAAGCGAGCTGCAGCATTGAAAGCTGAAGGGAAATAAAACAACTGGTCTAGCCATACTCGATAAGAACTACATCAGAGCCAAGGTTAAGGATTTGCCGTAGTGGAATTTGGTCGCCGCTAATCTCCCCCTTGGCCACTTACATCGGATGGCTGTTCGCCCTTACCCGACATGGCGTAGTCCAGCGAGAAGTTGCTTTTGGGGCGTACGAGAAATTCATCGAGCACGGGCGAATAGGTCTGAACTTCAATCGAGTTCTTGTCAGGATGGAACGTCATGATGCGCAGGAAACCGCTTCCGGCCTTGATCTTAGGTATATCCCAATACCAATAGTCCGCCTGAACTTGGTGCACCGTATTTCCATGTTTGCCCTGACTAGTCAACAGATTCTCCAGGGCATGCCCTGAAAGGATCAGGAAGATGTTCTTGTGTTGACTGACGAACTTCTCCCAAATTGACTTTCCGGAGTTCCCCTTGACCCCATAGTGGTCAGCACCCGACAGCTGCCCCTTTTTGCTTGTGAGATAGCTGTGTGTCACAACGATGGTCCGACAATCGGGATGCGCGGCAACAACCTTATTCGCCCAGGCAAGAGTTTGGTCCCGAGGTTTGAATTCCAGCGTGAGAATCAGAAACTTCATCCCGCCAGCTTTTAGAAACAGGTAGTAGTTTTCGATCTCTCCTTCTTCATAAAAGTGCAGGCTTTTTTTCTTGCCGAAATGAGGGTCATACAAAGGGTTATTCGTAAAACGTGACGGAGGGAAATAGGAACCAAAACGGCTTGTGCGCGAATGGCTGGTCTCTCGGTGTTTTAACGAGTAACCCATGTCATGATTCCCCGAACACAAGATGTAGGGGACATGGTTATCAATCGTCTTGAAAGCGGTATCAGCGATCTTCCATTCTTCATCGTGTTGTGTTTGGGTAATGTCTCCCACATGGACCGCCATGACGATATTCCTCTTCTGCTTGTTCTCCTTAATCCACTCGGTCTGTTTAAAGAAGCAGGAGCGCTGATCACCAATACTCGGCCAGTGCTTCTGTGTCTCCTTATGCCGGACATCAGCGTAGCCTTGCGTATCCGGCAAAACGATCAAAGTAAAGAATCCAGGATCCTGTTGGGATTCCTGCTTAACACAATTGGCCGGCTTTTCCGCAGCTATTGTGCCGGCGAAGAGAAGAAGAAAAGGGGCAACAATAGTTTTCATGACCCGCATTCCCCTACAGGAAATCCGTGTATGTTTCAAACGGGCACTACCAAGAGGATCAACGCCTCATCAGGAACCTGAAGAAGTGCTGGCTTAAATTCTTAAAAGCATGTCATGGCACCGAGATGGACTTAAACACGAGGAAGCCTGGAATCTGCTAGAAAAGTGAAACCAAAGTCCCCTGTTTTTGGGACACTTGTGGGACACTTCTTCCAAAATCCCCCTATTTCCCTTTAGATATTGGCGGAAGGGGAGGGATTCGAACCCCCGGTGCGATTGCTCGCACAACGCTTTTCGAGAGCGCCCCGTTCGACCACTCCGGCACCCTTCCAATGGGGCGCGCATTCTGCCCCTTTTTTTCGTTCGTTCAAGCCAATTGGTAAGTGCGCGTGCCGTTTCGGTGAAACAGCTTCTGTCTCTCTTCTTCTGGCCTGTTTGAAACGATTTCATTTAAGGCATTCACCCATTCGCCGTATCGGGCTCCGAGCAAGCAAACCGGCCAGTCTCCACCGAACATCACCCGGTCTGGCCCGAATTCATCGAGGCAATGATTAACGATGGGTGCCAAATGTTCGGTTGTCCATCCGTTCGGCGCATGTGCCACTATGCCTGAAATTTTGCAGACGGTGTTGGATTGATCGGCCAGTCTGGACATGTCTGCTTTCCATTGGTCTGCCTCATGCATCGGTATTGCGCCTCCCCGTTTTTTTTCAGAGAGAAACGCCTTGGGATCCGCGGTGCCACAATGGTCGATGACAAAGCGTGTGTTCGAGCAGCGTTTTACCAGGGAGAGCGCATCGTTGAGTTGTGTTGGTTGAATGGTGATCTCGAAATGTTTATTGAGTTCGCCCAAGTACGCGACGGAATGAATAAACTGCGGCTGCAGGCAAAACCCTGACGGTGTGGTTTCCATCAGCCTCCGCAGTCCCTTGATGTGTTTATTGTCTTTGTATTGGTCTATGTATTTTTTGAACCCCTCATTTTCCGGGCGCCCGGAAATAACCCCAGCGACGGTCGGGTGTTTTGGATCTTTCGAAATCTCTGTGACATACCGTGCCTCGTCATTTTGCTGCGATGGGATCACGTCGACTTCGAGGTAAATGGCCTTCGAGATATTCAGTCCCTTGGTCGCCATTAGATAATCCCCCAAGTGGAAGCTGCGATTAAGAATTGGTGGAGCTTTGTCGAGCCAGGCGAGTGTGAATCGGTCGAGGTTCCACAGGTGCTGATGGGTATCGACGATGGGTATTGATTGTTTTTTATTTTGCGATAACGAAGTGCAGCTAGTGGCTGCAACGACACTTGCGGATGTAGTGAGGAATTGGCGACGATTCATAATTTAAATGAGTTTAATTTAGATGGGTTAAAGCAACACAAAGAAGCCAAGAAACAGGCCAAATGCCAAGACGACCAGGCCAAGTGCCAGCGGTGTAAATCCGGTTTGTTCCGCCTGATCGAGCGCTGCCTGATCCTGCCAGAAAAGTGGGCTGGTTTCCCGACCGAGAATCAGCGTCGCTGCTAGCATGGCCAAGGCGGTGATGGCAAAAGTCAACGGCCCGGTGACGTGGTTATCCATCAAAGCTGACGGCAGTAACGCTATACCCTGTGACTCCGCGAGAGTTTTTGAGATGAAGGAATAGAGCCCGAACCCCACTCCGGCGACCAAGCCTACCACTGCTGATCCACGATGAACTCGAGTAAACGAACCCAACAGGTAAACGACCAGTAACGGAACCACAAAACTACCCACCATCTTCAAATAGAAATCAATCATGCCGCCTGAAAGCAAAGCCGGGATATAAATGAAAGATCCAAAAATAATAAGTGGCGTAAGCCAGCGCCCCACGGAGAGGTAGTGGTGATCCTCTCGATCTTTGGAGATGAGTCGGCGGTAGACGTCGCGTGTTAATAACGCGGACAGGGTGGACCCGATGGAGTCGTAAGTGGAAAAGGCGGCTGCCATGACACCGGCAACGATAAGGCCCTTTAGTCCTACGGTGGTGTAATCCCGGACGATCACCGGGAAGATGGCATCCTTGGTTTGAATCGACTTATCAACAGGTAGAGCGCTGATATCCAGAAAGAGAGCCCGGCCGAAAAGCCCCATCGTCTGGGCCATGAATGTGGCGCCGATTAGAATGATTCCTGCAAAGACTACGGAATTCTTTAGATGCCGCTCGTTGCGCGCACCAAGCAGTCGCATCGACTGGGTGTGGTTGACGATGGAATAGGCCAAGCCAGCAATGATTAGGCTCAGGCAGGCTAGCCAAGCAGGGCTGCGATGGATAATTTCCATGGAAGCTTCCTCGTGCGTACCGCCGAGCAACAGTTTTTTCTTTAGTTCCTCTTGATCAAAGGTTGATACATCCGTTCGGGTAACAACGTCGGTGCCGGTGTGCATCATCTGCTGTTCCAATTCCCCTGAGTGTGCCGCGAGTGTTTCCTTTAAACCGCTCCATCCACCGATTTTATTTGAAATGATAAAAAATAAAACGATGGTGGCTAGTATCATAATAATGGATTGAATCGAATCGGTGATCGCGACCATCTTGAGCCCGCCGGCCATGGTGTAAAATGTTGCGAGCAAAGCGATCAGTCCAACCACCGCCCAAGCCGCGGTGTCGTCCCAGCCGCAGACAATTTTCAGCGTCAAAAAGTTCGTTGTGCTGATCATTCCCAGAATTACCGTCCGGTAAAGTACCTGCACCAGCACGCTGACGATTCGAGCAGAGAGTCCAAACCGTGACTCGAGGTATTCGGCGTTGGTGTACATGCCGGACCGGTACATCGGTAGGATGATTCGGTGAGCCAGTAGCAGCCAACCGGCAACGCAGCCGATCCAGTTAATCAGGTAAAATTTAACGCCACCGCCGTATGTGGCTCCAGAATCGACCACCAGATCGGTGGAGTCGACCAGTGTGGCGTAGAGCGAGAGGCCGACAATCCACCAGGGCAGGGTGCGACCGGCCAGAAACCAATCCTTACTTGTCTTGGTGCCACCACTTTTTAGCAGGGCAAATAAAATAACCGGCCCGTTGAGAGCCAGCACGATAATCCAGTCCAGGGTTGTCATAGGACATCGGGCGTCTGGCCAAGCGCTAACTGGCGAAAATCCTTTCGTTTACAGTGACTCCAAGGCCTGGTTTGGCTGAAGCGGTAACGCGCCCGTTTTGTGGTTGCGGTTCGTCGTGAAAGATCGGCTCCACCTCGGCGTCGGGCAAATCGTCCCAGCAGGGTAACGGAAAGTATTCAATCATCGGGATAGCTGTTTCCGCGAGGGCAAGGTGGATGTGCGTTGGACCGTAGGCATGCGGAATAACCGTGATGCCATTGGCCAGGGCGAGAGCGCAAATCCGTCGTCCCTCGGACAATCCACCGCACCGGCGGAGGTCCGGCTGGATGATGTCCATCGCTTGTTTCTCGATAATCTGTTGGAAGCCAAATCGAGTGTATTCATGCTCTCCACCGGAGATGGGGATTGAGGTTTCCTGGCGGAGTTTGGCGTAGCTGTTAAGATCATCCGGCAGGAACGCCTCTTCAAGCCAGGCCAGCCGGTACGGTTCCAATCGCTTCACCATTTTTTTCGCATAAAGAAAATCCCAGCCCATATAGGCATCGGCCATGATTTCAATGTCATCCCCAACGGCGTCTCGGACATTTGCGACGTGCTCCTCATTGGCTCGCATGCCGTCAATGCCATGGCCGGGACCGTAGGGAAAACGCATTTTCATCGCTTGATAACCTTCCTCGACGTAGGCCTTGGCCTCGGCTTGCACCTTCTCGGCGCCGACCGGATGCAGCGCCGATGCATATACCGGGATGTCCGGTTTCACGGGACCGCCAAGGAGTTCATGTACCGGTTTACCTGCGGCTTTGCCGGCCAGGTCCCAAAGCGCCAGATCGATTGCGCTCAGTGCCTGGAGCGCCACGCCCTTGCGCCCGTAGGGCAGGGTGGCGCGAAACAGTCGATCCCAAAGCCCCTCGATTTCGGCGGCATCCTGCCCCACTAGGAGCCGGCCTAGGTGGTTTTCGACAATCAACGGAATCGCACTACACCCGTCCTCACACCAACCAGAGCCGGTGATGCCTTCCTCGGTTTCGATCTGGACAACCGCCATCCCGGAGTCCCAAAACCATGACCCACGGGTCTCCCCAAATTGCGGATAAATATCCAAAGGCGTAACCAGCGGCAGTGTTTTTTCGCGCTCGGCCAGATGGCCCCAAATGGAGCGGTTCGCATGCCGGGTTTTGACAGAGGTAATTTTCACGTGCCGACGTTAATGGATCTGCGGTGGATTCACAGCAAGTTTTAGTGGGAATAATTGCCTATGCAGTCAAAAATGATTTGGCCGAGGTGTCTGGCCAAGCGAGCATTCGGAGGACATGGAAGTTCGTTCCCCGGAGACTGAGACGGAGTTCAGAGCCTACTACGACCTGCGCTGGCGTGTGCTGCGCGAGCCGTGGGGGCAGCCGCTCGGAAGTGAACGTGATGAACACGACGTGACAGCCACACATGTTGCGGGTTACGACGAGGCTAAGCGGTTAGTTTGCGTGGGACGTTTGCATGCGGTGGGAACCGATGTTGGACAGGTACGTTACATGGCGGTGAAAGAGTCATTGCGGGGTCGTGGGCTCGGCCAGGCGGTTCTCGACGAGATCGAACGTCTGGCCAAGCAGCAAGGAATGAGGACGATCGTTCTCGATGCGCGTGAGGCGGCGGTTGGATTTTATCTACGCAATGGATACGTGGCAACCGGCGACGGGCATACATTGTTTGGGGAGGTGCGACACACGAAAATGGAAAAGTCGCTGACAGGTTCCGCTTGATTTTTGCGGCCGGTTGGTTTGAATTTCACTCCCTTCAGATGTCGGGAAAAGTTTTGGACGCTCAACACAGTCAGGCTCTAGTGAGCTTGGCTAAGGTCTTGGTCGATCAGGAGGCGGCGAAGCTGCTTGTGTCGCCGCAGAAAAACGATGACGGCTTTTGGTTCGGCTCGGGCAACATTATCGAACCGGAGCCGGGCCGGTTTTTGCTTTGCGGCCGCTACCGTAATCACGGTGACTCACGTACCGGCACGGGTGCTGGGGCGCGCGGGCTGGAATTCGCGATCCTCGAGGCCACCTCACCGGAAGGGCCATTCACCAAGATTCGTTCATTCACGAAACAGGATCTTTCCCGAGAAGATGCCCCGGTTGTTTCCATCGAGGGGGGCAAACTACTCGCCGGCCCGAACGGTTTTGAGATGTTCGTCTCGATGGAGAAGGGGATTTGTTATCCGAACGGGCTGGAGTCGTTCCAGAAACCTGGAACCGGTGTGTGGTCGATCGATTGCATGCAGGCAACAGACTTGGCCGGTTTGGGTTTGGGGACGATGAGAGAGGCTCAATCTTCGCGTGACGGATCGACGTTGCACATCAAAGATCCGGTGGTGTTCGACGCACCGGGCGGCGGGACGGCGCTTGCGTTTTGTTCACACCCGTTCAGTTGGTCGAGTTCGAACACCGGCCTGGCTATCCGTAGTGAAGGGGCCGGTTCGTTTAAAATGAATACGAATTGCATGATTGAGCGCGGTGCGACTTGGGATGTTGCCTGTACCCGCCTAACGGATCGTCTAGCCGTGCCACAGGTGGGCCGGTTCGCTTCATTGCCACCGTTGTCACTCTATTTTTATGATGGAGCTGAGTGCTTGCGGGCGCTCGATGAAAACCCGGCTGCGGCCAAGCGCCCGCGCGGCTTTTCGTGTGAGGAACTCGGTGGCCTGGCCTGGGGATGGGATTCTGAGTTTCCGAAGATTCAACGGCTCTCGGTTGACTTCCCACTATTCGTTTCGCCGCATGGCACAGGCTGCAGTCGCTACGTCTCGACGCTGGCTACCAGCGGCGCGATTATGGCCAGTTGGCAGCAATCGCAGCCTGATCTGTCGCAGCCGTTGGTTGGCAACTTTGTCAAAAAAGAGGCCATCGATGGGTTGCTTGGTTGATTTTTATCAGAATTTCAAGTTTTCAATTATTCGGCTTAGGGGTAACTTGGCTTCGCAACCAAATGGCCGCCGACCAATCTTCATTTTTTGGAACACTGCTTCGCAGATTGATCCGCCGGGTGGTCCGGTTTTATTACCCGGTCATTCGGGTGACGCACGCTGAGCGACTGCCGGAAGAAGGGGCCACTCTTTACATTGCAAACCATCCCAATTCGTTGATTGACCCGGTGCTGATTGGCATTGCGACCCAACGTCCGGTTCGGTTCATGGCCAAGGCGCCCTTGTTCAAGGGTAGAATACTTGGGGCACTGTTACGCTCGGTGGGAATGATCCCCGCATATCGAGCTTCGGACGACAAGTCGTCGGTGCGGCGCAATGTTGAATCGCTTACCGTGGCGGCGGAGAATCTGGCTAAGGGCCTACCTATGGGGATTTTCCCCGAGGGCAAAAGCCACGACTTGACACATGTTGAGCAGGTGAAAACCGGCGCGGCGCGTATCGCGCAGCAGGCGGTTGAATTAGCGGGAGGCAAGCCGGTTTGGGTCGTGCCGTTGGGGATCAATTATGAGGAGAAGTCGCGTTTTCGAAGTCGCGTGTGGGTGGCTGTGGGCGAGACGGTGAATGCGACCGATTGGTTTGCCAAACATGATGGAAACGAAAAACAGGCCATGCGTCAGTTGACCATCATGCTCGATGAACGAATAAAGGCGGTCGTGGTACATCTGGATGACGCCCGATGGGGTCCTCTCTTGGACAGCCTCGAATGGCTCGCCCCGGTGTACGGCAGCGCCGACAAAGTTCGAGCCGTGTCACGAGTACAGCGGCGGAAAAATATCGCTGAGACAATCAATTACTTTGAGTCGAAAGATCCTGAGCTGGCCGAGGCTCTTACGGCCGAGGTGGTGGCGCATCAGGAAGCGCTTAATCAAGCGGGAGTGCGGATCAACTCACCGGTATTTCAATATACTGGCACGGCTCTTTTTTGGCGCTTTGCCTTCAAGATTTACCGTGTTGCGTTTGGCCTGCCGGCGTTAATAGGGACGTTGCTTCACTTAATCCCGTTCGTTTTGGTTCGCCTGATATCGCCGAAGTTTGAGGGCATCGGCAAAACGACCACGTCACTTTACCGTATTTTGGTTGGCTTGCCGTTTTATGGGGTTTGGTATGTGGCCGTCTGGTTTGCTTTGCACCACTACATAAATGCAAAAATCGCTACCGCGTCGGTTGTAGTCATGCCGCTGATCGGTATTTTCGCATTCCATTACTGGATCAACGCCGGTGTCGTATGGCGCTCGCTGCGAGAGGAGGCCAAGCTGTTATTCAAAGCTAAGTTGTTGGCCGAGTTACGTGCAGAAAATCTGACTGTTAAAAACCGGGTTGCTGAGTTGGGCGACCAGTATCGGAAGGCTTTCCCTGGTAAGTTCGACGATCCCAAATCTACGGCCTCAACGTGAGAAAAGAATTTTCCGCGGCTATTGAGCGTCACAATTAACGGGCTCTTGGCGCCTTTATCATCCTGCCACGGACCGTTTTGCGTGATCGTCGTTAAAAGGGTTCCTGTAAATTTAGATCAAAATTCGGTTTACCTAGGCAACGTCGATGATTGACCAAGTGCGGGGAAGGCAGTGAGCAGCTTTTGGCTGAAGGTGTTGGGATGTCCTTCGTTGGCTTGAATCTGGCCTGGGGTGGTGCGGCCGTTTTTGATCGCCTTGGCCAGGGTGGTGACAAGGTTCTGTACAAGTTTCGGGCGTTGGGCTTGCAGGTTGGTCGATTCGGCCGGGTCTTTTTCCAAATTGTACAACTGTACGGTGGCCAACTTTGTGTTCTTTTTTGCTGCTGCTGGCTTGGGATTACTCCATCCGCCGGAGCCGGGGCAGAGGGAAAGTTTCCATTTGCCGCGACGAATGGCGAACGAGCCGTTGATCGAGTGATGAATGGTGAATGGCCGCTGCTTGGCCTGCGCTTGGCCAAGCAACGCGGGCAGGAAGGAAAACGAATCCTCAGCGGCGTTAGCCGGGATGGAGTCGCTCTTGTCGAGCACGTCGGCGATAGTGGCGAAGAGATCGGTGGTGCATATGGTCTGGTCGGAGGTTGAGCCGGCTTTGACTTTGTCCGGCCAGCGGACGAGGAAGGGGGTACGGTGGCCACCCTCGAATATGTCGGCTTTGTGACCACGCCAGTCTCCGTTCGGCTTGTGTCCTTGCTCGATGAGATTCGGGATTTTTGCCGCAGGCGAGCAACCATTGTCGGCGGTGAAAATGACAATGGTGTCCTTGGCCAATTTATTTCGATCGAGTGCCTCCAGCACTTGGCCAACCACCCAGTCGGTCTCCATTAGAAAATCTCCATATTTCCCGATGTCAGATTTGCCCTGCCAACTCTTGGCAGGAACGATCGGGGTGTGAGGGCTGGTCAACGGCAGGTAGAGGAAGAACGGTTTGTTGCGATCCTTGGCACGAACATCAATGAATGTCCTGACTTCGCGTGCGAAGTCACGTAGGCAGTTGATCGCCTCGAAATCTTCCGCGCACGGGCCGGGTCGGTGGAACGCCTTGGTCACTGTCGCCCAAGCGGTGGGCTTATCGTTTTTCAGATAAACATAAGGGAACATATCGAGCGATGCGGGAATGATGAACGATTCGTCGAAGCCGATAGCCAGCGGCCCACCGGTGACTTTTTTGCCATAATCAATCTGCCAGCCGTCGCCCTTGGTCGGGCCGGTCACGGCTTGGCGCTTTTCGCCGTTTGGCAGCATCTGCCAGCCAAGGCCAAGGTGCCACTTGCCAATAACGCCGGTGTGGTAGCCGTTGTTTTGGAGAAATTTTGGCGTGGTTAGTCGATCGTCGGCGATGAGAGGTTCGGAGAGCCCCCAAAGTACGCCGCTCTTCAAGGTGCTGCGCCAATTGTAGCGGCCGGTAACAATGCCGTAGCGAGTGGGCGTGCAGACCGACGATGTGGTGTGTGAGTCGGTGAAACGCATCCCCTGCTTGGCCAAGCGGTCGCAGTGCGGTGTGGCGGCCCTGCCGCCGGTATGCGAGAGATCTCCATAGCCTAGATCGTCGGCCAGGATGTAGACGACGTTCGGCTTGTTAGCAGCGTGCGCGGTGCCAACAGAAAGTACGAACCCGATGACGGCAGCAAGGGAATTCCGGAACAGCATGCACATCTCCATACCATTACTATCAGTCACGTGCAATAGCGCCCGGCGATCGGGACGGAGAGCAGATTTTATTGTGATTGACTCGCGGGATTGCAGTAGACACTTTCGATCGCCGCCTTGTATACGCATTGCGCGGGACAACTGGAATCACCGTGAATACTAGACAAAACAAAAGCAGCGTACTTGCTACGGTTTTATTTTTATTCGCTTCACAAATAATTCTTTCAGCTGAAGAAAATGATAGGCCCGCACTCCATGTAGAAAAGGAAACAATCGATTTTGGCAAAGTGATTGTTGGCACAGAATTATCCGTTCGTTTCCACATTCAAAAC
>JAKUOU010000005.1 GCA_022451065.1 Pedosphaera sp. | reverse complement strand
CCCAAGGATCCGGAAGTTGATATCCAGATTCCGGCACGCAAGGTGGTTAAGTTCCGTTCCGGCAAGGAGATGAAGAATCAACTCGACTCGGTCGATTTCTCTCCGTCCGATGACACTCCGGCCTAGGGGTCAGGCATTGACGGGGTCTAAAGCCGGTCGGCACTCACGGCTGTTCGTTCGCCGTTCGTATTTTCTCGAGCTCCTCCCAGCGCGTATAAAGCGAGGCGACTTGTTGCTTTACCGACTTCAGTGCCTTGGTCAATTCCCCGGCTTGCGGGCCGTGGGTTGAGTGAAACTCCGGATCGGCGAACAGGCCCTCGATACGGGCTACCTCCTCCTCGGCGTTGAGGATGGCGGCTTCCATGCCTTCGAGCTCGTTGCGCTCCTTCCATGTCAACTTTCGCGGCTTGGGCTTGGCACCTTGGCTTGGCTTGTTCCCGAGTCGGGTGGCTTCGGGCCGCTTGGCCAAGCATGACGGCCGCTCGGCGAGTTTTTCGCGGTAATAGTCGTAGTCCCCCTCGTTGTAGACGACTTCCCGGTCGGCCTCGAACGCAACGATTCCCGTGCAGACCCGGTTCAGGAAATAACGGTCGTGGCTGACCACCAGCACGCAGCCGCTGAACGCCAGCAGCGCCTCCTCCAGCAGTCGCAGCGTCGGCAGGTCGAGGTCATTGGTCGGCTCGTCCATCACCAGGAAATTGCCGCCGTGCTTCAGAATTCGCGCCAGCAGCAGCCGGCTTTTCTCGCCGCCGGACAGGCTCTTCACCCGCATGTTGATTCGCTTGGGATCAAATCCGAACCGTTGCAGGTAGGCGCGAATCGCCAACTTGCCGTTGCCAAACGGGATCGAGTCCGCGCCCTCGGCAACTTCCTGGTCATGGACGAGCCGACCAACGACCTCGATCTGCCGACATTGCGACTGCTGGAGGAGGCGCTGCTGGCGTTCAGCGGCTGCGTGCTGGTGGTGAGTCACGACCGTTATTTTCTCAACCGGGTCTGCACCGGCATCATCGCGTTTGAGGGTAACGGGAAGGTCGTTTACAACGAGGGCGACTACGAGTATTATCGGGAAAAGCTCGCCGAACGGACAACGCGCCGGACCAAGCGGCCCGGGTCCACACAAGCTAATAAGACCAAGGCACGTCACGCCCTTGACGCCAAGCCGCGCAAACTGACTTGGAAAGAAAAAAATGAACTTGAAGGTATAGAGACGGCAATCCTAAACGCCGAAGGGGAAGTGTCACGAATCGAGAGCTTGTTCGCCAACCCGGAATTTCATTTAAGGCACGGTGCGCAAACCAACGAGCTGACGATCGAACTGGATACTGCCAAAAAACAAACTGCCGCGCTTTATACGCGTTGGGAGGAACTTGAAAGGATACNGATCGCCAGCGAAAAGCCTTGATGNTTATTCTGAACCAAAACCAACTCTCGGCTCGGGTGCCGGAGGAGTCTAGGTATCGGTGGAGGCAGCGGCTTCCAACTGATTCTTCATTTCCTTGCCGGAGCGGAATTTTACCACTTTGCGCTCTGGAATCCGGATATCGACACTCGGATCCTTGGGGTTTCGACCAACGCGTTCCTTCCGAACCTCAATCTTGAAGACGCCGAAATTGCGCAACTCCACCGTGTTGCCATTGACAAGGGCATCACGAATTGCATCAAGCGTGTGGGAGATGACATCCGCAACCTGCGCCTGATGTAGTTTGACATCCGGCTTGATGGCAAGACGCACCCGGGTGGCCAAATCCCGCTTCGTTACGGTGTTCCTTTCTTTGTCGGGCGTATTCATATTCCGGTGGGTTAGACCGACGATTTGCTGAGGCGGGAGGCGTACGCCCACGCTGGCAGCGAGTCAAGCCGCTTTTTGATAAAAAAACTGGCAGCAAGAGGGCCTAACCCACGCTTTGGCAAGCGCTTGGGCAAGATTGACGGTTAAGCAACGATGGACTTGACGACATGGGCCTCCTCTTCAACGCCAGTTAACCTAGCATTCAATCCTTGAAAATAATATGTAAACCTCTTGGAATCAATACCTAAAAGGTGAAGCATTGTTGCGTGAAGATCACGCACATGGACCCGATTCTTGGTGGCGTGATAGCCCAGTTCGTCCGTCTCGCCGTGGGTGACGCCGCCCTTGATGCCGCCCCCAGCCAGCCACATTGAAAACGCCCGAATATGATGATCCCGGCCAGCGGTGGAACCCTTGCCCTGGAACATCGGGGTGCGCCCGAACTCGCCACCCCAGATCACCAACGTGTCATCGAGCATCCCGCGCTCCTTCAGATCCTTAACCAGTGTCGCGCTGGGATGATCGCAGAGGCCGCAGCAAATCTTCATGTACCGCTCCAAGTCGCCGTGATGATCCCAGCCGCGGTGGTAGAGGTGAATGAAGCGCGTGCCGCGCTCAGCCAGGCGACGAGCGAGTAGGCAGTTGGCAGCAAACGAGTTGTCCATGCCCTTGATGCCGTAGGCATCGAGCACGTGCTGCGGTTCGCCGGAAAAATCCATCAACTCCGGCACGCTGGCCTGCATGCGAAATGCCAACTCGTACTGCGCAATGCGCGTGTCAATCTCCTGGTTAGCGACCTGCCNGTTGCGCAGACGATTGAGTTTGCCGACCGTCTCGACAAAGCCGCGCTGCTGNTCGCGGCTGATACCTGGCGCGGACCGAACATAGTGCACTGGGTCGCCCTGTGAAAAAAATTGGACGCCTTGGAAACGGCTCGGCAAAAAACCAGCGCCCCATTGGCGTGACGCGATCGGCTGCGGATTGCGGCCGCCCTCGCTGGTCAACACCACAAACCCTGGAAGATTCTCGCTCATCGAGCCCAAGCCGTACGTCACCCAGGCACCCATGCTAGGCCGGCCGGAGATGGATGTGCCGGTGTTCATTACCGTGTGCGCCGGGTCGTGGTTGATCTGGTCGGTGTGCATCGAGCGCACGATCGCGATGTCGTCGGCGATGCCGGCGATGCCGGGCAGCAGGTCCGAGATCTGCTGGCCTGACTGGCCGTACCGGCGAAACGGAAACAGCGGGCCTAGGCACTTGAGTTTTTGGTTTTGCAACTGGGCAATCGGCTGCCCATTGGTGAACGAGTTAGGCATCGGCTGGCCATCCAGCCGGGCTAGTTCCGGCTTGTGGTCAAACGTCTCCAAGTGCGATGGCCCGCCAGCCATGCAGAGAAAAATCACCCGCTTGGCTCTGGCCGCAAAATGCGGCATCCCCGACAAACCGCCGGTCGCACTCCGGGTGCTCGCGGCAGACAGAACGGGTTTGGCCAAGCTGGCCAAGGCTGTGGCACCCAAGCCAAGCGATGTGTGGCCCAGGAACGAGCGACGATTAATCAGCGTATGTAATTGATGAGAATAGGGCTGCACGTCAATTTCGAGTTATAGTTTCGCTTAGGTTCAGTAACGCTTGGCCAAGCACTGTCCACGCAGCAGCCTCCGGCTTGGCCACGCCGAAAGGCATTTGCATCATACCAACGGTGAGTAATTCGGCCGCCGCATTGGTATCAGTTTGGTAGCGTTTGCGCGTTTCACTGAGGAATACCCTGGCCACAGTGAGTTCGTCATTGCTTGGTTCGCGGCCAAGCGAGGTGTGCCACGCCCAAACTAGTCGCTGACGATCGGTCGACCCAGCTTCATTGAGGATCCGAAGTGCTAACCCCTTGGCCGCCTCGATGAACGTGGGATCGTTCATCAGCGTGAGCGCGGCTAACGGCGTGTTGCTGACGGGGCGTTGCGAGGTACACTCCTCGCGGGTCGGCGCGTCGAATGCGCGGAACATCGGGTGCAGGAACTGTCGCTGCCAATGCACGTACACGCCACGACGGTACTGGTTTGAGTTCATATCGGCCTTGTATGTGCGCTGGGGAAAATTGAGCGGCGCGTAGTAACCGGCCGGCTGGTACGGCTTGGCCGCTTGGCCGCCCATTTGGTCGTTCAACAGGCCACCAACAGCCAGCGCGTTGTCGCGGATAGTTTCGGCCTGTAGCCGGAAACGACCCTGCCGGGCAAAGAGCCGGTTCTCCTGATCGTGTTCGCGCAACTGTGGAGTGACGAGTGACGACTGGCGGTAGGCGCTCGACGTGACAATCAGCCGGACGATGTGCTTGATGTTCCAGTTGCTCTCGGTGAACTCGACTGCAAGCCAGTCGAGTAACGCCGGATGCGTCGGCCATTCGCCCCGCGAGCCGGTATCGTCGAGCGAGCGCGAAAGGCCGGAACCGAAAAACAGGTACCAGAGACGGTTCACAAACACACGCGCTGTCAGCGGGTTGTCGGCGGAAACCAGCCATTGGGCCAGATGGAGCCGGTTCGCGCGCCCCTTGGCTTTCAAAGCCGGAAGGAAATTTGGAACGGCCGGAGCGACAATTTCGCCCGAGTCGTCCATCCAGTTGCCGCGGGGCAGCACGCGGATCGTACGCGGCTTGACGCGCCCGGTGACCATCGTCCGAGTGAGTCCGGCCTGCGATACAGCCAGCGGCGAGACGACCTGCATCTCCGGCTCGCGCTTGGTCGGGAGCGTGTTGGTGCCACTGAATGTTTTGTCGTCGTTCACATCAGCAAAAAATGCCGCCAGGCTGTAAAAATCCCTCTGCGTGAACGGATCATACTTGTGGTCGTGGCACTCACTGCAGCCCATCGTTGCTCCAAGCCAGGCGTTGGAGAGGTTGCGCACGCGGTCGGCCGAGTACTTGGCAAGATACTCCTTCATTTGCACGCCTCCCTCGTGCGAGGTCTGCAGCAGGCGATTGTAGCCGCTGGCGATTTTTTGGTTCACCGTCGCTTTGGGCAACAGGTCGCCCGCGAGTTGCTCGGCAGTGAACTGGTCGAACGGCAGATTGTCATTGAACGCCTTGATGACCCAGTCGCGGTACGGCGTGATCGCATGGTCTTGATCGCCGTGGTAACCGACGGTGTCGGCGTAACGCACGAGATCAAGCCAGTAACTGGCCAAGCGCTCGCCAAACCGCGGCGACGCCAGCAATTCGTCCACCACGCGCGTGTAGGCATCCGGCGACTGGTCGTTGGCTAGGCGCTCAGCCAAGTCTGGAGACGGCGGCAGGCCGGTGAGGTCGAAGTGCAGTCGCCGTGCCAAGGTCGCTGGATCGGCCTGGGGCGATGGAAACAGGTTTACGCTCTCGAGCCGCGCTATTATGAACCAGTCGATCGCGCCGCTTGGCCAGACGCGGTCGCTGACGTTGGGCACAACCGGGCGCGTTGGCGGAATGTAGGCCCAGTGCGCCTCATATACCCCACCCTGGGCAATCCAGTCACGCAGCAGCTTCTTTTCGTCAGCGTTGAGTTGCTTGCCGGTATCCGGCGGCGGCATCAGGTCGTCCTCGTCGTCGGTTGTGATGCGGGTGAGCAATTCGCTCTTGCCCGGGGCACCGGGCGCCACCGCCACGTGGCCACCCAAATCAGCCAATGCTCCTTCGCGGGTGTCCAGTCGGAGATCGGCCTTGCGGTGGCTGTCATCCGGCCCGTGGCAGGCGAAGCATTTGTCGGCAAGAATCGGGAGGATATCACGGTTGAACTGGATCTCACCGGCGTCCGCCACAAACGCGGTGAAACTGATTGCCAGTAAAGGGAGGAGCCGGTGGAGCCTCTTGAAAGTCATACAGAGCATTCGCGCGCAGGCAATCGTGCCAAAAAAAATGGTACGTGTCACACTTCCGCTTTCCAGACATTGCCATGGCGTTTGCTCAGGGAAACCCGGTTTTTTGTGGCCGAAAACGGCTGAACTAAACTTACCCCGTGCTTTGACAACCGGAAACCGGGGCATAAGCCAAATACACTTTTTGGTACAAAATGAAGTCGATCAACTGGTACACCAATCCGGTTCCTTTCCCTGGCCAAGCCAAGCGGAAGCGCCTCAACCTACCAACAGGGTGGCAGGGAGCCTATCTCCACAAAAACCCACCACTAACGTGCACCGGCAAACCGTCGGCCAAACCGTCCACACATTCCCTCTTTGACTTACAAGGCATCGGTTGCAACACTCCCCGCAACCGAATTCTCCATGTCTGCCTATCTTTCAACTGAACAAATCATCGCGTTCCAAGAGGACGGTTATCTCATTATGCCCGGCCTGTTTGACGCCGAGGAAGCCAGGATTCTCCAAGCCGCGGCCAAGGCGGACAAGGCATTTGATAAACACGCCTACGACCTTGAGGACGGCGAAGGCGGCAAGGCGCAACTCGTACTCTGGAATAAGGCCGGCGAGAATATTTGGGGCTCCATCGCCCG
Source organism: Pedosphaera sp. (assembly GCA_022451065.1). Taxonomy (GTDB): domain Bacteria; phylum Verrucomicrobiota; class Verrucomicrobiia; order Limisphaerales; family UBA1096; genus UBA1096. Next base: position 20,547 of record JAKUOU010000005.1, on the reverse strand, counting down.
CTGCGAACGCATCGTTAATGCCACGGAAGCACTGCTTGGAGACGAGGTATATCATTACCACAGCAAGATGAGCATCAAACGCCCGCGAACCGGCGGCGCGTGGAGCTGGCATCAGGATTACGGTTACTGGTACCAGAATGGCTGCCTCTATCCTGACATGGCCTCGGCTTTCATTGCGATTGACCCCAACACCAAAGCCAACGGCTGTATGCAGGTGTTAAGAGGCTCGCACAAGATGGGGCGCATCGAGCACGGTCGTTTCGGCGATCAAACCGGCGCAGACCCTGAACGCGTCGAGCCTGCGGCGAGAGTGATGGACCTTGTTTATGTCGAACTCGAGCCGGGTGATACGCTTTTCTTTCACAGCAACACACTGCATTGCTCCGACCAGAACACCTCTGAGAGTCCACGCTGGTCACTCCTCTGCTGCTACAACACCAAACACAACAATCCATACAAGGAATCACACCATCCATTTTATGAGCCGCTGGAAAAACTCCCCGACAGCGCGATCAAGGAAATGGGTTCAAAATTGTTTGAAGCCGAAACGGACTTTTGGGATCCCGCAAACGACGAAACTGTTGGCACCGGAAAAGGCCAATAAGACATGGAGCTCAACATTCACTCTTCCATCCCCGAGCGCAAAGATTGGCGCATTGGTTGTATTGGCAGCGGCTTTATCATGAGCGACTGTCACCTAGTCGCCTACGGCAAAGCAGGTTTCAACCCTGTCGCCATTGCCTCGCGTACCAAGGCCAATGCCACCAAGTGTGCCGAGCAACACAAAATCGGTAGCGTCTACGATTCAATCGATCAACTCCTCGACGACGAGTCGATCGAAGTGCTCGACATTGCAGTACCACCCGACAATCAACTTGATGTCATTAAGGCCGCCTGTGAACGCGGCACAGCTAAGGGCATCCTCGCACAGAAGCCACTTGGTGGTAATTATGCTGAAGCGGTGGAGGCAGTCGAAGTCTGCGAGAAAGCCGGCATCGTCTTGGCTGTGAACCAAAACATGCGCTATGATCAATCGGTGCGTGCTGCCAAGACGCTTCTGAACAACGGCACCATCGGGGAGCCCGTGCTGGCCACCATCATCATGCGTGGCATCCCACACTGGATGCCGTGGCAGGAACGCCAGGGCTGGGTCACGTTACGCATCATGTCCATTCACCACATGGACACCTTCCGCTACTGGTTTGGTGATCCAGAACGCATCTACTGCACCGTTCGCACCGATCCACGTACCCAGTTTCCACACAGCGACGGTATCGCCAGTTACATTCTCGAGTATACCGGCGGCCTCCGCGCCATCGCCATCGATGACACATGGACTGGCCCTGGCCGTGAAGGCGCCCCGGCCGATATTGGCATCGAGTGGCGCATCGAGGGCCTCGATGGCTTGGCCAAGGGCAACATCGGCTGGTGCCAGGATCCCTACACCACCCCGTCGACGATCTCCTATGCAACCAAGGGCGACTCTGGTTTCCACTCACCGGCTTGGGACGAGAGCTGGTTCCCGGACGCCTTCATCGGCACCATGGCCCAGCTCCTCATCGCACTCGAGACCGGCGGAGAACCGGCCATCGGCGGGCGCGACAATCTCAAGACCATGGCCTTGGTCGAGGCCGCCTACCGGAGCGCCGGGGAACATCGCGCCATCGAGCCGAGCGAGATCCACTAAGTCCAATAAAGTCCAGGCGGAAAAATCGTTTTTTCCTCTGCAACCACCGCACAAAGAAAATCTTGAAGATCGCCATCGACGTGACAAGCGTTGCCCCGCCGTGAAACCAGCAATCATCACAGCAATCGTAACTATGCTAATGGTGGGGTGCGGCGCGCAGCCCGCCCAGGAGTCGACCAGCAAAACGCCGGTTAAACCACGCGAACCCGTCACCCTGGCGCCAGCGCAACCGGTGCCGGAGGCAACACCCTCAAAACCCACCGCCCAGGCAACGGCACGGCCAGTACCGGAGGTTAAACCTGTTGAACCTGTCGCTCAAAAAAACAAGCCAGCCGAATGGAAAGCGGCAACAGGAGGAAATTGGGACGCGGCAACGCGCGGTAACACCAAACTAATCAAACAACTGCTGGTGGATGGAATGGATGTCAATGTAACAGACGAGGAGGGGCTGACTGCCTTGTATCGTGCTGCACACAATGATCAAAAAGAAACCGTGTCATTACTTCTTAGCAACGGTGCCAATGTCAACATTAGGGACAAGTTTGGCAATACACCTCTGGATGTCACACTTAATGACAACATCGCCGGCCTCCTCCGCAAACACGGCGGCAAAACGGGTCAAGAATTGAAAGCCGAGAGCAATTAAGCCAGAGATGCCCGGCGTAATTGCCGCTTGGCCAGTTTGCGATTTACAAACATCGACCATGGTTTAGCCTTTGGCCACAGGCGGCACGTGGCCAAGCGCTTGGTTCAGCCGTCCCGCGACTATGGAATCCAAAGAGCTCGCACTTACATGCGCCCGGCTTGCCGACAACAAAAAAGCTGAGAACATCACCCTGTTGGATCTCCGGGAGTTCTCCTCTGTGGCCGACTACTTCGTTATCGTCACCGGCGCCAACGAGCCACATTTGCGTGCCATCGTCGATGAGATTACGGAACGATTGAGGGAGAATTACAGCATTCGTCCCTTCTCCACCGAGGGAGCCCGGGTGACCCCGTGGGTCGTGCTCGACCTTATCGACGTCCTGGTCCACGTGATGAATGATAAATTCCGCGAACTCTACGACCTCGAGGGTCTCTGGGGTGATGCCAAGCGAATCGAATTCGAGCCAGAATCCTCGCCTGTCGCCACCGAATCCTGAAGTGCCTCGCCGAACGCCCCCGGTCGACTGTGAATAACATCGGCTTGAAAACCTGCCGCCCAGCCTCATTATCCGCCGCCATGTCTGATAACACTTTGCTACAACTTGATTTACCCGGGGTCCCCAAGGTTCGCAGCGGCAAGGTCCGCGAAATGTTCGACCTAGGCGATCGCCTCCTGATGGTCGCCAGCGACCGCATCAGCGCCTACGATGTCGTGATGCCGAACGGTATCCCGCGTAAGGGCGAAGTGCTGACGATGTTCTCCCATTTTTGGTTCAACCGCGTTGCGGATCTCGTGCCGAACCATCTGTTGGCCAAAGCCGACGAACCGCTGCCGGAAGCCGTTCAATCTCACGCCGACCAAATTGGCCGGCGTGCCATGGTTGTGAAAAAAGCACAGCCACTCGCCATCGAATGCGTCGTGCGCGGCTACCTCGCCGGTTCCGGCTGGAAGGAATACCAAAAGCAGGGCACCGTCTGCGGCGTCAGCCTGCCGGAAGGCCTCGAGAACTCCTCGCAACTGCCCGATCCGATTTTTACGCCGGCAACCAAAGCCGAGGAAGGGCACGACGAAAACATCAACTTCGACGAAGCTGTCAACATCGTCGGAAAAAACATCGCCGAACAGGCTCGCGAATTGAGTATCGAACTCTACAAGCGCGGCCGAGATCACGCCGCTGAAAAAGGCATTATCATCGCGGATACCAAGTTCGAGTTTGGCATCTTCGAGGGAGAACTCATCCTAATCGACGAGGTGCTAACACCAGACTCATCACGCTTTTGGCCGGCTGACCTCTACGCCCCGGGCAAAAGCCAGCCGAGCTTCGACAAACAATTCGTTCGCGACTACCTCGAGACACTTGACTGGGACAAAACCCCGCCTGGCCCCGAACTCCCTGCAGAGATCGTTCAAAAAACTAGCGAAAAATACATCGAGGCTTACACACGCGTCACCGGCTTGGAGTTTTGATCCAGATGCTTTCCCGATAGTCTTGATTACTTGGTCAAAAGGAACTCCAACATGTCCTTGAAGTCCTCCTGAGGAATTGCTTGGCCAAATGCCTCCGGCATGAGGGAGCGTGTCGTTTCTTCCTGCGACGCAATGTCGGCCTTTGCAATGCTGCTCTCCACGCCGGCCACGTCGGCAAACACGATCGACTGACCGACCTCACGCCGTTTGAGACCAAGCACAGTCTGCCCGTTTTTCAGTTTCACGATCGAGTAGCGAAACGCCACATCGACGTTGCGGTTCGGATCGAGAATGTCCTCGACCAGCCGCTCAACGCCTCGGTTGCCGATACCGTCCAACTGCGTGCCGATATTGCCTCCCTGCCCACCCTTTTGGTGACAGGCCCCGCAGAAGGTCACGAAGGTCGTCTTACCGCTCGCCGCGTCGCCGCCCATCTCGCGAAATGCCGCCACGCGCTCGGCAATGAGCCGTTCGCGTTCAACGTTTGGCTTGGATAGGCCGACAGTGAGCGCCGCCACTTGCCGGGCGGCTTCCCTTGGGAAGCTATTTTTGACCTGTGCATCAAGCAACAACCCGGCCGGCGCCTGCCCACTTACCACCGCACTAAGCAGCGCCTTGGCCCCGAGCCGGTTCCGGGCCAATGCACGGGCAAACTGCAGTTGCATATCGGCCGGGACTAGACTAAGCGCCTTGACTAGGCGACTGCGAACGGCCGGCAAATGCACGCCGCCATTAGCCACGGCCAAGCGCAGCGACTTTGGCTGGTTGCGATCCTCGAGGATCGCCGCAACGTTTGATTGCTGGTTCGCGGGGCCATGGCCGAGGATGGCTGACACCGCCATCTCACGCGCCGCAGTAGCCGCTAACGGATCGGTGGCCAAGCGCGTGGCGCCGTCAACCGCCGCCGCCAACTTCAAGTCGCGAACAATCTGCGCGGCAGCCATCTGGCGCTTGGCCAGACGCCGCGGCGCCATCGTTGGCAGCGAGGCTATGGGTGGCGAAAACCCACCCGCTGCTATCCAGGCGAATGCTCCCGATGTGTCGCGATCAACAATCTCGAGGCGCGCGCGCCGCCCGACAAACGCCGATAAATCCCACACAATTTCCTGCGCGGTCTCGCCGCTAGAACACCCGGTTTTTTGCAGAATACGACCACTCCCGACCTCAACAAGCTGTACATATTTTTTTGGATTCGACGGCTTGCCAAGCAGACCCCCATAGCCGGCAAGTAAAAAACGCAACCGGCCCGGCACTACAAATTTTCGGGAGCGCAGCACACCAGTCAAGCGTTCGCCATCCGGCGTGGCGCTGCTGAGAAAATCAGCATGCCTGAACAATTCGAGATCGACACTGAACCGCGCTACGCCGAGCCACGCAAAGGCGGCACCGGTGTCGCCGTCAACGACCTCGAGGAACACCTCGCGTGGCCGGTCGAGTTGCCATCGCACCGGCACGCCAGTGTCGTTGCGCGGTGGGTAAACCCGGTGCAGTTCGTCGCCGGTTTTGGCATCGACGAGGCGCACAAAATTCTTGTCGTGCGCAGGATCGTTAGGGAAGCCGCGATGGCCATTGATGAAAAACGTCAATTCATCCGGCATTACAAATGCCACAGAGCGCAGCACGCCGGTGAGTGACTCACCGCCTGACGGCAGGCTGGTAATATAATAAATGCCGGTGACGCCGTCGCTCGAGGCGCGCTCCTGCGTAACCCACGGGCTGACGGTTGGGTGCGCGTGGTGCGCGTGGTTTTCCCACCTTGGTTTGCTGACCAAGATGTTGCGCGACTGTACGACCCAAGGGATGTCTGACTGCGGCACACCCTCGGCCGGCTCGGCGACCCAGTGTATCCCCACCGCCTCGTTGACAGCGAGCAGTTGCCGGGCAAGGTTTTCCGCCCAATCAAGTACGCCCTGCTCAGGAACCAGTCCGCGCTGGATAATGCCATCATTGATCGCAAGCAGAAGCTCGGCCTGAAAATCAAGATCGGCGGTGAATTGCTTTTGCATGACGGTAACCAAACGTCCGAGCCCCTCCGACGGGGCGTTGCGGGCGATGTGGCGCAGGTAGGTGACCAACTGGCTACGGTCGAGATTGGCATTTTCGAGGCTTCCTAACATCAGCGAACCGGCGAATGGTGAGTTGACGGAGAGCACCACGCTCATGAGATGGCGGAGTGCAACGGGATCGTCTTTAAGATCGGCAAGCTTGGCAGGATCATCAACGGCGTGGAGGTTGTTTCGCAGCGCAATGCGCAGCGCGTGGCGAAGATGCCCGTCTAGTGCCTGCGCCTGGCCAAGCGCAGCCAGCAACGGTCGAATATGACCGGAGTTCGACCGCCGGGCCAGCGCATCGGCGGCAGCACGGCGGACCTGCGGTGATACATCGCCCAAGCCAGCTAGTACCATCGACCGGGTTTTTGTTGACCATTTTTTCCGGGCGCCGGCAATGCGCTGGGTATGAACCCGGACAAGCTCCGACTCGTCCTTGGCCAAACGCAAGTAGGTGGCCTTATCCAGTTGACCAACACGTTGCAGCACCCACGCACCGTGCGCCTTGAGCTCCGGCGTGGCGGCCGGCTTGGCCATCGCCTCTCTAAGCGGCGCGGCGGCGCGTTGACCAACGTCATCGGCAAGATAGTCAGTGGCGGTCATTCGACGGGCCAGCAGTGGGCTAGTCAACTCGGCGATCGCCTCGGCAAGCTTGGCTTCGGTGAGGTTGACCGGCTTGGCCAAGCGCTCGCCCTGCGGACCCTCGTACATCAAGCGCCAAATGCGACCGGTCTTTCGATCGCGACCGGGGTGGTCGAGACGCACCTCGTAGTGACCAATGATGCGGTTGTAAAAATCGGCGATATACAGTGCTCCGTCCGGGCCGAACTGCAAATTAACAGGCCGGAACCACGGGTCGCTGGTTCGCACGAGGTCGGGCAGTTCGGTACCTTTTGGACTACTGCCGAGCCAATCAACCCGGTCGCGATTAACGCGGCTAGTGACAACATTGCCGATGAAAATATTGTCGCGGAATTCCGCCGGCCAATGATTGCCCTGGTTAAACACAATGCCGCACAGGCCGGTGGAGTTGTGGTTGTGCGCGATAACCAATGGCGCAAAGCCCATACCGTCGTGAGGCTTACCGAAGCTCGGGTAGTAGGCATCCCGAATCAATTGGTAGATCGGCGAGCTATGGCAGTCGGCGGTGTAAAAGTTACCAAACGTATCGAGGCACATGCCAAACGGGTTGACCTGCCCGAAGGTGAACTGCTCGACGCTTAAGCCATCCGGCTGAACGCGATATGTGTTGCCGGAATTCATCGTGATACTCGTGCCGTCGGCGGCTGTGACGGTTGTATTATTGTTGAATCCGTGTGTGAGATGTAGCCATCCATCGAGCCCGCGCGTGAACGACGAATGCATGCCGTGCGTGTCACGCTCGTAGCCTAGCGGGCCGTAAAGTTTCTCGCGCTTGTCCGCTCTGCCGTCACCGTCGGTGTCGCGCAGAAACCAGATGTTAGGAATGCTCCAGGCAATCGCGCCATCCTTGTAAGGATAAATCCCGGTCGGGATGTTGAGACCATCGGCAAAAGTGAAAAGTTTGTCGTACACGCCGTCGCCGTTGGTGTCCTCGAGGATTTTGATCGTGTCGCGCCCCGGTTGGCCAAGAGGCGCGGCATAAGGGTACTCTAACGTGCTCGTGACCCACAACCGGCCGCGCTCGTCGAAGGCAAGATTCATCGGCTGGCCAATATCCGGGCTGGCCGCGACCAGTTCCATCCGAAAGCCATCCGGGACATCGAACGACTTCAGGCTTTCCACTGCATCAAGCGGGTCGGCCTTGCGAACCAATGCCTGAAAATCCGACCCACTAAACTGATCGCTGCCTGACTCGGCACCTTGGGCCTGGCCAAACGCCACCTTGAACATGCAAAACAGGATAAAACAGGTAACCGGATTCACGGCTTACTCCTTGTTCTTTCTGGCCTTCCGCATCTTGATTCGAATCTCATTGCTGACACTTAAAAGGCGGGTCTTCGCGAGTCTCGCGAGCGTGGTCTCGAACTGTTGTTTTACGGCCTGCTCCGGTTCCGAAAGTATGGAGTCCTTTAGTTTCTCCCCATTAAAAGGCCCCTTATAGCGAGTCAGACTGGCATCGCTGCCGTCTGCTTCAGCCAGGAGAGAATACTGCTTGTTGCGAACCATGACCTGACCTCGGTCCGAATGACCTGACCTCGAGTACCAGATATAAATCCAGTCCTTCTTGCGAACGCTCGCATTGTCCTGAAGTACAGGAACAATGCTGGAACCGTCGCCCGGATAGTTAGATGGCAAGTTGGCACCCGTGACTTCGCAGAGTGTAGGCATCAGATCAGAGAACTCGACTAGATCATCAACAACACGCCCAGGCTGCTTAATGCCGGTCGGCCAGCTGGCAATCAACGGCACGCGGGTTCCTGCGTCAGTCATGCTGCCCTTGCGCCCGACCACCTTCGTGCCGTTCCACGAGGTTACAATCGGCTTGTCGGTGCCATTGTCACCCGTGAAAATCAGTAGCGTATTTTCGCGGACGCCGGACTTCTCAAGTTGCGCGACAATTTGTCCGACAACCTTGTCTGCATAGGCGACCATGTCACGAAAATGCCTCTGCGGGTCGTTGCGATCGCCTTTGTAGGTGGTGGAACCGAGTCGCTTCGGATCCCAGTCGGTCGAATCTGGCGTCGGATCGAAGGGGCAGTGTGTGAGTATCATTGGGTAATAAACCAGAAATGGCTTTTCCCTGTTCTCGTCAATAAAGTCGCAGATAAAGTCAGTGCAGACCTGTGGCCCGTATTCACCGTTGACGTAGTCCTTTTCCTTACCGTTGATCTCCAGCAGAGGATTGACGAAACGTCGATCGATATTCTTACCATTCTCCTTGGATCGCCCGCTTCGCGTATGCTGCCAGAGGCAGGACTGCTCAAAACCAAAGTGTTGCGGTGAGTCTGCCTGCATGCCCAACTGCCACTTACCAGCAATGCAAGTTGTATACCCAGCAGACTTCAGTTGATGGGCAAACGTGGTTTGTCCGCGATCAAGAAGGCCAAACTTGACGTAGTTACGGACGTTGTATAGCCCAGTCATGATCTTCACCCGCGACGGGGTGCAGATCGGGTTGGCGAAACAGTTGGTGAAACGAATGCCCTGGGCGGCCAACTTGTCCAGGTTCGGTGATTTATAGGATTCACTGCCGTTCGCTGACAAGGCTTCATAGCCCATATCATCGGCCATGATCAGCACGATGTTGGGTTTCCCGGCGGCCTGGGAACCCGTCAGCCCAACCAATACAAAAACAAAAAAAACAGTCCAGTCTTTCATTTGTGTGGAAGCGAAACTCTACGGAAAAACCATCCCCACGACAATGCTGGTCGGGGCTGATTGACCAATCCGGAGCGAACAGCTCCAGGCCATGACATCAACCCCGCACTAATCCACGAACAAGAACTCGTTGAGATTGATCAATGCGAGCCCAAGCTGAGCGAGCGGTTCAACATCGCTACCGCTTGACTGCGAAAGGAACTGCCTAGCCAGGCGTACTTCCGCCCGGCTTGGCTCACGCTGAAACAACAGGTCGTACATTCGCCTGATGGACTCGTCTACAGGTGCTGAGACAGATCGGCAGCGGCCGGCTAGGGCCTTTGCCATCATCAGCGAGAAATTGGAGTTTAGCAGGATCAGCGACTGCGGCGCGGTGGTGGATTCCTTGCGACGTCCGCACGACGCTGTGCCATCGGGGCGATCGAATAAGTCGAACAGTGGGTAGCGCAGGTTACGCCGGGCGAAGAGGTACACGCTACGCCGGTGATGATCCTCCCTATTCGTGCTGACCGGCCATTGGTTGTTTAGCAGCGTGCCGGTTATTTCTCGAGGCAACGGCGGACGCACACCGGGGCCGCCAGTGCGCTGCGTCGCCCAGCCGCCAACTGCCAGTAGAGTGTCACGCAACGACTCGCCATCAAGCCGCCGCCGGTTCATTCGCGAGTAAAATCGGTTGTCCGGATCGGCAGCCAAGCGCCTGTCCCATGTTTTTCCTGCGCCTCGGCTCACCTGTTGGTACGTCGCCGATGTGAGCAACAATCGATGCATCGACTTCAGGCTCCAATCCCGCGCGGGCAACTCCGCAGCCAGCCAATCGAGCAACTCCGGGTGGCTTGGTTTCTCGCTAGCACGGCCAATGTCGTTCGGCGTCCCGGCCAGTGGTTCTCCAAAGTGAAACTGCCAGAGCCGATTCACCGCTGATCGAAGAAACAACGGGTTGCGCGAACCGGACATCCACTTGGCCAAGCCGGTGCGGCTGGTCACCGGGGTATTCCCTGCCTGACGGAGCGCAATCCGTGGCACTGCCGGTTTCATCACTTGGCCAAGTCGCCGAAAATCACCGCGCACCGCAAACCGAGTTGATACATGTTTATCACTTGAGACGCGCATTACGCGGCCGCTGATTTCGCCAGTTGCAAGGGTAATTTTCTGTTCCTTGAATTGCAGAGCGCTCTCGAAAAACGCACGCAGTCGATAAAAATCAGCCTGGCTGATCGGGTCTGATTTGTGTTCGTGGCATTGCGCACAGCCGACATTCAGGCCGAGGAAGACTGAGCCTACTGTCGAAGTCATTTCATTGAGCACCATGTGACGGCGTTCGGCTGCCAGGTTAATGTCCGGCATATCCTGCCCGGCAAGCAGGAAGCCGGTGCCCACGGCAGCAGCGGGTGTCACCTCGTCGCCGGCGAGTTGGTGCAACACAAACTCGTCGTAAGGCTGGTCAGCGTTCAGCGCTTGGATCAGCCAGTCGCGGTAGCGCCATGCGTTGGGGCGAACCTTGTCGTGTTCAAAACCGTCCGTCTCGGCAAAACGTGCGAGATCCAGCCAATGTTGCGCCCAGCGTTCGCCATAAGCCGGCGAAGCGAGTAGCGACTCAACCAACCGCCCGTAGGCATCCGGCCGGGTATCCGCCTGAAACGTCACAACGGCCTCGGCGCTTGGCAGCAGGCCAAGAAGGTCGAAGTACAACCGACGAATCAGCGTGCGTCGATCAGCCTCAGGTGCAAGAGGCAAACTTTTGAGCTCCAGCTTTTCGAGAATGAAATGATCGATCGGGTTTGCTGGGCGCCTAGCCGACTCAACTCGTGGAATTACCGCTTGGCCCAGCGGGCGCCACGCCCAGTGCTCACGGTCCGCGTCAGTGATCGGCTGCTCGACGATGGCCACCGGCTCCTCTGCCTGACCAAGCGACAAACTCAGCAACAACAGGCCTGCATAGCGGGGAAACATCACGCGAAGATGTCGGTGACGACTCTGCCTCCGACATCGGTAAGGCGTTCGTCACGGCCGTTGTGGAAGACGGTCAGTTGCTCATGGTTAAAACCGAGTAGGTGCAGGATCGTCGCGTGAAGATCGTTCACGTGCACCTTGTTTTGCTCAGCACGTAATCCAATGGGATCGGTCGAGCCGTAGGCCATGCCACCATGCACACCCGCGCCTGCCAGCCACACCGAGTAGCCCCACGGGTTGTGGTCGCGGCCAGTGCCCTGCTCACTCATCGGCATGCGGCCGAACTCGCCGCCCCAAATCACCAGCGTGTCGTCCAGCAGGCCGTGCGACTTGAGATCCTTCAGCAGGCCGGCAATCGGCAGATCGGTTCGGCGGCAGTACTTGCTGTGGTTTTGCAGGACATCTTTGTGCGCGTCCCAGCCTCCTGTGTCGCCAGAGTAAAGTTGCACGAAGCGCACGCCTTTTTCGACCATTCGCCGGGCCAACAAACAGCGCGTGCCAAACTCGTTTGTTTCCTTTTGACCGATGCCGTACAGCCGCCGAGTCGCCTCGGTTTCGCGCGAGATGTCAACGATCTCCGGCGCGGCCGATTGCATGCGAAATGCCAGCTCATAGGCGTTGACGCGAGCGGCGAGCCGGTCGTCAAAATCGCGCCCTGCCAGGTGATGATGGTTGAGGTGGCCGATCAAATCGAGAATGCGGCGCTGACCACGGGCGCTGATTCCAGGCTGAGGTTGGAGATTCAAAATTGGCTTTGTGCCGGAACGCAGCGTCGTGCCCTGGCAGCTGCCAGGCAAAAAACCGCTGCCCCAAGCCGGCGGGCCGCCCTTGAGTCCGCCGCCCGGATCGGGCAACACGACAAACGCCGGCATATCGCGGTTCTCTGTACCCAGCCCGTATGCCGCCCAGGCGCCAAGGCTTGGTTTGCCCATGAGAATCGAGCCTGTGTTCATTTGGTACACTGACTGCGGATGGTTGACACTGTCACCATGGCAACTGCGAAGCACGCAAATGTCATCCGCATGCTCGGCGATGTGCGGCATGAAATCACTGATCTCAAGACCAGATTGGCCGCGTGGGCGAAACGGCTTGATCGGGCCAAGCAGCGGATTCTTCGCAACCTTACGGCGCGTCATCACTTCGCCAAAACTGTGCGGCAACGGCTGGCCAGCGTACTTGGCCAAGTCTGATTTGGGATCGAACAAATCCATGTGACTCGGCCCACCGTGCATGAAAAGCCAGATGACGCGCTTAGCCCGAGGGGCAAAGTGCGGCTGCCGCGGAGCAAGTGGATCGTTCGCGCTTGGCCAAGCCGCCTGAACCTCCTGCTGTAACAACCCAGCCAAAGCCAAGCCGCCAATTCCACCGCCAGCCTTTAGTAAAAACTGCCGCCGGTCATATCGTTGCGGAAAGTGCGCCTGCCGATACGGAATCGCTGGAAAAAAACCGTTCACTTGGCCACCTGTTTAGCCCAAATATTCGTTTCGGGCAATGCAGAGCATTGCACCTTGGCTAAGCGGCCGTTTTGGTTTTATTAGAGTTGCGAGAGACTGAGTGATCTGAGAGTCTCACCCCGTGAAACAACTCTGCTTTTTCCTTTGCATCTCTGTGTCATTTGCCTCTCTTGGCCAAGCCCAAACCAATGACAAACCGACCCTCTGCCAAGGCCTCTACTACTCTGAGGCTGAGGCTGTGGAGCAACTCAAACGGATCGCGGCGACGCACTCGAATCTCTCCGAGTGGAAGGCACGGGCGGCGGCAGTGCAGCAGCAGATTTTGACCGGTGCCAAGCTGAGTCCGTTGCCCAAGCGCACGCCGCTCAACCCGATCATCAAGAACAAGCGCCGTTACAACGGCTACACGGTGGAATCGGCGGCTTTTGAAGCCCGGCCAGGTTTTTTCGTTTACGGCAACCTTTACCGACCGGTTGGCCGAAAAGGCAAACGCCCCGGCATTCTCTGTCCGCACGGCCACTACCGAGGCCCTGAAGGCGGTCGACAGCGGCCAGACCATCAAAACCGCTGCGCCACGCTGGCACGCATGGGCGCAGTAGTGTTCTCGTATGACATGATCGGCTTCGGCGACTCGCAGCATCTTGGCTGGAATCACAATCATCCGCAGGCCCTTACGCTGCAGACATGGAGCAGCATCCGAGCTTTGGATTTTCTTGAAACACTATCGGAGGTGGACGCCAAGCGCATCGGAGTCACTGGGTGTTCTGGCGGCGGCACGCAAACATTTCTGCTGACGGCGGTCGATGAACGCGTGACAGTCAGTGTGCCGGTGGTGATGGTGTCTGCTCATTTCTTCGGTGGCTGCAATTGTGAAAGCGGCCTGCCGATCCACAAGACGCCCAAGTTGGAGACGAACAACACCGAGTTTGCCGCCCTGGCCGCGCCGCGCCCGCTCAAGCTCATTTCCGTGGGTGGCGACTGGACAAAAAATACGCCGAAGGTTGAGTACCCTTTCATCCGGTCGATCTACAAATACTACAACGCAGAGGCCAAGGCGGAGAACACCCACTTCCCCGATGAAGAACACGGCTACGAGTATATCAAGCGCCAGGCGATGTACCCTTTCATGGTCAAGCATCTCGGCCTCGACACAGATGGTGTGCTGGATAAAAAAACCGGCAAGTTCGACGAGAACAAAAACACCATTGAAAAGGTCGCCACGATGCGAAACTTCCACACTCTGGCCGACATGCCAAAACACTCTCTAAAACCCGGCACAATGGTGTCTTTGCGCTAGCGAAAGCGAACAGTTATTGACAATTCATGGTTTGCAAGCCATGTTGACTAGGCTCAATTTTCTGTTTTATCAATTTCTTCTACTGATAAATCTTGTGAGACTGTCGCTGGAATTTCAGTAATTCTTTTAAGTCCTGAAGGGCAGCCTCTTGTTTGCCATTAATAATGTTAGCCTCAATCTTGAGTGTAATATCAATTGCTTTCAGAAGCGATTGCTTCATGCCTTGACGCGCCTTGAGTTCATCACCCTTATGATATCCCAAAGCATCTTCAGATATTTTGATCAACTGAACCAGTACCTTTGAATTAAATAGAGCTGCCTGAAGATTTTCAATTTCGGTCAGTTGTAATTCAGTGGTGGAACGTTCATCCTCAAGAAGTTCCTTGAGTGCCGAGATCGCAAAACCTGCCTCCTCCATTTGTTCAATAAATTCGATCTGCGGATCTTCTGATTCACTGTCATCTAACTGTTGCAATGCCTGCTCAGGAACATTTCTACGCCTTCCTTCTCTTCCCCTTGCTGTGTCCAAGGTTGGACGTAGTTCATCCCGGGTTAATTTCCCGTCTTGGTTTTGATCTAGGCCCTCAAGGGCAGCGACTGCACCTTCAATTTCGGATTCTGATATCAGACCGTCCCCGTCCCTATCCAGCGAAGCCGTCAATGGAAAGCTTTGAATAAAGCCGTCCCCACGTTGCCTGCCTAAGCCGCGCCCACCGGTGCCGGACCTGTTCCTTTGGGCGGGTGTGAGAGGGTCAGCTTCCCGGATAGAGAAGTCGTTTTGAGAATCTGTCCTGTTTGTTATGGTTTCCCTTGGTGTAGGTTGTCTTTTCTCCCCGAGAAAGCCGTGAATAGATCTGAATTTAACAGGACTTTCATTCGGTGAACGGCGAAGCACAAAAACCTGCCCATCAGGTAGTGCTAATTGGTGCCCGCCGAGAGTGTTTGATCCATCCTTGGCTGGCCAGCCCTTGATTTCAACCGGATCGCCCACCTTAAAGGAATCTTTCTGTAAATCATAGGTGGCAGCAAGGCGGGCATTGATGGTTTTGACTTTCCATTGAGTAATATTTGCCCCTTGTTTGACCTCCAAATCAATTTCAATGTGGGGATTGATGAATGCATATCTTTTTACGATTCCGGTGATGGTAACTATCTTGCTCGAGTCGTAATAAAGACCAAAGTTATGGTGGGCGTTACAGACTGAATGACCAATCGAAAGGAACAGCAATAAGACAAAAAAACTGATCCTATAACCACTTTTTTTGGATTTAATAAAAAGCATTTTGGATTTTATTTCAGGGACTCAACAACGAACTGAACATTCAATAGTAATTTATTACCCGAAAAAAAGACAGTTTGAACTACTCTAACTCATACAAGTCTCAACTGATACAACAGGCTAATTTGATATAAGCGACCGTGTGGACTTTGTCTTCAACGCTTCACCCCGGCACGAGGATTGCGCTTGGGGCGGCGGTCAAGAGGCGAAGGCGTGGTGGCATCGATCGAGCGAATCCAGTCCTCCAGCCCGGTTTGCATGCGCTTAGCCAAGAGGGGGTTGGTGGTGGTGAGGTTGGTGGTCTCAGAGAGATCCTCGGCGAGATTGTACAGTTCAATGTCACCAGTACGGTGTATGCGGCGGAGCTTGTGGCCGTCGCGAATCAGTACCGAGTCGAGCGGACGATAAAAATGGAGCCCGAGCCGGGGCCGCTGAACGGCCCCCTTACCGCCATTAAACAGAACAGCCTTGACGGAGCCACCCTCAATGTCTCGCGGCATCGGCTTGGTTGAGCCGGCCAATTCAGCGAAGGTCGAAAGTAAATCGTAGCCGATGACCGGTACATCCGAGTACGAACCCGGCTTGATGCCAGGGCCAGCGACGAAAAACGGCACGCGCAAACCACCCTCATAATAGGAGCCCTTACCCGCGCGGAGCGGCTTGTTGAAGTGCGGATACTGTCTCGCAGTACCGCCGTTGTCGGAAGTAAGAAAAATGTAGGTGCTATCGGTGAGTTGCAGTTCATTGAGCACATCGAGGATGCGTCCGATCGCCTGGTCAAGGTCATCGATCATAGCTGCGTACCAGTAAGCGGTGTGAGTTTTGCCCGGTGTCCGAGCCTTGTGCCGCGCCAGCGTGGCCGGCTTGGCCTCTGCGGAAAGGTGAATGGCATAGTGCGAGACCTGCAGGAAGAACGGAGCATTCGAGTGCGCCTGATGCCGGATGAACTGCACTGCGTTGTCGGTGATGGATACGGAGCGCTTGGGGTCGTCGTGCGGCCAGTGTCTGGTCTGGTCGGTGGAAAACTGACGACCAGTATGGTTGCCGGTGCGACCGTCGGAGATGTCGTAGCCCAACTCAGCCGGATGCCGGTGCATGTGCCATTTACCGAAATGCGCCGCACGGTACGCGGGATCAATCGACTTGAGCACCTGCGGGATGGCTTGGACCGGGAACGGCTCGGGATAGTTGACGGCACGGTTGCTGGTTTTCTTGAGCTTAGCCGGTGACATGCCAAACTGGATGGCGTGGCGTGACGGCGAACAGACCGAGTGGGGCGCGTAAGCCTGCGAGAACGTCATTCCTGCATCGGCGAGCCGCTTGAAGCTTGGCGTGAGGTAAAAGTCGGAACGCGTGTCAGCGCGCGACGGCATCATCAGCACCTCGGTGTTGTTCCATCCCTGGTCGTCGGTTAGGATAAGGATGATGTTGGATTGCTTGGCCAAACCGGCAGAGGCCAGGACAATCCCAAGCAGTATGACGGTTTTGAGCAAGTGACGGGATATGTTTTTCATAATCTGAAGAATGGCTCAGTAGCTTATATTCTTTCTAACTAGCATATAAATGGTATACAGCTATCGCGCGAGCAACCTCCTCTGCACACGCGAAACCAAGACCGGGGAATAATTACAACCGAAGTAAAATGAAACGTAAAAGTAGGGTAATAAAAAAAATCCTAACGCTAATTGGGGCAATTTTAGTATTACAAAGCTTTCCACTTATTGGAGGCCCCAGTGAAGAAGACTCAAAGCCTGAGATAGTCCATATTTCAATAGAAAATGGAAAAATTAAAATATCTGTTAACTTTCACGAACCATTTAGGTGGGAAAAAACAAGGTATGAATCCATTAAAAAATTCCCCCAACCGTGGATAGGGGCGCCAGATACACCTCACGAAATCTGGTTTCGAGAAAAGGGAGTTATGGAATGGCGCCAAACTGATATGATGTTTATGGGGAACTATGAAGTGATTGGCAACTCTGCGAAAAATATCCTGGATCAGTACACAGCAAAATATGGAGGCATTGGACTGAGAACTTGGTCGGTTAACAACGAAGGAAACCTAGAGTCTTTTAATGAAACTACCGGAAAATATGAAAAATATACCCCAGTAGCTTTTGCAAAGAAATTTGGATTGGAGTTCCATCAATCAGATAAATATGAAATTGAAGCTAAAGTGTTAGGGCACGTAAAAAAGATAAAAGGAGTTTTTGATCTCAAAACAAATCTATTGAATTTTGACAAATTAGATTATGTGCCATTTTTTCAAGTCCCAAAATTGATCATCAAGGAATCAATAGACTTGAAGAATTGGCGAAAAGTTACGTTAGTGGAACAGTCACCAATCGAATATAATTGGCCACAAGAATTGACTTTGGAAATAAAAGCAAAATTAAGAGATAGTGCTTACTATATAGTAGAAATTGAAGAAGACTAATTTATAGAAATGAAGCACCCCTTAACCACAACAATCGCAGCCGTGGTGATGGACGGGGCGGTGGGCTTGGTGTGTTGTTTAGTTGTAAAATCAAGACCAGTAAATCTGTCGCATAATCCGTTCTATTTATTTTTGCTGTTTGATTTAATGATCCAACGCAGTCCTTCAATGAGATGTTGGTGGCCGAACTTGGTATTCAAAGATTTCACCTCATGGCCTAGTTCGGTGTAGAAAAAACGACCGCCTTCAAATTCTCGAATCCAGCTGACCGGATGGTCTACACCCATAGGCTTTCCCCCGCGGGTTTTAAAAGCATCACGGACAGGATCGTAAGACTTTTCATCGACCCGTAGCAGAACCCTCACACCGGAGAGACCGGTGACCGACTTGTCGTGGTTAGTCCAGTCGGCGGTGTAATCAAATGTGGGGCCAAAGCCTTTTACAGCTGGATGATTTTTGTTTTTCGTATCAACAATCAGCGTGGCTTTCACAAATTCCGAGTCGCTATTGAAGTCGCAACCAACCAGTTCCGTCCACCATGGCCAAGTGTTGTGGTGTACTGCAGCGGCGTGTAGCCCCATGATTCCTCCACCTGCGTGATACCAGTCTTTCAACTGCTTTCGCTGTTGTTCATTAAGCGTTTTACCGATGTCGGTGGTGCTGTTGAAAATAATCGCTTGGTAGTTATTTAATCGACTGAAATCTTCCGGCGATTCTGTGACGTCCATTTGGATGTTATGCTTAGCCCCAAGTCGAACGAGAAAACCGTTAAGCTCAGGCAAAGCCGGATGGCGATACCAGGCTGTTTTTGAGAAAATTAAGACACGCTGAAGTTTGCCGTTTTTTGGTTTGTATTTGTCATCTTCTCCATCGTGCGCGACGAGCTCGCTCGTGGTTGAGCCAAGTAGCAATAAACCCGTCAGGAGCGTTCCAATAATTTGAGATACGGTAATCATGTAAGAAAATCATGCAGTTCTGGTCGAACCTTGCAAGCCGAATGAACGAACCTTTTAACTCTGATTGTTGTGAGTAGGAGGTGTTTCATTTGTCTTCAGCTGTCTTGCCGCGGCGTTTGCGAGGGGGCGCGGCAATTCATCCACCTCCCGTAAAACCTAAAAGTATCCTCCCGTTCGCATCTAAAGAAACTAGGTGGTCAGTTCTACCTAACAGCAGCAACAATATTACTCGCTTTGCAGTTTGGTTTGAGCACGAACCAATCTTCCCTTATTTCAACTCTACAAAAACAACATCTATTGGATTATTTTCGAGGTTTATTCCTTTATGAGTAGCAGCCTCAGCCCATAATACATCACCCGACTTAAAGTCAGCGTTAACTATTGAGCCATCTTCATTGATTAGCTTATGCTTGGTGCTATTTAGAAATATTACGACTCCTGGATTATGTTGGTGCATGACGGACTTTGCATTCGGCCCGTACTTGACTCGAACTATGCGTGCTCGATCATTTTCAATTTCGACACTATAATGCTTCGGATCAACTATGGTTGCGTTTCGTTTTAATTCACTGATGTCACCGGGGTATTCTTTCTTAAATTCAACCAGTATTATTTCCCAGTCTTTGTCAGTCATGTTTTCTACAGTGTGAATTTCAGATTCGCCTAAACCAATATCACCTGCTTTAATATCCCTAATTTCCCCTTTCCCGCCCTTAGGGGTGAATCTCGCTTTTGCGTCCGTCAGGTGAACGCCTGCTAACCAGCCGTGAGAATGCATAGGAGATTTTTCATACGGGCCATATTTAACGCGCAGAACTTTCACATACTCATTCTCAAATTCTACTTTGTAGTGTGTCGGGTCTGCTATGGTTGCGTGTTCAATGACCTTGTTAAGAACGATTTCAGGATCGTCAGGCTGTAATAAACCATTTAAAGTTCTATCCATTATCTTGTGCCTAAAGACCTCTGGCTTTGATAGATCAAAAAGACATTTTTCATAAACTAACCCAGACGGTGAAGTTCCACGTCGCTCCCATAGAAACTTGTTATCCCATGTCGCTACAAGTTTTGCTGAAATTTGAACGCCGGTAGACGTGTGGTAATTAGAGAATATATTTCCGGAATGTGCATCATAGCTAATTACTCCATGAGCATCAAACGAGTCTGCTTCCCATTGCCATACAACCATCGTTTCATCATCATTATATCTGACGGGGTGGTTTATCTCCCATTTTTGAGCGGAGATTCCATAGGTTTCAGATTCTCTTATATCAACTGAACCTTTCCATAGCCCAATATAGGGTTTTAGGATCGAAAGTTTGCGTCTAGCCAAATCTTGATAAGTATGACTTTCATCACCAGTTATCACTCTGCTAAATCTTCGCTTAGTACTATTCTCTAAGTCGTTAAAGACTTCATTCCAAAAAAACTCATCAACTTGAAATAAATACGAAATGTTATTCTTATTCCATTCATTCCATTTTTTAGTTTCTTCATTTTTTGTCCGGCCCTCTAGTCCTTGGAATTTCAGCATGTTTCCCACTACTGACTCGACTTTGAATTTTAGCTGCCGACTATTGTTGATCGTTTCTACAAAGTGATTGGTGGCATCACTTGCCTTGATCACTTTTGTCATAGACGCAGGCTCTCCTTCGGGAGTAATCCAAGTTCGTTTCCATGTTCCTGGGATGTGCTTTGCCTGTGGTAGTTCAACTTCTTTGTGGTGGTCTGCTTTAGTTGAGATTACGCTCGAAGCAACAAAGAAGGCTAACAGTGGAGTAATTATTCTTTTCATATCTAGTTAATCAAACTCAAAAATATCACCCAACCAAGGTGTGGCAAGCTAAATTGAATACGCACATATATTATCCAATGTAATTATCTCTTAATCACGGCAGCACCACAACTGGGACCCTTGTGATTAGTATGTGTTTCATTTCCCTTCAGCTTTCAATTCTTCACCCGTCTTGCCGCCGTGTTTGCGGATGAGGTCCTTTGGAGCACGGCCGGTACGTTGGACGTTCTG
>JAKUOU010000049.1 GCA_022451065.1 Pedosphaera sp. | reverse complement strand
CGCCGTTGATCTGGTAACTGGCCAGCTTGGCTAGTCGCTCCTCCGACTCATCTTCCATCCCAATAGACACCCAGACATCGGTGAAAACCAAGTCAGCGCCCTCGACGGCGGCGCACACATCTTCCGTGCACGTAATGGTGCCGCCGGCCTTTGCCAGGGTCGCCGTGCTTGGCTGGAACTCCGCCGGTGCGGCGATACGCAGTTCAAAGTCCAGCGCCGCGGCCGCATGCATCCACGAAACCGGCACGTTACACGCGCCGTCCCCAATGAAGGTCACGATTTTCCCTTGGATCGAACCACGTCGCTCCTGGAAAGTGAAAATGTCGGTCAGGATTTGGCACGGATGCTCGTCATCAGTCAGTGCGTTAATTGTTGGGATGTTTGAGTAGTCCGCAAACTCCTCGACGTCCGCCTGCGCGTAGGTGCGAATGACCGCGCCGTGCACCATCCGGCCCAGCACGCGCGCGGTGTCCTTGATTAGTTCGCCGCGGCCAAGCTGCATGTCATTCGCGTTGAGGAACATCACCGAGCCGCCTAGTTCGCGAATGCCGACCTCAAACGATACCCGCGTGCGAGTGGAGGATTTGGTGAAAATCATCGTCCATGTCTGCCCGTCAAGCGGCTTGGTTTCACCGCCACCGCGCCGGGCCTTGATGGCTTCCGTCGAGGCGAGGATTTCTTCCATCGCACCTCTTGGCATGCCTTCGAGTTTCAACAGATGTTTCATTCAATTACCTTCTGTATGGTTTGTTCAAACAAATCGAGACCGACTTGGGCCTCTTCCTTGGTCAAGTTTAGAGGCGGTAAAAAACGGACAATCGACGAGCCAGCCGGTATGGTAAGGACACCGGTCTCGTGCAGGGCCGACACCCATTGCACCGCCGCAGGTTTGCTGTCGTCGAACGAGCCAAAGCCATCGCCCATCTCGATGCCGATCATCATGCCTAGCCCACGAACCTCGCGGATAGCTGGCGGATATTTCTCCCGCAGCGTGGACAGTTCATCGATTAAAAAATGACCTAGCTCGCGAACGTTGGCGGCTAGGTTGTCGCGATCGATGACCTCGAGGATTTTATTCGCCACTGCACATGCCATTGGGTTGCCACCAAACGTCGAGCCGTGTGTTCCCGGGCCAAGTACTTCGGCATATTGCTCCGAAATCCATACCGCGCCCATCGGAAAACCGCCGCCGAGCGCCTTGGCCATGCCGACGGCGTCCGGCAAAAAATCACCGATCTGGTCGCCAAGAATCGTCTGAAAACTTTGGAACGAGCCGGTACGAAAATGTCCACACTGGACACCATCCCACAGCAGCAGCAGGTTGTGTTCGTCACAAAGCTGGCGTAGACCAAGCAGGTATTGGGTAGTCGCAGGATGGATGCCGCCTTCGCCCTGGATGCCCTCGATCATGACCGCCACAGTGGCTGGAGAGATCGCTGAGCGCACGGCATCAATATCATTGTATGGCACATGCACAAATCCCTGGAGCAGGGGAGCAAAACCTTCCTTCACCTTCGCTTGTCCCGATGCCGAGATGCCGGCCATCGTCCGGCCGTGAAACGAGTTCTCGGCGGTAATGATCTCGAACCGGCCATCCGTTTGGCCAAGCCGCCGCGCCAGTTTGAACATCACCTCCGACGCCTCTGCACCGCTGTTGCCAAAAAACATTCGACCGGGTCCAAGGCGCTTAGCCAGGTTTTCTGCAAGACGCGCCTGGCCGTCGAAGTGGTAAAAATTGGTGCAGTGCATCAGCTTGGCCGACTGCTCGGCGAGTGATTGGCTGATCTCAGGGTGTGCGTGGCCTAGGCAGTTGACCGCGATGCCGCCGCCGAGGTCGAGGTAGCGCTTGCCGTCAGTGTCCCACACGTAAGCGGCCTTGCCGCGATCGAGAGTGATCGGGAACCGCCCGTAAGTCGGGACGACGAATTGCTTGAAGCGATCCTTGATTTCCTGACTCATTTTTCCGTGATTTCCGTGCCGACTCCGGCGTCAGTGAAGATCTCCAGCAGCAGCGAGTGGCTCAACCTGCCGTCAATGAAGAAAACTTTTTCGACTCCTGCCGCGACTGCGCTCACTGCACTGTCCACTTTCGGAATCATGCCTTTCGAGATGATACCACTCTCCTTCAGCGACTCCACCTCGGCAATCGGCAGGTGTGAAATCACGCTCGCTGGATCATCCGGATTTTCAAGCAATCCTGGCACGTCACTCATGTAAACCAAGCGCTTGGGCCTGAGCGTGACCGCCGCTTGGCCAGCGGCAACGTCTGCGTTGCAATTATAAATTTGTCCGTCTTTGCCTGTGGCGGTGGGGCTGATGACCGGCGTGATATCCTCTTCGATGCACTCGAGCAGCGCCGCGGTGTTTACTTCGGTTACTTCGCCAACCAGGCCGATGTCGAGCCGTTCGCCCGCTTGGCCAAGCGGGCAAAACGGTTCGCAGCGGAAAATTTCCGTACCAGAAAATCCGCGTGCCCTGCCGCCGAGTTCGTTGATCATTGAGACGATCCCGGGGTTGATCTCCCGCGACAAAACCTGCTCGACTACCCCGACCACCTCCGGCGTCGTCACGCGATACCCCTGCTCGAATCGTGTCTTGACACCGGACTGTTCCAAGGTACTGGTGATCGCCTTGCCACCGCCGTGTACGATAACCGGATTAATGCCTACGGCCTCGAGGAATACGACATCACGCGCCACGCCGCTGCGCACCGTTGAATCGGTCGAGTCCATGAAACTGCCTCCGTACTTGATGACAAACGTCTCGCTCCGGAACCGCTGCATATACGGCAGCGCCTCAAGCAATGTGTCCGCCTTGGCGATTAGATTGTTCATGTTTATCCCCCAAGCGATGCGGGATCGCTGATGTCGCCTTTATTAAAATCGACGTATTCCTCGGTTAGGTCGGCGGCGTGAAGCATGGCGGTGGCCTTGCCGAGGTTTAGGTTGATATGAAGGTCGAACTCGCCCGGCTCGACCGCTTTGCAAAGAGACCCGAACGCAGTCTCAGTGGGGCGTCCCTGTCTGAGTGAGAAAATTTTTTTGCGTGAGCCGCTTGCGCTGTAGGCGATGTCGACTTTTTCCTCGATGACCCTGGCGGGTGAATAGCCCAGAGCGTCGATGATTCGGCCCCAGTTCGGGTCGCCACCGCTCCAGCTTGTCTTGACCAGCGCGCTGTTACCGACCGCCCGCGCGGCTGCGTCAGCTTCGGCGAACGACTTGGCCCCGGTGACGCGCACGGTGACGACGCGGCTGATGCCTTCACCGTCGCGGACGATCATTTTTGCCAACTCAAGGCAGACGTGATTGAGCGCAGCTTGAAATATTTTCATGTCGCTGGCGTTCAAGTTGCCATTGCCAGCCAAGCCGTTGGCCAGAATTAAAACCGTGTCGTTGGTACTCATGTCGCCATCGACGGTGATGCAGTTGAAACTTTGCGCGACGGCTTCGCGAAGGCACTTTTTCAGATTTGCCGCATTGACCTTCGCGTCGGTGGTCAGGTAAGCAAGCATGGTGGCGTGCAGTCCCTGCGGTGAGGAGGCCGGCCGCGCACCGGTCGGGCTCATGCCGGGCTGAATCATTCCCGCGCCCTTGGCAATGCCGCCAAGCCGAACCGTTCTGCCGCCAAGCCGGAACTCCACGGCAATCTGCTTGGTTTGCGTGTCGCTTGTCAGGATGGCCTCGGCGGCTTCAGTCGCGGCGGCTTGGGTGGGCTTGAGTTGTGCCGCGACAGCTGTAATGCCCTTGCGGAGGTTCGGCATCGGCAGATGGACACCGATCCGGCCGGTCGAGCCGACGAGCACGTCGGTGTTGGCAAGTTCAAGTGCTTGGCTGGTGAGGGCGGCCATTTCGAGGGCATCGGCCAAGCCCTGTGGTCCGGTGCAGGCGTTGGCGTTGCCGGAGTTGATGATGACAGCCTGGGCGGTGTTGTTCCGTAGATGCTTGATGCAGAGCTTTACAGGCGCGGCGCAAATCTGGTTCGTAGTGAACATCCCGGCGGCCTTGGCCGGCACGTCGGAGACGATGAGCGCGAGGTCACGTTTTTTGCCCTTGTTGCTGCCTTTGCCAGTGCCGAGTTTTTTGACATTGCAAAACCGTGCGGCTGCCTGGAAGCCAAGTGGCGCAGTGATCGATCCCCTGATTTTCTTGAACTTGGTCATGGATCAGATCGGCAGGCCGGAGGTTTCGTCTAGTCCAAACCGGATGTTGAACGACTGCACCGCCTGTCCGCTGGCGCCCTTCATGAGGTTGTCCTCTGCGCTGAAGACGCGCAGCTGCTGGGTTCTCGGATCGACGGCCCAGCCAATTTCGATTGTGTTTGTGTAGGTCACATTCTTGGTGTCGGGCAACCGGTCGCTACCGGTGAGTCGCACAAACGGCTCATCGGCGTACCGCTTAGTCAGGCAATCATCGACGGCGTCTGTCCATTGAACAATATCATCCGCTTGGCCAAGCGCGGGAGCGAGGTAAATCGTGGTAAGAATGCCACGATTTACAGGAACTAGATGGGGGGTGAATTGAATGGTTACCGGTGAGTCGTTGGCCAGGCTGAGTTCCTGCTCGATCTCGGACAGGTGCCGGTGCTTAGGCACGCTGTAAGGTCGGAGGCTTTCGTTGCACTCGACGTATAGGAACGGTACATCGGCTTTTCGCCCAGCGCCGCTGATGCCGCTCAGCGAGTCGGCGATGATCTGCGCGGGATCGATCAACCCGGCCTCGAGCAGTGGAATGGTTGGCAGCAAAATACTTGTCGGGTAACAGCCGGGCGAGGCGATTAGCGTTGCGTTGGCGATATCGGCGCGCTTGATTTCAGGCAGCCCGTAAACGGCTTTCGGCAGCCACTCCGGCGCGGGGTGTTCGGTACCGTAAAACTCGTTGTAGGTGTCGGCGTCGTTGATTCGGAAGTCGGCGCTCAGGTCGATCACTGTCACGCCACGCTGGACCAACGGCACGGCAAACTCGGCGGCGACGCCGTGCGGCAGGGCGAGAAAAACAGCCTTGGCTTTGTCTGCCAAAAGCTCAATCGACGGCTCGGAAAAGACCAGATCACTGGCGTCGGTATGTCCGCCGAAGCGCGGGAACACAGAAGCCAACGGTTGGCCGGCGTACTGGCGCGAGGTCAGCACCGATAGATTGACGTGCGGATGCCCAAGTAGCAGGCGCACCAGTTCCTCCCCGGAGTAACCGGAGGCGCCCACGATTGCGGTGTTGATTCTATTGTCTGACATAGTGCCTGTTTTTACAGCCAGCGCTTGGTCGAGGTTGCTTGAAATGACGGTATCTTAAAAACAGAAAGCCCCGCCAGCGTTTCAACCAGCGGGGCTCGAAAAGGGTTACAATTTAGCGTTTGCTGTATTGGAAACGTTTCCGTGCGCCGGGCTGGCCGGGCTTCTTTCGCTCCTTCTTGCGCGGGTCACGGGAGAGGTGACCGGCGTCCTTGAGCTGCTGGCGCAGTTCGCCGTTATATTTCTCGAGCGCGCGGGCGATGCCCAGCCGCACCGCACCGGCCTGGCCGGCGATGCCGCCACCGGCGACTCGAACGCGAACGTCCGCCTTCTCGTTCATCTCGACGGTTTCCAGCGGTTGCACCGCAATCGTGCGCTGATTCTCGACGGTGAAGTAGTTCTCCACGTCACGCCCATTGACGGTGACCTTGCCGGAGCCTTCAGCCAGTCTAACCCGCGCAACCGCAGTCTTGCGGCGCCCAGTTCCCAGAAATTCTTCAATTTGAGCCATGTGAAAATTTGTGTTACGCAAGTTCTAGCAATGCCGGGGCCTGCGCCTTGTGCGGGTGCTCCGATCCGGCGTACACCTTGAGTTTCTTGATCATCTGCCGGCCCAACCGGTTGCGGGGGATCATACCTCTGACGGCCCGCTCGACGAGCCGCTCCGGATGTTTGGCTCGGATGTCTGCCGGGACAAATTGTTTCTGGCCGCCGCGCCATCCGGAGAAGGAAGTCATCACTTTTTCTTTTTCCTTGTTCCCGGTCAGCACGACTTTCTCCGCGTTGATGACCACGACGAAGTCGCCCGTGTCGAGGTGCGGCGTGAAGGTTGGCTTGTTTTTGCCGCGCAAAATGTCAGCCGCAGTCGTGGCCACCTTGCCCAGCACGGCACCGTCGGCATCGATCATGTGCCACTTACGCGGCTGCTCATCAATAGTACGGTTCAGCTTGTCTATCTTTGGTAAATAGGTCTTCATCCAGAACCCCCCGGAAGCAAAGGGGCGGGAACACTACCAAAAAGCTAAAGTGAGTCAACTCGTTGTTTTGAAGAAAAAAGGTGTCTTTTTTGGCTGTTTTCACAAAAAAACTGCATCCTCGCATTGACTCATAAGTACTCGCGCCTATTTTTCGCCCTGTTTTTATTTTTATGAGCTTTGAACTGTTAAAAACCGGGCGCCGATTTTTCCTGTTGGTACTATCTACCTTGGTGGCAGCGCCTTACCGGGCCTTGGCTAAGCGCTTGGCCAAGGGGCCGCTGGTGTACCTCACTTGGCGCTCCGATCCTACCTCAACCCTTGTGGTTAACTGGATGGACGGCGACGGGGGGAGCAATGACTACGTGTTGTATCGCCGCTTGGCCGCTAAGCCTGGGAGTCGGTGGACGCTTGCCCGAGGTTTCAAGCATCCGTTTGCCGACCAGAAAAAACGGATCATACACCATGTTGAGTTACGGGGGTTGGAGCCCGATACTGTGTACATTTTCACGATCCGCTCCCAAGGGCCGACCCGCGGCGGGCGGTACTTCAAGTTTCGCACCTTGCCGCGCGTGCTCCCGTCCAACTTTCGATTCGTGACCGGTGGTGACATGATGCACAGCCGGAAAAAATTGGACGCGATGAACCAGCGCGCCGCGCAGCTTAACCCGTGGTTTGCGCTGCTTGGCGGCGATCTGGCCTACGCAGATGCCAACAAGAACAATGTGGCAAAGTGGGACGACTGGCTGGAGTCGTGGATGATTAACAGCGTGCGAAAGTCGGACGGCTGCCTGATCCCTATGGTCGTGGCGATCGGCAATCACGAGGTCTCCGGTGGAACTGGGAAGAAGCCAAAGGATGCCAAATATTTTTACAGCCTGTTCCCACTGCCGGCCAAGCGCAGTTTTTACGTGTTGGACATCGGTAACTATATGAGCCTGATCATTCTGGATTCGGATCTCACCGAGCGAGTCGAAGGGGAGCAGACCACCTGGCTGGGGCAGGTTTTGGCTAAGCGCGCCGGGAAGGTTCCCTTCATTTTCCCGTGCTACCACAAGCCTGCCTACGGCACGGCCAAGCCACCCAATGGCACCAACGATTCGTCCAAGGATCCGCTGGCGAAGAAGATTATTAAGAACTGGTGTCCGCTGTTCGACAAGTACCGCGTCACGGCTGTTTTCGAGAATGACCATCACACTTACAAGCGTACTCATCCGCTTCGAGCCAACCGAATCGATCGAAAAAAAGGCATCCTCTACCTCGGCGACGGCTGCTGGGGCGTCGATACCCGTGCGGTGCCCAAGCCGGGTGAGTTGTGGTACCTGGCCAAGGCGGAGAGCAAGCGGCACCTGATTTGTGTTACGATTCAAAACGGAAAACCGTTCTATGTCGCCTACGAGGCGGATGGGAAAGTGATTGATCAGCACGCCTGATTCGATACGATTTGGGGTGTCTTAAAATGTAGCCTCTTATGCCCATTTACACCTACCAGACTATTCCGCAGAAGAAGGGTCAGAAAGTTCGTCGCTTCGAGATCGAGCAGCGCATGAGTGACGATCCGCTTAAAAAGGATCCCAAGACCGGTCTGCCGGTGAAGCGCATCATCACCGGTGGATCCGGCACCATTTTTGGCGGGCTCAGCGTGATGGCGATGAATCGGAAGAAGGGCAAATAACTCCCAAGCAATGAAAATAACTCCGTTTTCGCTGGCCGCGTTGGCACTCGTGGCGGGTGTCTGGT
Organism: Pedosphaera sp.; assembly: GCA_022451065.1. GTDB lineage: Bacteria > Verrucomicrobiota > Verrucomicrobiia > Limisphaerales > UBA1096 > UBA1096. The sequence goes on along the minus strand of JAKUOU010000049.1, from coordinate 17,935 downwards.
TTGGCAGCGAGGCCAATGCCGGAACGCTTTTTGCGCGCGGAGCCAAGTGGAGTTATTACAAGGGTAACGATCATCCCTCCGGCGGTGACTTGGAGTGGACTGAATCAAATTTCGACGACAGCGATTGGCCAAGCGGTGCCTCGCCAATTCGTTACGGAGACGGCAATGGTGGCACGGTGCTACGTGACATGCGTAACAAATACTCCACAATGTTTTTTCGCCGCACCTTCACCGTGGCTCGAGCCAGCCAGGTTTCCGCTCTCGACCTGCTGGTAGATTATGACGACGGATTCGTCGTCTGGATCAATGGTGAGCGGGTGCTCAATGTTGGTGGGTCGGCTGACCTGTCGTACGATTCTTTTGCAAGCATTAGTCATGAGTCCGGCAATTTCGAGACGTTCGCCCTGGACAATCCTGCGCAGTTTCTAGTCGATGGCAAAAACCAGATCGCCATCATGGGATTCAATACCAACCTGACCAGCAGCGATTTCATGATGAATGCCGAGCTTCGGAGTTTTCAGCCGGACAAGTCGCCGCCAAAGGTGGCCTCGTTAGATCCGTCGCCGGGCAATGTCAGCTTGCTGCGCGAGGTTACGGTTCGATTCGACGAGGAGGTCACGGGAGTTGACGCGGACGATCTCTGGCTCAACGGCAACCCGGCACTTCAGGTTCGAGGTGGCAACACCATGTGGACGTTCATTTTCGCTCAGGGTGACTTTGGCGAGGCAACCCTGTCGTGGAACCCGAACCACGGCATCGCTGACACGGCCCGTCCGCCCAACCCGATGGATGCCGCGACTGTTGCCCTGACGCATGAATACCGGATCGTAGACGACATGCCGCCCGTGCTGGCATCCATCCAACCACCACCAGGCAGCACGGTGCGCGACCTGGACCGCGTGCGCCTTTTTTTCAGTGAGCCGGTCCGTGGCCTTGAGGCCGCCGATCTGCGGGTAAACGGCAAGTTGCCGGGGTCCATCGCTGGTGTGGCTAGCGGTCCGTGGCAGATTGAGTTTGAGCCATCTGGGAGCGGTATCGTGACGGTGGAGTGGGTGGCGGATCACGGCGTGACCGACATGGCGTCAGAGCCCAATTCGCTCGCCACGCAGGGGTGGCATTACAACGTCGACGCCGGCTACGAGCCGGGCCAGGTGGTCATCAACGAAATTCTCGCAGCCAATCGCGACGGCTTGAAGGACGAAGAGGGCGACGTTGGTGACTGGATTGAGTTGCAGAACAACGGTGATGACACGGTTGACCTCCTCGGTTGGTCGTTAAGCGACGATGTGACCAAGCCGGGCAAGTGGGTGTTTCCCAGCGTGACGATCCGCCCAAGCGCGTTGCTGATCGTGCATGCCACCGGCAAAAACCGCCGTGCGTCCGGTCGGGCGCTTCACACCAACTTCAAACTGGGCGTGGAGGGTGAGTATCTTGGCTTGTTCAGCCCGGAGTTACCGCGCCGCGTCACTGACGAGATTACACCAGCTTATCCCGAGCAGCGTAGCAACATTTCCTACGGCCGGTTGGACAACGGCGGATGGGGCTGGTTTGAGTCACCCACGCCGGGAAGGGTCAACGGTAGCAGGACGATTCGTGGCCTGCTTGCGCCGCCGCAGTTCAGCGCGCAGCGGGGCATTTACGATGCCCAGTTTCAGGTGCACATTACCACTGACGAGCCGGATGCAGTGATCCGTTATACGACCGACTACTCTGAGCCGACTGCATCCAACGGAAAGAAGTACATTAATCCGGTGTCGGTGAGACGGACGACCGTGGTGCGGGCGGCCGTGTTCAAGAGCGGGATGCTGCCGTCGCGAGTGGAGACGCACACGTTTGCCTACAACCTTGGCAAGTCGGTGACATCGCTTCCATTGATGTCACTGGTGACTGAGCAATCCAACCTGCGGGGGAACACGGGCATCATGGAAACAAACCCACGCAACACGACCAAGCGCGGCATTGCCTGGGAGCGGCCGGTCTCAATGGAGCTGATTTATCCTGACACCGGCGAGACGCTTCAGGCCAACGCAGGCCTGCGCGTGCAGGGCGGCGACTATATTCGCGGGCGCTACAATCCAAACTCAGGACCGCCCGCCGGGAAGTATTCCTTTCGCCTGTACTTCCGCGGCGATTATGGGCCAGGGAGGCTGCGCCATGATATTTTTCCCGAGCTACAGGTTCAGGATTTCAATCACATTGTTTTGCGGGCCGGGATGAATGACCATTCGAATCCGTTCATTATCGACGAGCTGGTTCGTCGGCTCTCGGCGGACATGGGGCAGATCTCTGCGCAGGGCACCTTCATGAACCTCTATTTAAACGGTTCAAACAAGGGCTACTACAACCCTACCGAGCGTATTGATAGCGACTTTCTGAACTCGTGGAACGGCAGCGATTCGGAGTGGGATATCATCGCGCAGTTCGGTGAACTTCGAGAGGGCAACATGGTGAAATGGAACCAGCTAAAAAGCGCTTTGCAGAAAAATCTCACCATCCCACAAAACTATTCGGCTGTTGATAGGTTGTTGGATATCGACAATTTCATCGACTACATCATGCTCAATGTGTACGCGAACACCGGCGACTGGCCGCACAATAACTGGCGTGCCGCACGCGAGCGCGTGCCCGGCGCGAAGTGGCGCTTCCTTGTGTGGGACGCCGAGTGGTCGTTCGGCAACAACGGCCGCAGCGTCAACGGCAACAACCTCAGCAGCGGTCCGCTCGCTGGCGGCGCGGACATTGCTGTTTTTTATAGGGCATTGCAGAAGAATCCGGAATTTCGGATGCGCTTTGCTGACCGGGTGCAGATTCACTACTTCAACGGTGGCGCGTTGACCGACGAGAACGTGCTGCGTCGCTTCCGCGAAATGAAGGAGGAAATGTCGGGCGTTCTGAGAAATCTCAGTTCGCATGTTGAGACTACCTGGGTGCCGCGCCGCCGCGCCATCGTCATGAGCCAAATGGCCGGCCAAAAGATTCAGTTTTCCGATAATACGCCGCAGTTCAGCCAGAATGGCGGGGCTGTTCCGGCAGGTTATCAACTCACGTTAAGTGCACCCGAGGGCGAGGTGTATTACACGGTCGATGGCGCCGATCCGCGCCGCCCGGGAGCGATGGTGGAAACAGGTAAAACTGTTCTTTCGGGTAACGCAGAAAAATGGGCAATGGTTCCGTCTGTGGACAATGGTGGCAATGACCTTGGAAAGACTTGGCACGGCGGTAAAGAGCCGTTTGACCATGACGACTGGGACAGTGGTAACGACGGTGTCGGTTACGACCAAAACGGTGATTACGATGCGCACATCGGAATCGACGTGGACACCGAGATGAACGACATCAACCAGTCGGTGTTCGTGCGCATCCCTTTCAACGTGTCGGCATCGGACAAAAAAAAATCCAACTTCATGATGCTTTGGATGAAGTATGATGACGGTTTCGTCGCGTACCTCAACGGCACCCGCATCGCCAACGCCAACGCTACGCTAAACCCCGCCTGGAACGCCGGCGCCAACGGTGGGCACGACGATGCATCGGCGGTGACTTGGGTTAGCTTCGACGTCGGCAAGCACATTAACAGGCTGAAGAGCGGAAACAATATTCTCGCCATTCATGGCCTGAACTCCGGCCTCGGTAGTTCCGACATGCTCATCAACGCCGAGTTGTCGCTTGGTCAACGCAGTGGTGCCGAGGTGGCCGACGGCGTGGTTCAATATGAGGAGCCGATCAAGCTGATCCGCGACACCACGATTCGCGCCCGATCGATGCTCAATGGCCAATGGAGCGCGCTGGTTGAACACTCGTTTCAGGTCGGGCGGGCCGGGTCGCCGCTGCGTTTCACCGAGATCATGTACAACCCGCCAGGCGGTAGTGAGTACGAGTTTGTCGAGTTGCACAACAGCGGAACGTTCGATGTGTCGCTTGGTTGGCATCGGTTCGATGGAATCGACTTTACATTCGCCGGCGATGTGGTCATTGGCCCTGGCGAGTTTCTCGTGCTGGCGTCCGACAATGACCCCGACTCATTCAAGGTGCGCTACCCCGGTTTGACTGTGGATGGCTGGTATCGGGGCAGCCTGTCGAACAGCGGGGAGCGACTGGCCTTGCTCGATGCCAGGTGGCGGCGTGTTGTCGAGGTGGATTTCAGTGACGCCAGCGCCTGGCCAAGTTTGGCTGATGGTGGTGGCCATTCATTAGAGTTGGTCGATCTTCTGGGTGATCCAGGCGCAGCGTCGAACTGGCGCGATAGTAGTGCCAAGGCCGGCTCACCCGGTAGGGCCAGCGCTGCTCCTGTCGTGCCGTCGGTTCGCATCAATGAGGTTCATGTGCAGTCGCCCCTCTCACCCCAGCCAGACTTTGTCGAACTGCAAAATCTTGGAGAGGCGGCCGTTGATCTCTCTGGCTGGACGTTGCGTGATGGTGATGACAACACGTTCACATTCCCGGACGGTACAGCACTTGGCCAAGCTGGCCTGCTTGGTATCTGGTGCGGCGCGGTGGAGGGCGACGGGTTGCGAGCCAGCTTTGGCCTTGATCAAGCGGGCGATTCGGTTGCGCTGTTTGATGCCGATGGCCTGCGCGTTGATGCCGTGACATTCGGGGCCATCGGCTCGTCGATTGTCCGCACGGCAAACGGCTGGACAACGGCCAAGCCGACGTTTGGCAAACTCAATAAATCCACGGAACCGGCGACCCTCACGAAGCTTGTCATCAATGAATGGCTCGCCGACGCTGGGGAGGGCGGCCGCGACTGGCTCGAGTTGTACAACCCAGATGCCAATGCCCCGGCGCTCATCACCGGCCTGCACATTCGAGTCGATCAGGAGGTTGACGGGCTGCATCGCATCGCCACTATCTCACCACGCGGCTATATGCGTGTCTGGCTCGATACCCGCCCTGGCGCGGGTCATGTCGATCTATCGTTGCCGTCTGATGGTGCAACCATCACGCTGATTACGGCGGAGGGCATCGAGTTTGCGACGATGAGCTATGCGAAACAAAAATCCGGTGTCTCGGAAGGCCTGCGGCCTGACGGCAGTAGCCGAAAGGTGAAGTTCACCAAGGGAGCAACGCCCGGTGCACCGAATATTGTCCCGGCCTACAACGGCCCTCGGATCAACGAGGTACTTGCGTTCAGCCGCAACGCCACATCCGACTGGGTCGAGTTTCACAACGATACCGGATCGGACATGTCGCTGGACGGTGTCAGCCTGTCGCGCCGCGCCAACGGTGTCGGTGACTGGATTTTCCCAATGGGATCGACGATCAAGGTGGGTGGCTACCTCGTTGTGCGATTTGATGACAGTCAACCGGTTGGTGATCTAAACACTGGCTTCCCACTTGCGGCTGAGGGCGGCGGTGTGTACATGTTCGATCCAGACGGTTTTCTCTCGCGCTCGATTGAGTATGGCTTTCAAGTGGCGGACCGGTCGATCGGCATGAGCGATGGCCGCTGGCAACTATTGATCGAGCCGACGCCGGGCAAGCTGAACACAGAACCGGTCGCGTTGGCCAACCCGCTCAATGTTGTCTTCAACGAGTGGATGGCAAAACCGGCCACCGGCGCGGACTGGTTTGAACTGTTCAATCCGGAAATCAAGCCGGTGGACATCGGCGGCATGACGCTCTCCGACGATCCCACGGCGGTGGGGCGTGCCAAGTTCACCGTTCCGGATCGTACCTTCATCCCTGCACGGGGCTGGGTGCGCTGGGTGGCTGACGGCTCGGCCGAGGCGGGGCATGTGAACTTCAGCCTGCGCGGCCGTGGCGAGTTGCTCCGCCTATACGGGAAACAGCGTAGTGCGGTCGACGAGGTCGAGATTTTTAACCAGGCCGAGGGTATCTCTCGCGGAAGACTACCGGACGGCGCGGAGGGGCTGAAGGATTTCCCGCTGACCCCCACGCCGGGCGGCGGCAACTATCTGCCCATATCGACGGTCGTAATCAATGAGGTGTTGTCACACAGTGACGCACCGCTTGAGGATGCCATCGAGCTACACAATCTCAGCGAGGGATCGGTAGACATCAGTGGTTGGCGGCTCGGAGATGCGTTTGACTCACCCACACAGTTCGTCATTCCCGTCGGCACAATCTTGGCGGCGGGCGGCTACACGGTGATCTACGAGGGCGATTTTAACCGGGCTGATGCTGGCTTCAGTCTGAACTCCGCTCACGGCGACACGGTTTACCTTTCGGAAGTCGGTGGGGACGGCAACCCTAGCGGTTTTCGCGCTGTGCAGGCGGTTCCACCAATGGCCAACGGCGTCTCCGTTGGCCGTGTGACGACTCGTTCCGGCACGCAGTTCGTGCCGTTGGCCAGGCGCACATTCGGCGTCGAAGCCCCCGAGTCGGTTTTTGCGTTTCGCAAGGGCAGGGGCGAGGCCAACACCGGCCCGCAAGTTGGCCCGGTCGTCATCAGCGAAATTATGTACGAGGGCCAGCAGAATGTTGCCGGTCTTGACCAGGCGCAGCTCGAGTATGTCGAGCTGCACAATATTAGCGACCATCCCGTGCCGTTGTTCAACCCGATCGAGGCGCAAAACACCTGGCGGCTTCGTGGCGGGGTGAAGCTGGACTTCCCGACAAATACAGTCCTGCAGCCTGGCGGTTTTCTGTTAATTGGCGGTTTTGATCCCGCCGCCGAGCCAACGGTTGCGGAGCGGTTCCGCGAGCATTACAACGTGCCAATTGGCGTGCCAATAATCGGGCCGTTCGATGGCCGCTTGGCCAACGGTGGCGAGTCAGTGCGCCTTTTTCAGCCTGATAACACGCAGGGACTGGGCCATGAGGACGCTGGGTTTGTGCCGTATCTTCCGGTCGAAACCGTGTCGTACAATAACCGCGAACCTTGGCCAAGCGACGCCGACGGCACCGGGCTTTCGCTGCAACGCAAAGAGGCTGGCAAGTTTGGCAACGAGCCTGACAACTGGCTCGCCGCCGCGCCGACCGCTGGGCTGGCCAATGCCACGGCTGCAGCAGCCGACCGCGATGCCGATGGCATGGATGACATATGGGAGGTGGCGCACAGTCTGAATCCTGCCAATGCCGCCGACGCGATGGCCGACGCCGACAATGACGGCGTCACAAACCTTGGCGAGTTTCGAAGCGAAACCGACCCGAACGATGCGGACAGCCGTTTCGCCATCCAGTCGATTGGCGTCACCGGTGGGCTTGTGACAATCTCCGTGCATGTGTCACCCGGCCGCCGTTACCGTGTCGAGTCTTCCGATACCGTGAGTGACGGCTGGACCAAGCTGGCCGAGTTCACTGCCAACTTGGCTCAGCCCCTCGCCAAGGTCGAGAGCGACGTCCCGCTGGGTCAAGCCCGATTCTACCGAATCCGGTTGGTAGAGTGATTCCCCGTAACTTGGGGGGAGTCAGACAAGCGACTTAGCAGCATCAATGATTGCGCCGGTGGTCAGCCCGAAATGTTCCCACACCTCGTCGTGACCCTCGGATGGGGCGATGCGCGGATCGACGATACCGATGTGCTCGGTTTTCGTGCCGGAGTTGCTGGCGGAGGAAAGCACGAGGCCAGCGAACCCGCGAACACCGGTGCAGCGAGTTCCAATAATGCCATCTTCTACCGTCACGACGCCATCGTATTGCTCGAAGATTCCGTCGAGGAATTTTTCCGGCAGCGGTAGCCCGTTCACGACGTAAACATCAGCTGTGCCACCGAGTTCCACGGCGGCCTGTTGCGCGATGCTGGCGGTGGCACCGAGCGCGAGAATACCGACTTTTGCGCCGTGGCTCTTGCGGAGCGGCGTGACGGCTTCCCACTCGCTGTCGGCGTTGAAAAGTGCGTCGCCGTTTTCGTTGGAGAGCACGAGCAGACTGTCGCGCGGGATGGCGACGATATGCGAACCGTAGCGGGCACACGCATCGCGCACGGCAACGAATGCGCCGCGCGCGTCGGCCGGGGCATAAAAACGATCGACGTATGGCAGGTAACCGATGGCGAGCGTCACCCAGTCGAGGCTCCAGCCGGAGAAGTGGTCGCGGCCGGTGCAGGCGCCGACGTGGCTCATGTGCATAATGACATTGAGGCCCTCGTTGACGCCATTGAGATTTCGCTGGTAGCGCCACAACTCCAGCCCCTCGCGGGCGATGCCCTCGAAGAACGCGGAGAAAGTTGACACGACATTCACCTGCGGCCTATCGGAACTCATGGCCAGTCCGTCAGCGATGAGCAGCGCGGCCTGCTCCTCGATGCTCAACTCGATTTGGTTTTGCGCCGGGATGTTGGCGCAGGCTTTGCCGAGCTTGGTCGATGGGTTGAGGTCGCAGCTCACGACGAACACATCATTTGGGTGCGCTTTGGCCACGGCGAGGTAACCAGCCTCTGATCCGGCACGGGCACTGGTTTTTTTACCGGCTTCCGGCAGGCTCACTTCCTTCAGTTGTCCGACAGAAAGCGTGAGGTTCTCAGTGCCAGCGGCTGGCCGGGCGTTGGTGGTTACTTCTGCCCTAGTGGCAGCGTGGATGTCGTCAAACGCAGCCTGTTGCGCTGGGTTGCGGGTGAGCATCGTGTTGGCGAGAATCTCGACTTCGTCACGGCCCTTCATATGGCCGTCGTGATGCCCAGCACCGCCTGGCAGATTGTTGACCAACAGCACACACTCGAGCATCGGGACGACATCGCGGTAGCTCATCAACGCGCCCGGCACCCAGATTTTCTGATCCATCGCGACGCCATTTTTTCCTGTGATGGCTTCGACCTCGTCGCCGATACCGAAGCGTTCGGCTAGCCAGTTGAAGTCCACCTTTTCGACGTCGTCAGACGCGTAGCCAGTCGGGTAAATCATCGTCGGACGGCCCTCCATCGCGTGGCTGTGTGCCTGCTTGTAAGCCCTGAACATTTCGGCGGGCTCAAACAATGACTTGATCTCGATGATCTCGACGCCCATCGCCTCAACGATCGGGCGCGGATCCTTGTCCATCACGTTCTTGTTCGAGTCGGACAACTGGATTCCGTTGCGCTGCATGACAAACGTCAGCGGCAGGTTGCCGATGTCGGCTGCGTTGAAGCCGTTTAGCGCCTGGCCGGAAATCCAGCCGGCGTCGCCGCAGTGACAGATGACCCACGACTCTGGGTCGCGGGCGCGCATCCCCATCGCTTGGCCAGCGGCGACCGGGATCATTACGCCGAGGCGGCCGCCATTGAGTTGCGTGCCACCCGGCACCCAAGAGACATGGCCCGGAATATCGAGTCCGCGACGGAATTGGTGCACCACCGAGTCGCGCTCAACAAAGCCAAGCGTGGCGAGTGACGAGTAGTAGCCAATGCTGGCGTGCGCGTTTTCGATTGTGAACTGGACCTTCTGATAATCGGTCGCCGCCAGTGTGAGCATCAGGCTCGGGATCAAGTCCAGACCGCCGCCCAAGTGGTCAAGTTCACCGATTGTGGCGAGCGAGGCCAACGAAGAGATGGAGATGCGGGCCGCCTCGATCTCGAGCGCCTTCAACGTGGCGATCTGCTTGTTGTCGAGCGCGTCGGTGCCACCCATATCGATCTGTAGCGGCAACACCTGCGAGGTGACGCTTGAGCGCATGTACTTCGAGTCGGCAATCAGTTGGTCGTTGCGATCTTGTTGAGCCTTCAAGGCAGCCTGCGAATAGTTGCTCATAAAAAGTGTGTGGAAAATAGGTCAGGGAAGGGGCAGACCCGTCCTTTCAAAAAGGCAGGCAGTCTAAAGACCGGTCTTAAAAAATAAAGAAAAATTTGGCCAAGTACTTGGCCAATCGTCAACGATAGAGGAGGTATTTGGCGCGTTGTTGGCGGAAGCGGGCCTCGTCCTCGGCCCACGATTTGACGATGGCTGCGCCTGAGCGGCCGTTGGCCAAGTCGCGGCGGATCGAGTCGGTGCCGTTGACTTTGTCGAACATGTTGAAGCTGCGGCCGCTCCTGACACGGGTGGCGAAGATGTCGCGTTTGGCCACCGCCTTCACGGCATCGACGATATGGTAGTTGATTGCCATCAGAGGCGTGGTGGCGGGGTTGGTGAACCTGATACGGACGCCGGAGTAGGTGCGGTTTTTCACTCGGCGACTCTTGAAGTGAAGAGGTTCGAAGCGTACGCCCGGTAGTCGGCGGTTGTTGAGGTGGCGAGCCATACTTGTGGAATCCAGCCAGGTGGAGGCGACGCACTCAAACGGCATCCCTTCGCCGATGCCTATGCTGAGTCCGCTCCCTGCGCCGAGTTCGCCGAGCACGCCGGTGGAGACGTAGTGCAGCGGGGAGTTGCCGTGCGGGATGTTTGGCGATGTGGGTACCCACTTAAGACCTGTGTCGCGCCAGTGCATCGAGCGAGTCCAGCCTTTCATCTTGACGATGGAAATTTTGGGGCGATACCTGATCCAACCCTCACCACTGATCATGTAGGCAAGTTCGCCGGCGGTCATGCCGTACACATAGGGGATTTTCCAATGACCCACGAGCGACTTGAAGCGGGGGTTGAGGATGAGTCCCTCGACGCGCTGGCCCCCGAGCGGGTTCGGCCGGTCGAGCACGACGAACTCGACACCGGCCTTGCCGCATTCCTCCATGCACAATCCCATTGTGCTGATGAACGTGTACGATCGTGCGCCGGTGTCCTGAATGTCGTAGACGAGACAGTCGATTTTTTTGAGCATCGCCGGCGTTGGCTTGCGAACGGGTCCGGGTCCATAGAGCGAATAGATCGGCAGGCCGGTGTGGCGATGGGTACTGTTGGGGAACTCCTTACCGGCCGGCACTCGGCCATCGATGCCGTGCTCTGCACCGAACAATGCGACGAGATTGACCTTGGGCGACTTGTGGAGGATGTCGATGATGGAGCGGCCACGACCATCAACACCGGAGGGGTTGGTGAGCAGGCCGACGCGCTTACCGCGCAGCGTCTCAAAGCCGCGCATGGAGAGCACCTCGTTGCCAAGGTAGACGCGCGCCTGAGGGGCAGCACAACAGTAAACCAGCAGGGCAAAGCCCAGCCAATTGGTCACGAAGCGCATGAGCGAGGCTAGTCAGCGAAGCACTTGGCCACAAACCATTTGTGGCTATTCGTCGCCGGGGGAATCGGCGACGGCACGGAGGTAGTCGAAGGCAAACAGGCCAGTGCTGTGGCCATCCTCCCACACCGGCTTCACGGCGTAGCCACCGACGAACTCGAGCGATTGAACCTGAAACGACGAGAGGCTGTACGGCCGCTCGGGGCCCCTGTAAACGTTGCCCATCACGTCGGTCTCGCCCTTGCAGCCGGCGCAGGGGCAGGCTTTTCGTAGCTTGGCTAGGCGCACGAACGACTCCCCGCCATCGTCCCACTTGATGGCCAGTTCCTCGCCGATGACCTGTATGTTGCTTGGTTGCATGTGCGCTTGGCTGTGGAAACAAAAAAAAGGGAGCCGCCGTCTGGCAGCCCCCATTTGGCGAAAGAGAGGTTACTTGTTCGGCTGCGGCGTGACGCGTAGATATGGCTTGATGGTGGTGAAGCCTTTCGGGAACTTGGCCGTGGCGTCCTCGTCGGAGAGGGTCGGCACGACGATGCAGTCGTCACCATCCTGCCAGTTGACCGGCGTGGCCACGGAATGGTTGTCGGTCAGTTGCAGAGCGTCCACCACTCGCAGGATCTCGTCGAAGTTGCGGCCGGTGGCCGGCGGGTAGGTGATCGTCAGGCGGATCTTTTTATTGGGGTCGATGACAAACACCGAGCGCACGGTGAACTTTTCGGCGGCGTTCGGGTGGATCATGTCATACGTGGTAGCCACGGTGCGGTCCGGGTCGGCGATGATTGGGAAGTTCACGGTCGTGTTCTGCGTCTCGTTGATGTCGCTAATCCAGCCGTGATGATCCTCTAGCGGGTCGACGCTGATCGCGATGATCTTGACGCCGCGCTTTTCGAACTCCGGCTTGAGCTTGGCTGTGTAGCCTAGTTCGGTGGTGCAGACCGGCGTGTAGTCAGCAGGGTGGGAGAACAGGATTGCCCAGCCGTCGCCTATCCATTCGTGGAAGTCGATGTTACCTTCGGTTGTCTCTGCCTGAAAATTTGGAGCCTCATCGCCCAATCGTAGTGCCATTTTTCTTTGAAGTTGAGGGTTTAATGCGTCTTTCCGTTGGCGTGGCCAAGGGCCGGTCTTGTTAGCGAAACCGGCTTTCCGTGTCAATGGTTTATCCCGCTACTGGGGCGCCATGGTCGGGCAATCAGTGTTTTTCGCTATTGGTGATCGTCCAAGTTCAGAAGCGGAAGGTGGTCAAAGCCTTGATAGCAAATTCGCTCTCGCGCAGGGAGAATAAGTGGTCTTCGTCCCCGTAGTTTTGGCGAATCACGACATAAAACTTTTTGCCCGGTTTAAATTCCCAGAAAAAACGGGTGTTGTAGCCGATGGATTCTGAAACGTTGTCGTACTGGATGAGATGCGACCACCCCATGTCGGGAGTGAAGTTTATTCGAATGTTCCCGGAGGCAATTTGTGCATCGAACTCAGTGTCAGGCAGTTCAAATTGGTTGATGCTGTAACTAAGGCTGGTATTGAGCCACTTGGCCGGATCAAAACCAAGCCGGAAGTAGGCGGTTTGTTTTTCGCCGTGGTACCAGTCGCCTAACTCATAGCCGAAGCCGCCGGTGATTAAGCCGGAATCCTTGAGGTCGAAGTCCAAGACGTAATTGGTCATCCAATATTCGCCGGCCGGCACGATGCCACCGCCAGAGACGTCGAAGTCGCGGTCCGGCTTGTCGTATTCCTGTTCGATTAAAAAGTAGAAATCTTGGCCGGATTCAAAGTCCAGATATGGTATGTAGAAACGATGCTGCTGCGATTCAATGTCGTTGTCGAGTGTGGTGTAGATGGAATTCCTGTAGCTCAGGTGATATTTTCGCAACCATTCGATGTTTTCGGGCCTCGGTCGATAGGAGAAGGATGATCCGAATCGCCGGATTCCAGTTCGGCGGGTGTAGCCTAGCTTGGGTTTAAATTCCTCGTCGACTTGGTAAAACGACATGCCTCCATCAATAAGATCATTCGGATAGCTAATACCTGCGCCGTGGGCGTAGCTCCAATCGGTGTCGTCGTCAAAATTAGCCATGGTATACAAACTGGCACGAAGCGTCTTGTCGGTGAGGAATTTGGTCGTGCGATAGTTGAAATCCGTCCCGATCATGTAGGTGTTTTTGTCGGAATTCGGATCACCGATGGTGTTGATCATGCCAACCGACGATTGATCGAGCACATCTCGAGATATACGTGTGACAAAGACACTTTGGCTTTCGATGTCGTCGTGTTCGTCTATCATGGCTCCAATCATGCCGATGTTATATTTGCCGACCCGACCGGTGATCTTGGTCGCCAAATTGATGGGAACCTGATGTCCGCTATCAGTAAGGCCAATGCGGCGACTGAAGAACGGGGTGCTGGACTGTGATCTCGAACGGCGTTCGGAAGGCGGACCGAACTTAAAAACGCCCGAATCCTTGAGGAAAAAGTCGCGTTTCTCTGGGTACTGAAGGGAGAAGCGGGTGAAGTTGAGTTGGCGGTAGTCGACCTCTGTCTCGGCAAAGTCGGTGTTCACTGAAAGGCTGGCGCTCAGGTTTGGCGCCAGGCGATAGGAAAGGTCGCCTCCAATGTCGCCCAGTGTGTTTCCGACGCCGGTGTCGTTGTTGTGCTGATACTTGCCCATGCCGTAGGGGAGGACTTCCCACTTGGTGATATTCCCAAGCCCCTCCAGGCCGCGGATTTCGCCGGCGTTTGCCATGGCCGAGGTGCTGAGGTGTCGTCCCTCGCTGTGCCAACGGCCACGCTCGTTTTTGCGGCGAATCGTTCGGGAAATGTTGAAACCCCAGATGGAGTTGTTTGGCTCGAAAGGGATTGAGTCGAAAGGGATGGCGATTTCGCAGAACCAGCCCTTGTCGGTGATGTTGCCTCGGCAACTCCAGATGGCGTCCCAACTGTTACCCGCGTAGGCGTTGTTATTGATGATGGCATCAAAACGAGTGCCGTTTGGATTGATGGCAAACATGTAGCCGTTTCGGCGATCAAGGAAAGGGTCGATGGAGAAGGAAACAAAATCGTCCTCGTCTGGATAGTCATCACGGGACATAGTGCGAGCGAGAATCTTGTTTGGCTCTGAGTCGTAACACCAAATGCCGATGTAGAGGGCACGAGAATCGTAGAGGACGCGAAACTCGGTGCGCTCGGTCATCGGTACGCCTTCTTTGGGCTCATATTGCATGAAGTCACCGGCTGCCGGGGCTTTTTTCCATGCATCATCATCGAGTACGCCGTTGATCACTGGCGGCTGCTCCACGCGCAGGGCGGTGATAGATGGGCGCGGCTTGGCCAGGCTTGCGGCCTCTCCATTGGCAGCCAAGGCGAAGCCTGCGGAGCCAGCCAAAGCGACTCCAAGGTAAAAAACTTTTCTCATTGAGGATAAATGGTTATTGGCGGTGGCGCCTCGGTTTCGGCCAAGCCGCAGTAAGTAACGTGCGAGCGTGCCGTCACATTCAGGGAAAACAAGAAGAACCTATTCACAGCCCGCTTGGCGAAGCATTTGCTTCGGTCGCATCCTCTCACATTTATTCGCGGATAAAAAACAACTCACGTGAAGCGTTTGGCCACCGGGATGCGGCGACCGACGCCGAACGCCTTGCTGGTAATCTTGATGCCAGGTGCGGCCTGGCGGCGTTTGTACTCATTTAGGTTGATCAGACGGATGATCCGCTCGACCGTTACCTTGTCGTGGCCGGAGGCGATGATCGAATCGGCGTCCTGTCCGTCCACCACGTACGCCTCGAGGATGCTGTCGAGCATGTCGTACGGCGGCAGCGAATCCTGATCCACCTGGCCGGGTCGTAACTCGGCGGATGGCGGCTTGGTGAGCGTGGACTCGGGGATGATTTCGCGGTCGCGATTGATCCACTTGGCCAGGCTGTAAACCTTAGTCTTGGGCAGGTCACTGATCACGGCCAGGCCGCCGCACATGTCGCCGTAGAGCGTGCAGTAACCGACCGCCAACTCACTCTTGTTGCCGGTGGTCAGCAGTAGCGAGCTGAACTTGTTGGACATCGACATGAGGATGTTGCCACGGATACGTGCCTGCATGTTTTCCTCGGCCGTGTCCTCGTTGAGCCCCTCAAAGATTTTGCCGAGTTGTGACTTGAGTTGCTCAAACACCGGCCCGATTGGCACGACGTCGTACTGGATACCCAGCGCGTTGGCCAGGTGTTCGGCATCCTCAAGGCTGCCCTGTGACGAGTATTGCGACGGCATGGCCACGCCGCGGACGTTCTCCGCGCCAAGCGCATCGACGGCGACCGCCGCTGTCACCGCCGAGTCGATGCCGCCGCTCAGTCCGATAACCGCCGACGCAAAGCCGCACTTGTGCAGATAATCGCGTACACCCAGCGAGAGCGCTTTGTGAATCTTCTCGTCGTCGCCAGAAGTGTCGCTTGACTTCGGCACGATGGTCTCCGTGTCCACAAGCAGCAGATCCTCCGCGAACATTTCGCCGCTAGCCCCAAGTACGCCGTGACCGTTGTAGTATTGGCTGCCGCCATCGAACACCAGTTCATCGTTGCCGCCAACGAGATTGCAGTAAACCACCGGGCAACCGGCCTTAGTCGAGAGCTGCGAGAGCAGCACGTGCCGGCTGTGCTCCTTGCCGAGGTTCCACGGCGAGGCAGAGAGGTTGAGCAATAGTTCCGCGCCGCCGCCGGTGAGTTCGTCTGTGGGGCTGCGGCCGTAGCGGCGGTCGTTCAGGAACACCTCATCGTTCCAGATATCCTCGCAAATGGTAATGCCGATTTTTTTGCCTAGAATCTCCACCGGCGTGTTGTCGGTCGCCGGCTCGAAGTAGCGGTCCTCGTCGAACACATCGTAGGTCGGCAGCAGTGTCTTGTGCCGTAGGGCAGCCACTTGACCGTCTCGCAGCACGGCGGCGGAATTGCGGGCTGGGCGGCCGGAGTTGGTCTCATTGATGGAGGCGTAGCCCACGACGGCGACAGCACGTCCGCCGCGTTTGGCCAGGCGCTCGAGTGCCATCTGGTTTTGCCGGAGAAACGCTGGCTTGGATAACAGGTCGCGCGGCGGGTAGCCGCACAGCGCCAGCTCCGGCAGCACGACCAGCTCCGCGCCGGCCTCGTCTGCGTGCCGCCACGCATCGACGATTTTATCCGAGTTTCCGTCGAAATCGCCAACGGTGGTGTTGATCTGTGAGATGGCAATGTTCATCTGCCCTTGGCCAAGTTTATCGGCGAACCGAATGAGGAGAAAGGCAGAATCGCATTCCGGTTCGGGCGACGAATGCTCGGTTTTGTCTCTTGACCCGTCTTACGCAGGCGTTACCTTTTCGGCGTGCCAGGGGGCAGCGACAGAAAAAAATCAGTAATGGTGGGGCTCGGGATGGATTCCGACGGCCACAAGCGCATCACCACCGGCGATAATTTTGTCGTCGCGGGGGGGACTCAGGACACGCACGACCAGATGACGGAAAAGGTCGTCAAGATCAACGAGAAGCTCACCGAGCGCGGCAAGTGCCTCAACACGGTCGAGCACACCGAGTTCAAGGATATCGCCGAGTCGGTCGGGCTCAAGGAGCAGTCTCCGCCGCCGGATCCAGAGAACAACTAATTCTCCCCAGCAAATCTTGATACAAAAAGGGCGGCGTGATGGCCGCCCTTTTTGTTTGAAACATGGGATTAGCTGACGGCAATGAGCGAGACACGCTGATTTTTCTCGTTGCGGACGACGCCGTTGGCGCTGGGATCGAGCGATGGTCTGCCATCGATCAGGAACTGGTAACGGTGGTGCCCGTGGTTCAGTTCGATCTGCGTTATCCATGAGCCGTCAAACTGCCGGTTCATGGCGTGCGCGTCGCCGTTCCAATCGTTGAAATCACCGATCACGGAAACCTCGTGCGCGTCCGGTGCGATACAGAGGAAATTGACC
Organism: Pedosphaera sp.; assembly: GCA_022451065.1. Taxonomy (GTDB): domain Bacteria; phylum Verrucomicrobiota; class Verrucomicrobiia; order Limisphaerales; family UBA1096; genus UBA1096. Next base: position 1,021 of record JAKUOU010000049.1, on the reverse strand, counting down.
GGCTTGGCCATTCCCTTAGCCGAATATCGTCCGTTGCCGTTGTGCTGGTTGTTGCCCATCCTTGCTTAAAAGTCGGTCAAAATTGCCATCCCAGGGCATTTGGCCGTTCAAAGGCCGTGGAAAAAACCAAATCCCAGCTACCTGTGCAAGCGAAAAACAGAAAAGGCGGCCAATTGCTTGGCCGCCTTTCGGGAAACGGAGTTCTCTGTTCAGGCGGTGCGACCCTTGAAGGTCAGCTCGGCGACGCCGGACTTGTCCAATTCACCGATACCTTTCTCGATCATTTTGTCAAACTGCCCCTTTGAGGCGGCGGCCATCGGGAGGTTGAGGCCTTTCTCTTGGCCAAGCGCCAGCGCGATACCCGAATCCTTCGCGGCGTGCGCGCCGGAGAAGTAGCATTCGTGGTCACGATCGCGCATGTCCTCGCCATCGGTCTCAAGCACGCGGGAATTGGCGCCGGTCTGCGAGAAAATCTCCATAACCATGTTCATGTCGAGGCCAAGCGCATCGGCTAGGCCCAGTCCCTCGGCCAGCCCGGCGGTGTTGATATTCATCACCATGTTGACCAGCGCCTTGACCTGGGCCGCCTTGCCGGAGGTGCCGACGTAGCGCTTGTTGACCGACAATTTGCCGAGCAACTCCTCGACTCTGTCGTAGGTGGCTTTTTCGCCGCCGAGCATCAGGTACAGCGTGCCGTCGCGCGCCTGGGTGATGCTAGAGGCCATGCAGCCCTCGAGCGACTCCGCGCCGGCGGCTTTGGCCAGAGGCTCGACCTCTACGTGCACCGCCGGGCTGATCGTGGCGCAGTTGATAAACACACGGCCCTCGGCGCCGGTGAGAAGGCTGTCTCCCTCGCTGGCAAAGATTGTGCGCATTGAGGCGTCGTCGATCACGACCGTGATAATGACATCCGACAATTCGGTGACCTGTGCAAGTGTACTGGCTGCGACAGAGCCGAGTTCGGTGGCCAGTTCGGTGGCGGCTTCGCTGCGGATGTCGTACACGGCGGAGACGTCATATC
>JAKUOU010000048.1 GCA_022451065.1 Pedosphaera sp. | reverse complement strand
TACGGCTCAAGGGCTTTTCATTTTGGACCGTCAAGCCGCGCCCGGTGCTGTTGCAAGCCTCCACGCTCCGATGAGTGACTCACCCCCAATGATCGTCGGGCTTGGGGAGGCGCTTTACGACGTGCTGCCAAGTGGTCCAGAGCTTGGCGGCGCTCCACTTAATGCCGTTGTACAAGCTTACCAACTCGGAACCCTTATCGGAGGCAACGCGGCAATAGTGGTCAGTCGCATCGGCCGTGATAAACTTGGCGAAACGTTGCTCGGCGAACTTGCCTCACGAGGAATAAACACTTCATTCATTCAAATCGATCCCGACACTCCAACCGGCACTGTCAAAATCACTCTGCAAGGAACCGAGCCGGTATACGAAATTATCCGCGACGTCGCCTGGGATCGGCTCTCTTGGGATGATTCACTGGCTGGCTTGGCCAGACGTTGCGATGCAGTTTGTTATGGCACCATGTCACAACGCACAGAACTAGCCCGCTCAACAATTCAACGGTTCGTCAATACGGCCACTCAAGCAGTCCGGTTGCTCGATTTAAACCTTCGCCAGGACTACTTTTCTGTTGAGGTGCTTGAGAACAGTTTCCGCGCCGCCTCGATCGTCAAGATGAATGAAGAGGAACTAACAATTGTCACCTCACTCCTCAGTCTCGACCAAACGTCAGAGCCCATTCCAAGACTCATCGATCAATTCGAACTCGACCTGTTCGTACTGACACGCGGCAAACTCGGCACCGCACTGCACACCGCCGACTCGATTGTGCTTGGCCAGGAGGCAAAATTCGAACCCGAACCAAACGCCGACTCGGTCGGCGCCGGTGATGCGTGCAGCGCAGCGGTTCTGCATGGTATGATTCGTAACTGGCCACTGCAAAAGACGGCCGATTTGGCCAATCGGCTTGGGGCCTTCGTCGCCTCCCGCAAGGGTGCCAACCCGATACTCCCGGCCGAATTATTACGGAACGGTATAAGTTGATTCCCGCTTTACACCGGAGCGGCTTGCACTCAGTCTCCCGGCCTCGCGCGGCGCACGTCGCGTGCCTCCACGATGAGCAAGGATAAAAAAGACGAAAAGGATTCAATGAGCAAACTTGAGGAACTATTTCTCAAGTCGCGAACGATCATGCTGTACGGCGAGATTAACCAGAAGGTAGCCCGCGAATTCTGCACCAAACTGCAACTACTCGCCTCCGAGTCGGACGACGACATCACGGTGTATGTCAACTCGCCCGGCGGCCACGTGGAGTCGGGTGACAGCATTCACGACATGATCAAGTTCGTGAAGCCGCGCGTAAAAGTCGTCGGTACCGGCTGGGTCGCCAGCGCCGGTGCGCTCATCTATGCCGCCCCGCCGCTCGAGGATCGCTTCAGCCTACCGAACACCCGTTACATGCTGCACCAACCCAGCGGCGGCGTCGGTGGCCAGGCATCGGACATCAGCATTGAGGCGGAACAGATCGTTAAGATGCGCGAACGGCTCAATCAGATTTTTGCTGACCAAACCGGTCAGCCGATCGAGACAATTTCCAAAGATACCGACCGGAACTTCTGGATGACACCGGAGGAGGCAAAAGAGTACGGTCTCGTCGGGAAAATTATCCAATCCAACGACGAGCTGTAATCCGCATCCACGCACTAAGGGTTGGCTAGAGTCACCAACCTGAAGAACCGATCACGACTAACCCGCGGAGAGATCGTGCGTGATACCTTCCCGCTCGTTTTTGGAAAGAAATTGTTCAAAGGCTGCCACGCTTGATCAAGCGCCAGGCTGGCTTGCAGTGAATAACCTCTCCCCTGCACTCCCGTAAAACTCACACGCAGCATACCGTTGCCCAATCGTGTCACGGTCAGAACTAAGTCATCCGCCGGCTTTGCCAGGCCGGAATTGTCGCTCCCTGGGCTGCCTCCAGGAATTGTGCCGACTCTGAAACCAAGCTCACTGTCGGTATCTAGGACCAACGACAAACCCAGGCCATCGGCATGCAGCGGCCAAGGCGCAGCGTCATCATAAGTGACACTTAGCACCGGTGCGTCGATCCCGGCCGACAACGTAATTGTCTCCCCCTCATTGGCCAGCCTGCCATCGAAGACTCCATCCACAACCAAGCCGGGATAACGGATTTGCAGCGCAGCTTGGTTTTTACCGACTAGAAAAAGCTCGCCAGGTGCAAGGGTGCTTCCTTCGGGAAAAACAAACTCGATGCCACTCGTGAAAAACAGACCGCCCAAGTCCAGTGTCGTTTGACCTACATTTTTCAACTCGAGAAACTCCAGATCGCCGGCAGTCACGTCCTCTTGGTCAAGCGGGTGGTACATGATCTCGTTGAATGCCAGACCCGCGTGAAGATCGCCCAGATTTGGTTCGCCGGCGACAAACTCCAAAGGCGATGACCAGTGGCTCCACGCCATCGTGCCGTTGCGCACCCGCACGCGGGCGCGATAAGTGCCGCCCTTGCGGATAATGCTTTGCGGGACAGCCACGGTCCCGACGAACTCATCAGCCTCCAGTTCCCAAACCGGGTTAACCTCATACTTCCACGGTTGGCCAAGCTCGAAAAATGGCGTCTTGGGATTGGACACCTCAGCCAGCCGCCATTGGATGCCGGTGAACTTGCTACTGTTGCTTGGCCGACCCGGTTCAAAGGAAGTGCTTTTGAACTGCAGCTCGTTCAGTGGAAAACCATTCGGGCCGGAATAGATAACGGAAGGCGTTTTGGGAATATCTGTGAACTTCGCCTCATACTCAAGGTAGTTGTAGCCGTAGCCGTGCGGATCACCGTCACCTATGCTCCATCGCCCAGTGTCCGTATCGGTCATAAACCCAAGCATGTGCTGCATCATGCCCTCGTGATCCTTGCTTTTGAGCCGTCGCGTCCACGTGCCGCCGCGGTTGCTTTGGCTCTTCGGCGAAACATAAAACTGCCCACGATGACTACCAGCTGTTCGAGGATGGTAATTCCACATGAACTGATCAACATCAACAAAGGTCAGCGGGGCGCCCGGCGGATTGATAAAGCGTGCATGCTCGTCGATGAACTGGCCGATTTGACCACCGGTCGGCGAGTCATCGTCAAGCAACAGGTCGAGTAACTCGCGGGCGCGGTTCTTGAACTCGATATTCAAGATTTTATGCCGACTCAGACATCGTTCAATATTGATAGCTCCCTGCCAATGTGTCTCCGGGATGATCAACATGTCCAGATCCCAAGGCACCGGGTACCAATGATCGTCCGGGTGGTGGTAAAAGACCTTGTTCCACCCTTCGCGAATATCCACGTTACTGATGATCCGGTTCACACAGCGAAACGTGTAGTACGTCGGCAGATGGAGATGATCGCGCCACCACTGGAGCGACTGCGAGCGACTGTAGCCACTGCGGAAGCTGTTCCAGTCCGATGAATTGATGGATTGCGTCGGGCCTTGATTGCGCTTGTCACCGTTACCGCCCTCAATCTTATACACATTGCCATCCGGCAAGCCGCGCTCATCGAGAAACCGACTGTCAGTATGCTCGACATACAGGTAAAGACCCCATAGGTCACCCTCGTATTGGGCGTTACGCGAACCGGTCGGCGCCTCCTTGGCGTCGTCAATTACACGAAAATGGATGAAGTGAGTCTCGGGCGCCAGGCCACCGGCCAAATTGTACAACTTAAAACCGATTGCCTCCTCCATCCCGGCCATGCCGCGATTGACCGGCATCCACGGCGCAGCACAACCATTAAGGTTGATCGTCCTCTTCGGTTGCTTGTACTTCCTGCCGTAATTATCCCGCGCCTGCAAACCGTGCGTACGGTTAAAATACAGGCGCCATTTGTTCTTCCCAGAAACGTAGGTGGAAAACTCTCCACGATTCCGGAACTCAATGTGATCATAGACCTTGCCGTCGTAAACCAATGTACCTTTGAAATGCACCGTGTCGAATGAGCCATTGTATTGCGAATTGATGACGTCATTGCTATTTGCAATCAGATGGTAAGTCGGCAGTGAATCCATTACGCTTGATGGGAAGGTTTCCTTTTGTTCGCCCACACGATTCGAACCGGACCAAGTCGGCACCCCATTATAACAGAAGTAGGCGAAGTTTGGCTGTTCATCGTCGGCGTAAGGCAAAGTCACCGAGTTGCCCAACTTATCCTCAACTCGGATTCGATAACGCACGAGGGTGCGGTGCTTCTGCACACTTCGCGGAATTAATGCCGAAAAAATCAAGTCATCCACCATAGCATCTCCATCTGACCCCCCATCGGTCATTGGCAACTCCAACCACCCTTTTTCATAGCTCCCGTCAGTTTTCCGGATATAACGGCCGGGCTGAACCGCTTGATATGACAGCGTCACGGAGGCGATCCCATCGGGATCAGTGATCTTGGCAGAGACGCGCAATGGTTCATTCGCACGTGGCTGCTCTGGCTCGTGCCTGACCTGTCGGGTTTGTGGCGGTGCGTTGACAGAGTACACAGAATTAACTGCAGCGGGAGTCGGTGTCCCCGAAACTTCACCGGGGTCAGGTGTGCGCAACTCGGCATCAATCGAGAAATCGCTGCTACCCAGCGTGGTGTTCAGAGCATGGATGGCGATAATGTTTTTACCCGGTTCCAGGAGTTTATCCGGATTCGAAATCAAAAACTCCTCCCACGCAGCCTCGTGGCTATTCGCAAACGAGTTGTAACGGAGCACACCTCCGGGGACGCTAACACGTGCGACCTCCTTGCCGTTGATCCATATCACCGCACCATCGTCCACGTATACGCGCAATGCCAACCGCGCTGGAATCTCGTTAGCGCTCACATCGAATACTCGGCGAAGATATACGGATGAAAAGTTGTTCTGCATCGAGATTGTCGTGCTGTCGTCGCCATCGCCGTAGCCAATTGGCGCCCGACCATTTTTCCAAGTGTTGTCTTCGTTGAAATCGAGCTTTCGCCAGGCCGATCTCGGTGAAGACGCCTCGCTACTGCCTGCGCGGTACCGCCAGCGCGATTGGCCGGAAGCAATGAAGATGACAGGTTCACTGGCAGACGCCCGAAGACCAGAAGAACGCCATGAACCACCCAGATCGTTGTCGAGTGAGGGATGAATCAACTCCATCGAACTGCCTGCGCCACTCGCTGCAGTTGGCCAGGGAAAACCAGATCGGTAGTCCACCCGGTCAACGCTCTGGTCGGCCACATCACGTAGTGTCAATACTTCACCATTTGAAAGACGATTGATGTACGGCCCAAATACAACCGACGCACTTAGCTTGAACTTACGCCGAAGTTCCGCCGGGTTTTCAGCCAGGACCAGATAACCGCCTGACTCAAGAGAAGTATTCGCCGGAAAGGTGTATTTTATGCCGTTGGAAAAACGCCAGCCAGACAAGTCGATGTTCTTTCCGCCGGCATTATGAAGCTCAACAAACTCAATCGCATCCGTTTTAGGATCGGCGTCATAATGAATCTCGTTGATGACGACCTCGCCCAAAACCGTGCCCGAGCAGATGAACGCAAGCCCAGCAATGGTTCGAAGCCAAAAACAACTCATCGATGCGCTAAGGGATGGCTGGTGTTATCAGCCTGAAGAACCGCTCAGGACTAACCCGCGGAGAAATCGTGCGTGACACCTTTGAGCTCGTTTTTGGAAAAAAATTACTCAAAGGCTGCCACTCCTGACCGAGCAACATGCTGGATTGCAGCGAATAACTCTTCCCCTGTACTCCCTCAAAACTCACCCGCAACATGCCGTTGGGTAAACGAATGAGTTCCAGCTTCAAGCCGCTCTCTGCATCGTGGGGATCGGTTCCAGCGGCGTACTCTTGCAAGTTGGTCAAGCGATCCCCATCGGCATCAAGTAACGCATCGCCCGCGTCCTGCAAATCGAACCCTTGAGCGATCTCCCATCTATCTGGCATGCCGTCGAGGTCGCTATCCTTCTCGTCACCTGGCTTGGTCCAATTGCTCGAAGTGTTGCCGTAGGCTGACAAGTTGATGCGCTGGATCGGCACGCCTCCCTGCCCTGGCATCACCGGCCAGGGATCGGTGCCGCTGTACTTCACCTTTTCGACAAGGATGTACGGCACCAGGCCGATATTTGGCGGCAGCGTCTGCGGCGCATCCGGGCGCAACAGCTGCAAACTCTCGCCCGCATTGTTCAGACGGCCATCAAACGGTCCAAGCACTTGTATTGACTTGTCGAGTTCGTACTGTGCTCGCAATTGCGATAGCTCGACGCCACCCACGTACAACGACTCGCCCGCCGGCAGCACGAAGTTGGGCGGGAATGTGAACGAGATCGCATTGGCCAGCTCCCAAGTGTTGCCCGGATTGGCCGGATCAAAGAACGACACGCTCACATCGGAAATATTTTTTAATACCACGTACTCGGCTAAGCCTTCAGCTGGCGCGTACATGATCTCGCTAATAACAATTGGACCAATCAATGGACCGCTGTTTGGCGCACCTTTTCCGGCACGGAATGACGCAATCAGCGAGGGATCCTGCCCTGCACGAACAGGCGTACCAAGTGACTGGTCTACCATCGCAACAAACGGTCCGGTGCCATTCGGAAAACGACCGAGCGACACACCGTTGGCCGACGGTCCGAAGTCAACCTTGTCCGCAAAACGTGCCGGTGTACCATCCAGATCGACCTCGGTAAGCCAGACCTCGTCTCCTCGAGCAGAACTCAACGAAAAACCGCTGTCGTCATTCTCGAGCAGGAAAGACTGTTCGTAAAAAACGACATAGCCGCCTGCTGAAATGGTGGTGTCATCCGGGATTCGGTATTTGCGCAGGTTGTTGGCGCTGTCGCTGAGGAACCATCCACCAATATCGACCGGCACTTGTCCTAAGTTGTGCAGCTCGATGGCATCCTCGAGCGGCAAGTCGGAGTGCGCCATCACCTCGTTGATGACGACTGTTGGCGCCAGACCAATTCCATCACCCGGGGTACCGTGGTAACGAATGCTTGAGTTCCAGTTGGCGGCATTGTTCAAATCGAGTTGCGGATCGATTACCTCGAGCGAACTGCCGTTGCCATCGGCACGACCGGGCCAGTCGCCGCTGTCGCCGTAGTCCACCTCAAACACCCGGTCGCCATCGCCATCGATCAGAGCAATTGTCTCGCCTCCGTTTTTCAACCGGCCCTCGAACTGGCCGTCGGCAAGACGGATACCCACCGTGCCGTATCGCGAGAGAAAAGACTCGCGATTTTTTGCCACGACGATCCGTTCACCCGCAGCAAGCGACAGGTTGCCAAAGCGGTAAGTAATACCTCGATCGAATTGTGCATCGCGCAAATTCACCTCACTACTGCCGGCATTAAGCAACTCGAGATACTCGAACGCGTCGCCACCGATCGGATTATACATGACTTCGCTCAAGCTCAAATTGCCCTTGAGCGGTGACACAGCAGAAGGATCAACCAACATGGCATAGTCGAATCCAACACGGATCGACTGCGGTTTCTCCGTCGCGAGGAACAGACCGCCAGTGACTGCCGGTGTGTCGGCAAAGATCACCGAGCGGTGCAATACCTTCCATGCATCATCGACCTTCCATTCGAATACCAGCGTGTCGCCCTCTCGTACAATTCGCACCGCGATCTGCTCGAGCGAGATGGTCTGCGTCTTGAGCGTGGTGACAGTGCCACTGCGACTTACCTTGCGAACCATTAACTTTGTTCCGTTGTTGAATCCAACGGTGTAGCGCGCCGCGCCCCATCCCTCACCGATCACCGTCATCAGGCCGGCGTCGTAGTCTCCGTACTGTCGCGAAACCAAACGTAGTTTTGCCTGCAATGCCCAGTCGGACTTGGACGGCAATGGGCGGTTGATGAACGGGTACTGCGGATTGGCCTTGGCCAACGGCTTGGCTGCGGTATTGAGCAGCTGCAGCTCGAGCCAGCCGGGCACATCGTCAAGCGAATACCACGCATCCGGCGAAAAATTACGGCGTGGCTTGACGTTCAAAGAAGACCAATAGTCTTCGAGTATCGGGTCGGAAAAACCGCTAAAGCCAGTTGTACCGTATACTGCGGCCTCGCGTTCGACTTGCGAGACCTTGCCCACCTCGTCGGTCACCTTGACGGTGAAGGCATACAGGCCGGGCCGCGTGAACACCGCCTCGGCTCGCGCTTGGCCAAACGGCCTCAACTCGATCTCCCCAAGGTTGCTCGCCGACCAGTCGAACACCAGAGCCTGACCCTCTGGGTCGTATGACTCACGGGCGTCTAGCTTCAGCACGTCGTCCGTCAGGACATTCCACGAGGCCGGTTGAGACTTGAGGACCGCCACCGGCGCAGCGTTGCTGGACTTATTGATCTTGATTTCATCCTGACTACGAAGGTTGCCCCATTGGTCGGTGCCGAGCACCTTGACCGTTTGCTCGCCTTTGTGGAGTTGTATGCCGTTGATGGTCCAGGTGGTGAGGCCGGTCCAAACTGGTTTAGCCTCGGGGTGTCCTTCCACTCGAAGTTTGATCACACCGTAAGGCGAAGTGCCCTTGAGGGCGATACGGTCGCTTGAAAAATTCATCGTGCCACCCTGGTTGGTGGTGATCTCGAATTTCTTGCGCGAGTAGTTGGTACCCAACTCGCTTTTAACCGTGTTGCGACGAGCGGAGAAGAAGGATTTATACTCGCTGGCCCGCGCCGAGTAGGAGCTGCTAACCCGCTCCTCGGCGGCAAGCCATGCATTCATGCGCGGTGAGTTGTAGGTATAGTTCTCGGTAAACTCGGCAAGGTAGGAGTAGAAAAGCCGCTTGTTGTAGGGCTTATTGATATAGCTGCTGAAGCCGGGCATTCCCTGGTATAGTCTCGATGAGGCATTACCGTATGCCAGGTCGCTATCCCAGTGCAGGAACTGGAATTTGCCGTCGTCATAGCGTTGGTAAAAATAGCCGTTCTTGCCACGTCTCAGCGAGAAGGAGTCCCAGTCATCGATGTAGCCTCGCACCATTGACATGATCATTGTCTGGTGCGGATCAACAAGTCGCTCGATCTGCTCTTGCTTGTAGGATGTTCGGACGGTCTTAAACAGGTTGATTAATGCGCTGTAGTCATCCTCCCACTCATTGGTCCGCTTCATCCACTCGGATCGATAGCGCCCCGGGTTGTCACTACTTTTGTAACTCCAGTCGGCATTGCGATTCTGACGATCCCAACTGTCTGTAAACCACCACTCGTCGTCGATGCGGTAGAGGTTGCCCTTGACACCGTCGGTGAAGTTACGGCTCAGGAAATCATTGGCAACCGGCTCGACCTCCTCACGCATTTGCGGTGAACTGCTATTGACCGTGAACCAGATCATCTCGTTCTCGTTCACCACATGCCCCATCAGGTAAAGCATGTAACGGGTCAGGCGATTCCTGCTGACGCGGCCATTGGCATCGTCATCCCATGAGAGCTTGTACTTCCCACGGAAACGTCGGTCGTTGGGCATTTTCCACTTGCCCCTGTTCAGGTGGTTGCCGCGCGTCCACGGGCTGCCGCTGTTGCGCATCTCACAGTTGTATCGAATATCCTTTTCGTTGGAGATGAATGTGGCGTTGAAGTAATGATTGGAAAGACGCGGAAATTTGTACTTATACTTAGAACTACCGCCGTTGCTGACCGCCCCCATATCGTAGTCGGAAACCACCAGGCGCACCGTTCGCAGGTCTGTCTTGGGCTTGCGATTGTCCACAACGTACAACGCCGGCCGATCCGGCCCCCACTTTGGTTGACTGTGGCTCGTCCCCGACTCGGTTCGGGCCTCCACATAAAACTGCACACGACGACCGTTGTTTCGGTACTCGGTCAATGTGCCGGTAAAAATACCGTCCCCACCCACCTCATCTCCGCCACGGCTGCCGTCGTCGTACATTGTTTTGGTTTTCCAGGAACCGGTGTTATTCGAGGAGTCGGCACGGTGGCGCACACTTACTAACGACAGCGGATCGACTGATGTGATTCGTGCAGTGACACGCACCGACTGGCTCGACGTTGGTACAGCCGGGCTATGCAGCAGTTCATCCACCTGCGGAGGCGTGTTGGAGGCAAACGTCGAGTTGCGCTTGCCGGGTGTGCCGAGGTTCTCCGGGATCTCGACCAGGAAACTGCCAGCCACGCTTTTGTCCCACGTCCATGCGATCAGCCTTGGGTTGCCCCTAACCCAGCGGGCCTTAAACTTGATGGTGAGGTCATCATTGCGGCGAATATCAGAACTCATGTCGATCTCCATCCGATTTGGCCTGTTGTCCCCGTGACCATCAGAGATGAGATGCAGTTCCTGACCGTTCATGTATGTCGCCCAGTGGTTACCCTGAGACAGCCAACCGTTGGCACTTCGATTGTTGGTGGACATCTTGTTCGCGTTTGTGAGGACGTTCTTCTTGGTCCTGGAACTGATGGCTTGAATCTCTGACAGAACGATCTCGGAGTCTCCGACTAGGTGCATATGAAACTCCCGGTAATCGGTGGCGCCACCCATCGTTTTTAACTGCCGCCACCGCCCGGTGGTAGTGTATTCACGAAAACTGCTTTTGGTTGTTTCATCGCTGTCCCGCCAGGCCGACGGCAGGCGATTGTCCGCCCAAGGGTTGACCAATTCCATGCTGCTGCCACCGCCCTTGGTCCAGCCAGGCCAGTTGCCGTGGTTGCTGTATTCAACCTCATCGGCAAGGTTACCGTCGGCGTCCTCAAGCCGCAGCAACTCTCCCGGGTTGCTCAACTCCCCATCGTAGTTTCCCAGTACGTTATTTAACTTGTATACCCGCCGGACATAGTCGGTGTCAGCGGCAACCACCAGATAGCCGCCCGCCGCGATGGATGCCCCGGATGGAAAAGCAAAGTTGACCCCATCGACAAAACGCCAGCCTGACAGGTCGATCGCCTCGGTGTCGCGGTTAAATAACTCGATGTACTCACCGCTGCGATGATCGCTCGGCGGGTTGAACATCACCTCGTTGATGATTACGTTCTCGTGCCGTGCTGGGTTATTGCCATGCCCCTTCGTATCCTTGGCCACAGTGAACCATTCGTTGCCACCTTCCGGAAACGCCTGCACCGAGCCCTCTCCTTCGGGACGGTCGAGCAACTCCGCCTGTAGCACCGAATCGCCGTTGAGCAGGTAAATCGGCATTTGACCTCTCGCTTCGAAGTCCACCGCGATAACGTTCCTGCCGTAACCCGGTACTTCACCAAGCAGCGGTGTGCGGTCGGAAAAATCACGCCTCGTGGCCAGTGACAAGCCATCCAGATTCACGGCACCATCACCGCCGTTGTAAACCTCCACCCAGTCGATGGCACCCTCGCTGGTGTAGTGCACCTCGTTCAGTCGAAGTGCTTGACCAAGCGACGCGCGGCTCATGTTCGCCGTACCCGGCGTGGCGTCAGAGAACAGAAACCACTCGGAGCCTCCGCTTGGCTTGCGGCCGATCGTGCGGCCGTCCAGCGCCACATCAGCCCGGATCGCCGTCACCACGGTCTTGCCGTCCGGCTTCGTCACATAAACCGTCACCGGAGACTTGACGCTTAGTCGGGCGGCCGTGAACGAAATCGTGGCCAACGAGCGGGCCTCAATCTTCAACGACCTCGAGACCCTCCTCTTGTCGAGATCGCCGGAGTCGTCACTAAGATAATACCCCCGAAGGTCGATGACTTTGTCGGTTGGATTGTAAAACTCGATGTAGGCGTCCTTGCCGGCGATGGGATGAATTTCGTTGATGACAACCCCCTTGGCCGCCGGGACCGATGCGCTCAATCGACAGCCAAAAACGATGTCCGAACTGGTCGTATTCGTCTGGTGCACCTCAACCGCCAGCACGTTCGAGCCGTTTTTCAATTTACCGGGGGCGATCGTCACAACACCCTTTTCCTCGACAGCATTGCCGACCGTGGCGGACGTCCTGGTGGTAAAGCTCACCGCCCCACCCGGCATGCGCGAACGGCCCACCTCCGAGCCGTTGAGGTAATACACCGCGCCATCGTCAACAATCTGGTCAATCGTTAGCGTGACCTCACTAGGATCACCATTGTATGTAAACTGTTTCCTGAAGTAGTAGCAGAGTTGGCTTCCCTTGTTTATTTCAGTCTTGATTCCTGGATCAGGCAATGCGGAATTTTCCAAGCCAAGCAGGCCGAAGCCGGACTTCCAAGAAGCATCATTGTAAGTCGTCCTGCGCCACGTTGTACCGCGGTTCCTGTTTTCGTCGTTGTACTTCCAACGATCGCCGTAATCTAGGAGCACGATGCCAGACGACAGGTTCACCTCCGGGCTGGCCACCGGTGTCTCCACACCAAGGATCGGGTCCCCGCCCGGCGTGCCGCCCGACCGTTTGCTGAACGACCAGTTGCGCCCGTCATCCACCACAAGATCCGAGTTCTGAAGCACCAGCGTGTGGCCTGTTCCATCGGCAGCGACCGGCCACCTGCCGCGATCGTTGTAGCCTAGCGTGCAAACCAGCACACTATTTTTATCCCTCACCACGATGCGACCACCCTCATTGGGCAAACTCCCGGTCCACGGCCCAAACACCTTTACGCTGGAGGGAATTCCATACTGTTGCCGAAACGATCCTGAATCAATATTGGTCAGGATGATCTTTTGCCAATGACCAAGGAACGCCTCGTCCGCCCTGTTTCCGTCGAAAGAAGGAAAATCCAACTCAACGTCGCCCCGCAGTTTCCAGCCGGCAATGTCGAACGGCGTGGCGGTAATATTAGACAGCTCGATCCATTCCGGCGCATCGCCACGCGGGTTGTACATGACCTCGTTGATCACGACCTGATCCGATCGCGCTCCGAATGCCGCCAAGCCAGCCCAGACAACAACTACCCTGTATAAAAAGTTGTTCATCAAAAACCGTTACTTTGTACGAGACCAAAACATCATAAGTTTCGAAGGCAACAAGAAATGCAGCAACCTGTATGCCGAGGCGATTTATACCCGGTTTTAGGGAATTAAAAACCGTTTTTTTACCAATACGCGCCCTATCCACGCATTGGGTGTGCCATAGGCACAGCGTTTGTCAGCGTGATGGCGAACGCTCAGGTGCATCAGCAGCGTTCACTTTGGGGAGATGCTCCCTTAGCTTAACGATCGTGCCTTTGTGCTCCGGCTTGGCGGCAAGATTATGCCACTCGTGCGGATCAGCAGCCCGATCGTACAATTCCTCGTCGCCGTTGGCGTAGCGGATATAACGCCAGTGCTCGGTGCGGATCGTGTGGTCGTTTTGGTGAAATGTCGTGATCGCCGGGTACGGCCATGCCGCGTCGGGTTTCTGTAGAAGCGGCACGAGTGAATGGCCCTCGAGCGTTTGCGGCGGGCTGGTCAGGTCGCAAAGTTCGTTGAGCGTCGGGTACAAGTCAATCAGTCCAACCGGACGCGAGCAGTTGCCATTGCCTAGGCTGGGGCCGGCAAAAATCAAAGGCACTCGGGTGGACTCCTCCCACAGGGAGCGCTTGGCCCAATGCTGTTTCTCGCCGAGGTGCCAGCCGTGATCGGACCACAGGACAACCACAGTGTCCTTCGCATGGGCGCTAGCCTCGAGCGCTTCCAGTATTACGCCAACACAGTGATCGACAAACTCGGTGCAAGCCAGGTACGCAGCGACAGCGTCGCGCCAGTTACCAGACACCAGCACCGACTTGTGGTTGAGCGGTGTGTTGTGCATGTACCGCGTAATCTGCAAACCGGCTGACGGCAAATCGGCAAGGTCATCCTCGGGAACGAGCGGCAGTTTTACCCGGTTCTCCGGATGACGCTCAAAAAAACGGCGCGGCGCATACAACGGCACGTGCGGTAGGCGAATTCCAACTGCCATGAAAAACGGTCTGCCAAAATCGCGCTTGAGTTGCCCGGCAGCCCATCGCGCATTGATGAGATCGCCAAACTGTTCCTCAGGCAGGTCAATCGGCCCAAAGTCACGCACGCGAATACCGGGAACAGACGATACTGGCTTTTTACGCCACTGCTGATTGCGCGCGTCACCGGTGGTTTTAAAATCATGCCAGTCGGCCGGATACTCGTAGCGCCCGTGATAAATCTTTCCGCGTCCGAGCACATGGTAGCCACCAGCCTTGAAATGCGCCGGGAGTGTGATCGCATGTTTCAACACCGGCGACAAATGGTGCGGTTGACTCAGCTCATACACGCCGGAGGTGGACGGCCGCACACCGGTCAGAAGGCTCACGCGCGACGGATTGCAAATCGGCGCCTGGCAATGGGCATTGCTGAACAGCACACCGCGCCTGGCAAGGCGATCGATGTTCGGTGTGCGCACCTGCGGGTGTCCGCCGAGGCAGCCGATCCAGTCGTTCAGATCGTCAATCGCGATGAACAGCACATTGGGTCGCTTGGCCGCCGCTTGGCCAAGCGCCACTGAAAGGCCAAGCGCAATCATACAAGTCAAACGGCGGAGTAACATCGAATCAGCTGTTCCTATTTTTCGCTTGGTTTCGGCGGCCTGGGCATCCACGCATCAGTTTCCTTAAGCCATCGTCCCAGTTTACGATCCAAGCGCTTGGCCAAGTTCGGATGCCGCTTGGCAAGATTTTTCGTTTCGCCCAGGTCTGATTTCAAGTTGTACAGTTCCACCGAACCGTCGTCGTAATTGCGGATCAACTTGTGGTCGCCCGAGCGCACCGCACCGCCCAGGCGGTTGTCCATGTGCCAGGCATAGTTCGGGAAATGAAAAAACAGCTCCTTGCGCTTGGGCTTACCGGATTGTTGGAACAGGGAAACCAAACTCTCTCCATCGATCGGTTTTTGGCCGGTCGGCTCCAGACCGGCGACCTCCAGGAAGGTTGGGTAAAAATCCATGCTCACCACCGGCTCGTCCGAGCGCGCGCCGGGCTTCACCCGTCCCGGCCAGCGCACAATCATCGGTACGCGAATGCCACCCTCGTACAGGTGCCCCTTCGACTCACGCAACGGCCGGCAGTCGGACACCCCCGAGAAGCCACCGTTGTCACTTGTAAACACCACCAGCGTCTCATCATTCAAGCCGAGCGCCTCGAGCGACGCCAGCAACCGGCCAACGGCCAGATCCATCGCCTCGAGCATCGCGCCGTAACGTGTGTCGTTCAGCCCGGGGCCGGTACGGTCAGCATATTTTTTTAGCAACTCCTTCGGTGCCTGCATCGGCCAGTGCACGGTGTAAAACCAGAGATGCACCATCCATGGCTTGGCCTTGTTGTCTCGGATGAAACCGATTGCCTCATTGACAAGCCGATCCGGCAGGTATTCGCCCGGCTCGCCGTCCGGCAGTGTCGCATTGCTGTATGGCGAAAAGAAACTCGGCGGACCACCGTACGACGTGCCGCCTATGTTGATATCGAACCCCTGCCCTAGTGGAGAGTGCCTCGGCGCAACCTTCCCCCGTGGCCCAGCGCTCGGGGCGATATGCCACTTACCAAGGAACGCGTTCGCGTAACCGACCTCCTTCAACCGTTCGGCGATCGTAATGTGTTCGGGACCAATCGCCGGCACCATTTCCGCCGGTTGAGGCCGATTGTCCTTCGGAAAAAATTGCCCCGGCAGATGCGACGTCATGTGCACGCGCGCAGGAGCCTGACCGGTGAGCACCGCCGCCCGCGTCGGCGAACAAACCGGCGCCGCAGCGTAAGCGCTGGTGAAGCGCATCCCCTGCCTGGCCAAGCGATCGATATTCGGCGTCTCAACCAGTTTGTTACCTTGGCAGGCCAAGTCCATCCAGCCGAGGTCGTCCGCCATGATGAACAAAATATTCGGTCGCTTCGCTGCCGCATCAACCGTTTGGACAAACGCAACCATGCCAAGCGCAACAGCAAGGGAACCTCTACCCAGCCAATCCAAGTTCACCACTCGAAAAAAAACCATCACGGTGTCCCAACAGATTAAAGTTCCCAACGCCCCCGTTCAACAATGTATTCCATCTTGCATCGGGCGAAGAGGCTTGAGAGCGTTTCTTAAAATGTTTGCTACTTCTGAATCTTTTTTGATTTTTGCTCTCATCCTTTTGATCGCCGGACCATTGCTTGCTGTTGTTTTTTATTATAAGTGGCGAAAGGTGCAGCGGGTCTACGACCTGATGGATTCGACGAAAACGAGCCCGATTGCCCAACTCAAGTCGGGTCCGGCGGAGGTTCGCGGTCGTACTTCCACCACGGAACAACCCTTAATCAGTCCTTGGTGTCAGCAACCGTGTGTGTTTTACGAGTTTCATGTGGAGCAAGAACATTCCAGCGAAAATTCTACCTATTGGAAAACCTACATCAAGGATGAGCAGTCGCTTCCGTTCGTAGTGAAGGACGACACAGGCCAGGCGGTGGTGGATTCCAGCAAGATCAAGCTCGTCGTGGAAGAGGACAGGTTCTCTCGTTCCGGCTTCATGAACGACGCCGACTCGGATTTGCAGCAACTGCTCGAGTCGCGCTACAACAAAAAGACCAAGGGATGGATCTTCAACAAGACACTGCGGTACACCGAACGCGCCTTGGAACTCGACGAGGAGGTATACGTTTTCGGAGACGCCTCGCGGCTCGGCGACGGCTGGGTGCTAAGCGACGGTGAGATGCCGCTGATCGTCTCCGACAAAGGCGGCGCAGCCATCGAACAAAGTTACTCCAGCAAAATCACTTGGCTCAAGATCGGGACTGCAATCGCCGCCGCCGCCGGCGTGGCTGGCTTGTTCATACTGTTGATCTAGCCTTAGGCGAACTCTGTGATTGAATTCGCGCTGAGTTGCCCCCGACACTCCCCGGCCTGCTACCAGCGATGAACCGAAGCACCACCGCCTAGCTTTTTGGCCAACCGCAGCCACATGGGAAAAACTCGACATACGGTCAGTGACGATGCTGAATGGCTGTCTTTCCGATTACTTGAAAATGAAACAATTTTTTACTGCATTACTCCTCGTTTGCCTGCACGGCACGGTTGCCGGACAGAATACCACCAACTTCGCACACATCGGACGAGTAGACCGGTTTGACTCGGCCCTGGATGCACTGATCGCAAAAGACGCCAAGATCGAGGTGCTCTGCGGCGGCTTTGACTGGTCCGAAGGCCCCGTTTGGGTGCAGGAGGAAAACAACAAGTTCGGCGGATACGTGCTCTTTTCGGACATCCCACATAATGCCGTGATGAAATGGCAAGAAGGAGTTGGCGCATCACTGTTCATGAAACCGGCTGGTTACACCGGCGTAGCCGATTACGGACGTGAACCCGGCAGCAACGGACTCGCCCTCGACGCTCAAGGCCAATTGGTGATGTGCGAACACGGTGACCGCCGCATCTCAGTTGTCACCAAGGGCGGCGGCAAACTCACCCTCGCCGATCGATGGAATGGCAAACGACTAAACAGCCCGAACGACTTGGCCATCCGAAGCAATGGAGATATTTTCTTCACCGATCCGATTTACGGGTTACCCAAGAGAGCCGAGGACCCGATGCGCGAGATCGATTTTTGCGGCGTATACCGGCTGCAAAAGGATGGCACCGTGATCGTCCAGCACAAAGGCATGTCCCGGCCGAACGGTATCGGCTTTTCGCCGGATGAAAAAACATTGTACGTGGCTAACAGCGACGGAAGCGATCCGGTCTGGCGCGCCTTCCCGGTGCAAACAGACGGCAATCTCGGCGAACCAAGAGCGTTTTTCGATTCCTCCAAGGATAATCGTGTTCCCCGAAGCGGAGGCGACGGCCTCAAAGTCGATGCGAAAGGTAATGTTTTCGCCACAGGCGCCGGCGGCGTATTGGTGCTCTCACCCAAAGGAAAATTGCTCGGCCGCCTCGTCACCGGCGAACGCATCGCCAACGTCGCTTGGGGCAACGACGGATCGGTTCTCTACCTCACCTCCGACATGTACCTCTGTCGAATTCAAACCAAAGCCAAAGGCACCGGTTTCTGAATTCAAATATACAATTTCGAAAGCGATTCTGAAATCAAACCCAAGAACTGGTTCAAAGTCATGTTGTTTTTTACGATTCTCAGACTCAAAAGAGGCACAAAAAAGCACCATTAGATTTCGATATCATCTTCTTCGCTGTTAATAATTTTCAAACAGTGAAATTGGGTTTTGTTTGTTACCTTGAAAGATGGTGCCCGCGGCAAGAGTTGAACTTGCACCCCATTGCTGGGACATGAACCTGAATCATGCGCGTCTACCAATTCCGCCACGCGGGCATCGTGGGAATCCCCGAAAAGGGGTCGGATTCCTACCCACCCCTATCCCACCATGCAAGCACGAATTACCCCCACCCCTCGCCAAACGCCACAGCAGCGGCTTGACCTGACGCTCTCCCTATCTCAGCATGCCCGGCCCGACAATCGGATTTTTTTACGTTACTAACCAGAAATATGAGTGCACCCAAATTACACAATGCCATGTGGCCCGGGCTCGTCGGCAAGGGCGACGACGAAGGCCAGGAACCTCCGATCAGCCTCGAGCACATGCTCGACCTCACCGCCGCCGCCGAGGTGGACGGTCAGAAGTTCGACGGCATCGATTATTTTCTATTCCTGCCGCACACCAATCCCGAGGCCACCGACGATGAATTGAAAAGCATTGCCGATCTCATTGTCAGCAAAGGATTCGACATCGGCTCGCTGGTCGCTCCCATTTGGCCCGGCACAGTCGGTGACTCCGCGATGGGTGACGCCGAGCAGCGCGGCAAGTTTCTCGACGCGGTGAGGATGGCTTGCCGCATTGCGAAAATTTTCAACGAACACGGCGCGCGCAAGTACGGCGTGATCCGTATCGACTCAGCCGAGTTTGGCGTGGCTAAATTCCTTGAAGATCCCGGCGCCAACATCAAACACATCGCAGCCACCTTCAAAGAAGCCGCCAAAATCGCCGCCGATCACGGCGAACGCTTGGCCGCCGAAGGCGAAGTGTGTTGGGCCGGCTTGCATTCCTGGAAAGCGTCCCTTGCCCTAATGGAAGAAGTTGGCATGCCTGAATCACTGGGGTTCCAAGCGGATCTTGCCCACACCTACACCTTTATGCTGGGGTACAACGCCCCGGATGATGCCCTGCTCAAAAAGGATCATACGGAAGAAGAATTCTGGGCGGCCTACGAAACAGTCACCGACAAGCTCCGCCCGTGGACCATCGATTTCCACGTCGCGCAGAACGACGGCGAAGTGCACGGCGCCGGCGACCACGACAAGACCGGCAAACACTGCCCCGCCGACGATCCCAACGGTAAACTAGATATTACGCGCTGCTCCGGCTACTGGCTCAAAGATGCCAGTGACCGCGGCATTGAACATATTTGCTGGGACGGCTGCATGTTCCCTAACGCCACCCTGGAGAATCCTGATACGTGGAACACAATCCTCAAGGCGATGATCGACGTCCGCGACGCACACAGCTGAAATTAACAACTGTTTAAAAGATGAGCGAAAAAAAACCCCTCAACATTGGGCTAGTGGGCTACGGCTTCATGGGTCGAACCCACTCAAACGGCTACAAACGCGTCAACGACTTTTTCCCGGACCTCGCGCATCGGCCGGTGCTCAAGGCAATTTGCGCGCGTAACGAGGAACGCCGGACGGCGTTTGCGGAGCAGTGGGGCTTTGAGTCGACGGAAAGCGACTGGCGCGAATTAGTGAAGCGCGATGACATCGATGCCATTGACATTTGTACACCGAACGATTCGCACGCCGAAATTGCCATCGCCGCCGCCGAGGCGGGCAAGATGGTGCTGTGCGAGAAACCACTTGCCCGCACCGCCGAGGAAAGCGCACCCATGGTTGAGGCGGTTGAGAAAGCCGGCGTAGCCAACACGGTTTGGTATAATTATCGCCGCGTCCCGGCCGTCACCTTGGCCAAGCAGATCGTTGATTCCGGCAAGCTCGGCCAGATCTTCCATTACCGCGCCAACTTCCTGCAGGACTGGACCATCAGCGCCGACCTTCCTCAAGGTGGCGAGGGCCTATGGCGTCTGGACGTGGATGCGGCAGGCAGCGGCGTGACGGGCGATCTACTTGCCCACTGCATCGACACTGCCATCTGGCTCAACGGTAGTATCTCAGATGTATCGGCCGTGACAGAGACATTCATCAAGGAGCGCCAGCACACCCTCACCGGCAAGGTGGAAAAAGTGGGCATCGATGACGCTTGTATTTTCCACTGTCACTTTGCCAACGGCTCGCTTGGCCTGTTCGAATCCACCCGATACGCGCGCGGCCACAAGGCACTGTACACATTTGAAATCAACGGCGCTGACGCCTCCATCCGCTGGGATTTGCACGACCTAAACCGCCTCGAATATTTCGATCACCGAGATGACTCAACCACGCGCGGCTGGCGCAATGTGCATATCACCGATGGCGACATGCCGTACATGGACAAGTGGTGGGTGCCGGGCCTCTGCATCGGCTACGAGCACACGTTTGTCCATCAGGTGGCCGATTTTCTCGCCAGCCTCGACAATGGCACCCCGTGCAACCCCACCTTCCGTGATGCTCTGGAAACCACCAAGGTCTGCGACGCCGTCCTTGCCTCAGCCAAGGATCGCGCATGGAAAGACGTCTAGCGCTTTGCCAAGTTTAGGCAGCTTCAAAAAAACCGCGCTTAATCAGCGCGGTTTTTTTGTCTCGATCATAATTCCACCACTCGAGCCGTGTGAGTGAAGATTAAACCGATGCTTATTTTCTGCTCCGCAATGCCAGTGAGCTTGGCCAGGGCTTGGCGGTAGGTTGTCATCTGCGGGGTGTACCTTTCGACAGCTTTCTTCATCGATGCCTGATCCCCCACCCTGTCACTTTTGAAATCAATTATTTCCGCACGGTCGGCAAAAAGATGCACCCGATCAAACACACCGGAGATCATCTCGTTATCCGTTACCACATCGAAGGCGCTCTCGCGCCAGAGCTGCACGTCTTCCTCAGGATGGACCAAGCGCTTGACCAAAATCTCATCAGCCAAACAACGCT
This sequence comes from Pedosphaera sp., assembly GCA_022451065.1. GTDB lineage: Bacteria > Verrucomicrobiota > Verrucomicrobiia > Limisphaerales > UBA1096 > UBA1096. Next base: position 5,220 of record JAKUOU010000048.1, on the reverse strand, counting down.
CCACCTCGGCGACCGCTTCCGGTATTCTCTCCCGGAATGACTCCAGTCTGGCCGGGGTCGTGTTGTCGGCCCACTCGACCTGCTCGAAAACCTTGTGGACGGCCAGGCCAAACGAGATGGCGTCCGACCCTCCTGCCTCGAACAACTGTGTTCCTGACAATACAATGGCGCCATGGTCTGAAGCACGCCGCCTAGCCAAACGGACGTGAACCCTGCCGGCCTGGACAAGCTCCCGTTCAACCGTAGGCTTGGCCGCCTCTGCCCGCCTGGCTTCGGTCCAGCCGAAGTCGCCTCGCTCGAAAACAATCCCGGCAGAAACCGGCGCTCCCACAAGCGGTTTACTGTCCCCTTCCGCCAATGTCTCGTTCAACAAACGGATATAGTTTGATGATCTGCCGGTGGGCTTGCGCTCTGTGGAGACCACGTACAACCCGTGGCTTGCCCGAGTGAGCGCGACGTAAAGCCTACAAAAATTTTCGTAACACCGATCGGAGCGTGCCTCGGCGAGTGCCGTGCCGAGTTTATCATCCACTTCACAAATTTCCTTGCTCGGCAGGGACAGAATCCAATCGGCATCGCCGTCTCCGCTTTTGTGCGTGTGCAAGGTGTCCCTTGGTACTTCATCGAGTCGAAAACCCTCGACATCGGGCACTATGGTAGCATCAAACGTCAATCCCTTCGCCTTGTGGATGGTCATCACCTGAACGACGTTTGCCCCGGAGGCATCGGTCGTTTCTTGTGCCGTCACAAATTGAACAAACTCGTCAATATCCCGACTGCCGGTCTCGTCGAACTGCCTCGCCAAGTCGAGAAACTGTTTTGCCCGCCACTGCGCAAAGGAATCCATGTTCGATTTGTCGATGAGGTCAAGCCAGTCGAAAACCACCGGCTCGAAACCCCGCCGATAGACATCGCGTTGCACGCGACGTAGAGCGGCCTGGCGTTCATCCGGGTCGGATGGAACCAGCTTGGCCAGAGGCGTCAGCGAAACATGCCCCCAGCTGAATCGTTCGCGCGGATGGGCCGCAGCTCGGAAAAGAGAAAGCAGCGCCATGCCTAGCGGATTGTCCGCACCGGGATTAGTCGCCGACTCTCCGACGACCGGCACGTCCGGGAGTGCGCCGCGCAGGAAATCCACCACCTCACGAACCGTGTTGTTTTTCTGGACGATGATTGCGCAGTTCAACCCGTTTGAGATGGGCTGAATACGATCAAGTAAATGAGCAACCAACGCCCATCGCTCCTCCCTGTCCTCGACGGTGATGTACATAGCGTGTCCGTCTTCACCACTCCTTGACCTGGCGGGTTGATGATTTTCCCAAGTTGCGGCCCAGCGATCGGCCGCCGTTTGATTTTCATCGAACTGTTGCAACACCGTCGGGGAGCCGAAAACGGCGTTGACCAAGTCCAGCACCGCCCCGCATGACCGCCACGATATATGCAGCGGAACGGTGTCAAACTCCCCATAGGCAGCGGCTTGATACCGGGCCTCGATGCGCTCGAAAAGCGTCGGATCACCGCCTCGCCACTGGTAGATCGACTGCTTGGGGTCTCCGACGCAAAAGAACGTTCGTTGTCCCTCCGGATCCTGTATCACCTCATCGATGAGGTTCTCCATCACGCGCCATTGCACCGTGCTGGTGTCCTGAAATTCATCGAGCAACCAGTGGTCGAACGCGCCGTCGAGTCTGTATTCGATGTCGAGTTGATTTGGGCCAACACCACCCAACACCGCTTGGCCTTCGCGCGGTGCAAGCAGCATCGGTAAATCGGAAAACGTCAACCGCCCCGCCCGGCGCACCTGGGCGTCGTATACTTCCTCATATGCCGAAAGCAAACTGTGAATGCCTCTCGTGCGGGTGAGCCTTGTTTCCAGTTCCCACGCCACGCAATGCCGGAGAATCCGCGCGAATTTCCGGCAAAACGTTTTTGTTGGGTAATAGACTTTCCTGTCAAAGGGCAGTTCCCAATCTCCGTTCTCCATTTCACCCAACCCTGCAATCGCACGATCAAAAACGACTGAGGACGCAGGCTTAAGGCTCAGCCCCGGCACCCACCCGGCGAGGTGATCCGCGATCTTTTCCCAAGCGTTGCAAAGCTTGCCTGAGAATCCGGCCCCGTCGATCATCTCCCGCCATTCATTCACTGTTTCTGTCAAATCCTGTTTTTGCTTCACCCAAGGATTACCACTTGGCCAAATTCTCTCCGGCGATCCCCAGCGGTTCGCCTCGGGCACGCGCAACAAAAGTTCGTGGCAACGATTTAAATGTTCCGTGAAGGAGTTCACAAAATCGCGCCGTTCCTGCCCGGCTGTCGCCAACCGGTGCGACTCGATCAAGCTCTCCTGCCCGCCTCGATTCCCCCGGCTTCGGGTGAACAAAGTTTCGAGAACGGACAAGCGGGTATGTTTTCGCTCAAACTCGCTCATCATCTCGAACTCGCCACCCAAACCGTATTCGGGCGAAAACATCCCCAGCACCCGATGAAAAAAACTGTCGATCGTCCCCAGCGACAGTCGGTTCATCTTCTTCACCAGATCCCGCAGCGCCGATTGAAAATCATCCGGCCCAAAATCACCCTCCGCTTGGCCGATACCACTGGCCAAGCGCTTGGCTTCTTCCGGGTCACTCGCTGCCCTGGCCAGCTTGGTGAGGATGCCCTCAAAGAATTCCCCGGCCGCCTTGCGGGTGAACGTCAGCGCGATGATCCGCTCCGGCGCTTGGCCATTGAGCAGCAGCCGAATGAAGCGGTTGGTGAGTTGGAAGGTTTTCCCTGAACCGGCCGAGGCTCGGATCATCGTGTTCGGGATTGCCCTCATGCTGCACCCTCCTTACCCGGTTCAATGGCTGTCTTTGTCGCTTGACCAAAAAGAATCCCATTAAAATCATCGTAATCCGGCTTGTCAGCGGGTGGCCAAAATCGCCCTGATTTCAGGTCTGCAACCACCCCTTTTGCGCAATCCACCGCTGCGTTGAACAACTCACGGTCAAAAGGCTCCAACAAGGAAATACCGGTGTTCGCGCCGACTTCAGGGATGTTAAAATAGCCCAAGGCAATCGCCGTTCCGAACTCCTGCTCCAACGCCCAGGCGTAAAGAGGAAGCTGCAGATTTTTCCAACGATACATTTTATCGCCAATCTGGAACCGTGCATATCGCGGCACAAGTTCCTCGTCGCGTGCCTCGTTGAACCGCCGCCAATGGGCATCAGCCGGCGGCTTGGCCTTGTTGGATGTCTTGTAATCCAGTACGCGCACTTCGCCGGTGTTTGCATTTTTCTCAATCCGGTCAATCCGGCCGCTGATCAACAACCCATCCAGAATCACCTCAAACGATCGTTCCGTGTCGATAATCTCCCAGCCTTCCCGCCGGGCCTTGGATTGCTCGATGGCAACGAGCATCAACCGTTTCCTAGCGATCTCGCGCTGCACGGTCAGAGGCAGGGACAGTTGTTTACCAAACTGTTGCTCCACCTGGCGATCCAGCTCCGCAACAAAATATTGCTGATTCAGTTCGGCATCTTCAATCCCCCGTGCGGAAACATCCATGCCGTATGCGTCGAGGACATTGTGCACCAGAGAACCAAAACCGCGGGCATCGAGTTCGCGCTGTTCGAGGTCGAGTGACTCCATCCGCAACACATGGCGCAGATAAAACCGGTATGGGCAGTCGAGATACGTGGCGATGGAGGTGACGCCGAGTGTTTCGACCGGCTTCACCTTACCGGACGACAACTTCCACGGGGAACTCCACGACGGTGGCTGCTCATCGACTGGCAATTTGTCAAAAAGATGCACCACACGACTAGGCAACTGCTCATCCGGGCATTGGAACAAGAGGCGTGACGGTTTAAGAGGGTCGCCGTTTATGCGCTGGCGACCGACGAATAAATCAACCCGCCCCTCCCTGTCCCGACTATTCAACAGTAGCTCAACCAGCCAGATGTCACGAGCCAGACGATCATCGTTGGTACGCAACCCAAGCCGGGCGCGAATACTCTCAGGGAGAAAGCGATCACCGTGGATTGAAGCCGGGAGATGCCCCTCATTCGCACCGGTGATGAGCAGGTGCGGCGCGTCCTCCCACGCCAGTTCCAGCCAGCCCTGCAAATCAACCGTGTCGGAGGGGCGTTCTACTATCGCTGACTCACTACCAAGATCCTCCAGAACCAACGCCAACTCGGCAACCGAGTTTCGCTTGGCATTGGTGGGTATGGCGGCATCCAACCTGACCAGTCGCTCGTTTAATTGCCGCAACAGCTCGATGTTCATTGCGTCCGCAGGGTTGGTGTTGTCGAACTGCCTTTGAGCGAAGGTTGTTTTCAAAAACCCAACCAAACCGAAAGACAGTGGATTTTTGCTCAATGCACCCAGGGCACTTTGTAACAGACGCAGCGCCGACCGAGCTGTAATGCGTCGACTGATGTTTTCGGTTTCTCTGCGCTTCACAAAATCAAGCGCAGCCGCCGCGGCCAAGTCGGCTGGTAGATGCTCCGTGCGCAACTCATCCAGGCCGGCCAACAGTTGGGTCGGCTCGATGGAATCGTCCTGTGCCGCTAGCCAGTCCCAGCTGTCCGGAAGACGGAGAAATGCATCGGCGTTGTTGAAGCCCGGATGTTGCAGCACCGCTAATAACGACTTGATGAAAGCGTACACAGCCGTAAATCGAAACTGCCTGCCAGCAGGATTGAAATAGCGGATGCCGGCATTGCCCAGTTCGCGCTCCAGATGCGGGACGATACTCGGGTCGGCGGCACCAACGCCGACGGTGTGGTAAACATTTTTTTTGTACCGCTTCATCCAGTTCGCCACGCCACGTGCCTGTGTACGCTCATCGAGCGAAGGGTGAAGCTGTTCGCTGGCCAAAGGCAACTGACGCCCGCACCACTGCTCCGGCACTGGCCGGCCCCAGTCATCAAACAGCGACTCGCCGCCTTCCGGGCCAAACACCACCGACTCGATCGCCGCCCCCTGTACAGCCGCTTGGCCAAGCGCTGACTGCACAAGCGGCACCAGGTCGGTAACACCCAACAGCACGACCCGACAGATGCCTTCCGGCAATACCGGCTTGGCCGCAATAGTTCGCCTGGCATCATGCATATCGCGCAGGCCCACCTTAGCGAGCGAGGCGCGGTAAACAGACTCAAGCTTGGCCAAGTCCTTCCAGCGCTGCGGCTCCCTCTCGCACTGCGGCGATTCGGCCACGGCGGCACAATCCCACCC
>JAKUOU010000047.1 GCA_022451065.1 Pedosphaera sp. | reverse complement strand
ACCGCCACCAGCAAATTGACCCAGGCGGCCAGGGCCAAGAGCCCGACCACCGAGCAGGCGCCGCCAAGCAGCAACGCTGCCTCTGCGCCGATAGCCCCGCTCGGCAAAGGCCGCCTAGCCGTTCGCTCCATCCGTGCGTCGTGATCGCGCTCGAGATACTGGTTTAGGATCGCCGCGCCGGCCGCCAGCAACCCGGTACCCAGCAGCGTAAGGCCTAGCTTGATCAGATTCTGCGCCAAACCGCCGCTCTCGGAATTGAGCCCTGCATAAAAACCAACTAACGTTGTGACTAGCACCAGCGTCGTCAGCCGCAGCTTAACCAAGTCGGAGAATACGGACCAAGCAGTCACCCTCTCCACCTGGTTCTTCTGAGTCTGTTGAACTGTGCTTCCCATCAATAAAATCTACACGGCCACTGCTGCCACTTGGTCGGTGCCAACCCCGGCATCATCACTGCGTTTGGCCAAACGCTCCGCGGCGTTGGCTGCCTCGGCGACAAACGCGCATCGCTTGGCTGCCAGCAGCAGCAAACTTCCCAGTGCCAGACACGCCGCACCAAGCACCACATGCCCCGTGGCCACGTCCGCCGCCTTGTTGCTCAAAATCGTCCAGATCCCCATGCCGGCCTGTGCAACGATCATCCCCAGCAACGTATAACCGGCTTTTGTAAAAGCGTGCGCTTGACCAAGCCAGCGGCGGGCCTTCACCACAAACACCACCGCCAAGGCCAGCGTCGCGATCGCACCCAGTCGGTGCAGCATCTGCAGCCAGATGTGCCACGATAAGATCTCTCGTCCACTGGCAAGAAACACCTGCGGGTTCCCATTCGCGTCGTACAATTGGTTTTGGACGTGGAGGTTCCTTTGTAATTTGACACGGTTCTCGTTGTACCGAGCGATGGATGCCTCATCCGTCGCCGGCCAAACCTGACTGTGCGCCAGCGGAAAATCCCAGATCGCCAGGCCGGCGTGCTGATGCCGCATCGTGGCACCGAGCAGCAGTTGCACAAAAACCAGACATATCACTGCCACCAAGAAACCCTTTAGTGCCGCAAAACTGGCTCCGTCAGCCTCGCTCACGTTCACCCGACGCCACCAGCTGCTGGTGACCAGTGCAATCCCACAAATCAAAATCAAGAACAGCTGCGCCACGGCGCCGTGAATCAGCCCCAGGTTTTGGTTGATCTCAGTCACCCGCAGACCGCCGAGCACCCCCTGGGCCACAACCATCACTAGCGCACCGATCCCGAGCAGGCGCACCCATTTGCGTGAATCTTTCACCCAGAGCCAAGCGGCCAAAACTAACGTTAACAGACCGACAAACGACGCCACCAACCGATGTGAATGTTCCTCAAAAATACCGAACTTCCCGAGCCACTCATCGAATGGCACCAAAAACATGTTGTATCCGAAGGTGTTGGGCCAATCCGGCACCGCCATACCCACCCCCTTGCTGGTCACCAACCCGCCAAATCCAATGAGAACGAGCGTCGCCAATGCTGTGACAACGGCGAACCGATGTAACCAAGGGGTATCCTGCGATCGAGCAGACATCAAAAAACGAAGCGAATCAGCAAAAAATGGGTATCTTAACCCGTTTTTGATTCAGGCCGCGCCAAAAGTAGCACCGTGAAATAAGCACAGCAACTTCATTGTGAAATAATTCACAATCTCACCTCAGCAACAATTTTCTCCTCGTGACTTTACCCAACTCCTCGACCGCACTTGGCCAAGCGTACGACTCTCGAACACAATTATTCTGTTTACAAATGAGTCTCACATAGCTTGGCTTTACGTGCTATTGTCGAGCAGCAATTCAACTCAATTATGAAGAATAGCCATGAACTCTCATTCCGCGAAAGCGTCGACCGGATGTTCGACCGAGCCACCGCCACGATGGACCTGCCGCTTGGCCTCGCCGACCAGATCCGGTGCTGCAACTCGGTTTATCAGGTGCAGTTCGGCGTCAAGCTGGACGACCGCTACGAGGTATTCACCGGCTGGCGCGCCGTCCACAGTGAACACATCCTGCCAGTCAAGGGAGGAATCCGTTACGCCGACTTCGCCAATCAGGACGAGGTCGAGGCGCTGGCGTCGTTGATGTCATACAAGTGTGCCATCGTAATGATCCCGTTCGGTGGCTCCAAGGGCGCGCTCAAGATCGACCCAAGGCGGTACAGCGAAAAGGATCTCGAGAAAATAACCCGCCGCTTCACGCAGGAATTGGCCAAACGCGACCTCATTCACCCAAGCCTCAACGTGCCCGCCCCCGACATGGGCACAGGCGAACGCGAGATGGGCTGGATTTCCGACACGTACCAGTCCCTGTTCCCCGAGCAGGCAAACGGCATGGGCTGCGTGACCGGCAAGCCAGTGCACCTCGGTGGTATAGACGGACGCGTCGAGGCAACCGGCCGCGGCGTTCAATTCGGCCTACGGGAATTCTTCCGCCACCCCGACGACGTCGCCCGCGCCAGACTCGACGGCACAATCGAGGGTAAACGCATCGTTGTGCAGGGTCTCGGCAACGTCGGCTACCACGCTGCCAAGTTTCTGAGTGGTGAGGACGGCGCTAAGATCACCGCCATCATCGAGCGCGACGGCGCGATCCACTCCGCCGACGGGCTTGACGTCGAGGCGGTCAAGACCCATATCGCCGAAAATCAAGGCGTGAAGGGTTACCCCGGCGCGGACTACACCGAAGACGGCGCGTCAGTGCTCGAGACCGAGTGCGACATTCTCATCCCCGCGGCAATGGAGGGCGTCATCACCCTCAAAAACGCCGCCCGAATCCAGGCCCCGCTCATCGCCGAGGCAGCCAACGGCCCGGTTACCTTTGCCGCCGATGAGATTCTTCGCGAAAAGGGCACGGTCATCATCCCGGACGCCTACCTCAACGCCGGCGGCGTCACCGTCTCCTACTTCGAGTGGGTGAAAAACCTTGCGCGCATCCGCTTCGGCTACCTGGAGCGCCGTAACGAGGAGCGCCGAGGCCAGATGATCGTCGAGGCCCTCGAAAAGATGCTCAACACCACCGTCCCGCCGAAAATCCGCGACCAACTCACCACCGGCTCGGACGAACTCGCCCTCGTCCGCTCAGGCCTCGACGACACCATGCGCAATGCCTACAACAATATCCGCGACATCTTCAACGCCAGCGAAGACGTCATCGACCTCCGCACAGCCGCCTTTGTCTGCGGCATCAAGCGCATTGCCAAGCGTTACGAGAGCATGGGTATTTGACCCCCGCTTGACCAAGCGCCCCCGTCTTTCGGCGGTTCCAGCTTCACTTTGGCGCTCGGGCGATTAATCTGTCGCCGCTTTATGGGCTTGAGAGTCTTCAACACCCTGTCACGTTCGGTTGAGACGTTCGTACCGCTGGATCCCGCCGGAAAAAAGGTCGGGCTCTACTGCTGCGGCCCGACCGTGCACGACTTCGCGCACATTGGGAATTTTCGCACGTTTGTCTTCGCCGATATCGTCCGACGCCACCTTAGCTTCCGCGGCTTCAACGTACGCCACGTCATGAACATCACCGACGTGGAGGACAAAATCATCCGCCGCGTCAACGAGTCCGGCAAGTCGCTGGCCGAATTCACCGGCGAACACGAGCGGGCATTTTTCGCCGACCTCGAGGCACTTGGCTGCCAAATGCCAGACGAACGCCCGCACGCCACCGGGTTCATCGGCCCGATCATCAAGCTCATCAAAAGGCTCGAGTCTAACGGCTTCGCCTACCGCACCGATGACGGCTCGGTTTATTTCAGCATCGAGAAGTACCGCGAAGCCGGAAACCAGTACGGCCAGTTGCTCAACCTCAACCTCGAGGCAATGCGCCCCGGCGAACGCGTCAGTAACGACGAGTACGAGAAGGAATCAATCGCCGACTTTGCCCTCTGGAAGGCCCGTGTGCCGGAGGACGGCGAGGTGTTTTGGGACAGCCAATGGGGTGAAGGTCGACCCGGCTGGCACATCGAGTGCAGCGCCATGAGCATGGAACTGCTCGGGCCCAGCTTTGACCTACACCTCGGCGGCGAGGACTTGGTGTTCCCCCACCACGAGGACGAGATCGCCCAGAGTGAAGGCGCCTGCCTGCAGTGCGACGGGCAAAAATTTGTTAAGTACTGGATGCACGGCGCGCACCTGCTTGTGGAAGGCAAAAAGATGAGCAAGTCGCTCGGCAACTTCTTCACCCTGCGCGATCTCCTGGCCAAGGGTAGCACCGGGCGAGAGGTGCGTTACCTGATGATCTCCGCCCACTACCGCGAGACCTTCAACTTCACGCTCGACAATCTGGCCGGCGCAAAGACCGCGCTTGGTCGCATCGACGAATGCACGGCCAAACTGCGCGAACTCGCGCTTGGTCAAGCGACCGAACCGGCCACCAACTCGCCGCTCGTCTCGCACTTCACCGAGGCGATGGATGACGACCTCAACGTCTCTGCCGCCTGGGGCTCGGTGTTCGACTGGGTGCGCGACACCAACCGTAAACTCGCCGCCAATGAACTTACCGCCGAGAGCGCGGCAACCGAGTTGGCCAACTGGGAACACATTAACAGTGTCCTTGGCATCGAGTCGGTCGAAGAGGAAGCCCCGCCGGAAATCATCGCCCTCGCCGGGGAACGCCAAGCCGCCCGCAAGGCCAAAGACTTTACCCGCTCCGACCAAATCCGCGACGAACTCGCCGCCCAAGGCTGGACCATCGAGGACACCCCCAAGGGCCCCCGAGTCAAGCGCCACTAAACCAAGCGGTTGACATCGTACAGACCCCAAAGGGCCTAACGACCTTCCCTCCACCGGTTACGGACGTTCTTCCTCTTTCGGGCCATATTTTTTTGGCAATTAATTCAAGCCATACAAATAATCACATCATCGGCTGTACAGGTTAAGCATCCAACCATCCATGTCCCTGTACTGATCTATGGTGTAACAGATGCTATCGCTTCTGATTGTGGGTAGCCGACTCGTATTTGCGCTTTGCCAAGGTGTCCACTTCGCCGAGGAAGACATCTTTTGGTTTCCACTCGATCCATTCGCTTTTCGCCAACATTGCGCTCTCCCATGCCTTTCGATCAATGCCGGTGGGCTTGGCTTGGACGGAGCCTTGGATCAGCAGGCCATCACGGTTGCGGCGCTGGGCGGCTCCAGCGATTTTGTTTCCGCAGTAGAGTAGGTCATTTTTTTCGGCTCCGACAAAACATTGCCCCGGCCCGGCCGGGCGTGCCTCAGGGCAAAGCTCGGTCGCCACACCGCAATCCTTAAATGCCCGACGAACCCAGACGTGAACCTTGTGGTAACTTTCGCAGGCTTTGAGTTCCCACCACGGATGAGTCGGAGGAAAGACCAAGCTGTAAGTCCACTCGTTCTCCCCGTGGCATACCAGTCCTCCGGCAGTAGGACGGCGAAGGACCGGTCGCAGATCGGTCAACACTTCCACATCAGCGAAACACTGAAAATACCCGAACGACGCCGACGGCTGATCCCACGAATAAAAACGCAACACCGCTTGGCCAAGCGCAGCGACGTGGCGGAGCAACAGTTCATCCACAGCCATGTTCCACGCCGGTGATCCGGCATGACTTTGCCAGACCCGGAACGCTTGGCTGCCGGTTTTCATTCGAGATATTCGCCGTCTTTCTCACACGGGCAAAGCGGGGCGATTTCGCATTCGGCACACTCCGGCTTTCGTGCAGAGCAACGGCGGCGTCCATGAAAAATCAGCCAGTGACTGAGCATTGTCCAGTCAGCAACCGGCACGATTTTTTGTAGCGCGAGTTCAATCTTCTCCGGTGTCTTTTCAGCCGTCAAACCAAGCCGCCTGGCCAAGCGCCCCACGTGGGTGTCGACAACGATACCCTCGTTGATGCCAAAGGCATTGCCCAACACCACATTGGCCGTTTTACGCCCCACCCCGGCGAGGGCAACGAGCGCATCCATCGTTGCCGGCACCTTGCCGCCATACATCTCGTCCAGGGCTCGACAGCAGTTTTGAATGTTCTTGGCCTTGTTGCGAAACAGGCCAATCCGCTTGATATCCTCCTGCAACTCCTCGAGCGGCACGACGACGTAATCAGCGGCTCGGCGATATTTTTTGAACAGATTAGCGGTGACAATATTAACCTGTTTATCGGTGCATTGCGCGGAGAGAATCGTTGCGATCAGCAACTCGAGCGGACTGCGGTGATCGAGCTCACAGTGCGCATCCGGATAGGCTGCTTGCAAGCCGTCGATGATTTTTGCAGTGCGTTCGACCTTGGCCTCCTTGGATTCGCTCGGCATGAAAATCAGTTTCGCGGAGGCGCCGCCGGAGCCGGTTGGGATGTTGTCGGTTCCGGCTTGAACAAGACTAGCCGACGATCCACCGAATCGAGTTGGCGCACGGCTTCTTCGACTACCGGCGCGAGCCTTGGCCGCACCTGCCCCCGGCGCGGCCTGAATGATTCGATCCGCTGCCGCGTCGCGACATAATTCTGCAGAATACGCCCGTACTCGTTGACAAACGGCAGCAGTTGCCGTGGCATCTTCACCCGCGCGATCAGCAGTTGGTTGATCTTCTGCTGGAGCGTTTGTTTCTGCACGGCAAAGTCCCAGCCGCGAATCGCCTGCTGCAGCGTGACCTCCGCCTCAAGAGGCGAGTCGGCGTCATTCAGGCGTACCTCGGCCGGCAGCTTGAGTAGGTTTTCGAACTTCTCCACCGCCTCGAGCAACGTCCAGTTTTGGTATTGATTTTGGCCGGTCAACTGCACGATCGTTACCGCCCACCATTTTTCCACCACCAGCATGTCGGCGAAGAAGTCGCCGTAAACATTCAAAAAACTGGTCTGCCAATTCAGGTTGTCCGGCAGTTGACGAATCATATTTTGCAGACGCACACCCCCGGCCGGAACCGCCAGAAGCCGATCCACCAACAGATGCGAACAGGCCTGAAAATCCCTCCAGTTTTCACCGCGCAAATGAGCTGGCGACGGCATCGCAATTTCGCTGAAATCGAACGCACGCCGGCCGCGCAACCGTGCCCGCACACCGGCCAGCGTGTCGTACCGGCGAATGTCCTTTTGCGCAAACTCCGTCGCCATACTACGCCCCTCCTGCTGCGGCGACCCAACCACCAGCACCAAATTCGGCTGTGCCAGTAACGCCTGGGTGATACCGACCGTTAGCCAAAACGGGATCTCCGTGTCGCGTAACCGAGGTTTTTGGCTGGCCAAGTCGAGCAGCGCCACGTGCACGAGTGCCCGGACGAGTTTATCCGCCTCGATCTCACTCGGCAGTGTTAATTTGTAAGTGTAACCGTTGAGGTGCCGCTCGGTCACAACTGGCACCGTGGCCTTGTACGACATCGTCGGCTCTAGCCGCAGTTTAACCCTGCTGCCCGGCAGTAGCGGCAACCCCAGCCGGCCCAGCAGCGCATTACGCACCCGCTCGGCCGTGACAACTGCGTAGTCCGGTGCGATGAGAATGGTGTTGGCGTTCGCGTCGAGGATACCGCCGCGACGCTTCGGTGATATCGGCCCGTACGCCAAGAACTGTCCCGATCGACTGCTGGCTGTCTTGTAACCGGCACGCGGCTGCAGGAGACGATTAATGTTCGCCGGCAGTCGACTCGGCGCGGGTGTCGCTGGACTCGGCTGCTTGGACTGAATCGTGCGCGACGGCAACACCGGTTTGGGCGGCTCCGTAGCAGGCTCCGGTTTTGGTTGTGTTGGCTCAGAGCCTGGCTGCTGCTTGGGCGAAACCGACTCCGCTTGGCCAAGCGCAGCCGAGACTGTGGCCAAGCCGAAGACAAACGCCAGCAGCCAAGTGTGGTTATTTCTTCGGGGGCGACTTGCCGCCACTTTTGTCTGGCTTGGATTTACTGTCGGTCTTCGATTTGCTGTCGCTTTTGGGCTTGTTTGACTCGGATTCCTTCTTGACCCCGGCCTTGTAGCTTTCACTGCGGTAGTCGGTCTCGTAGAAACCGCTGCCCTTGAAGATGATCCCGGCGCCTGTGCCGATGGAGCGTCGCACACTGCCCTTGGACCAGCGTTTGCGAGGGCAAAGGTCTTTCGGGCAGGTCTCCAGCGCATTGGCTGTGATGGATTGGAACAACTCAAACTCGTGGTCGCACTTCTCGCAAACGTACTCGTAGGTCGGCATAAAGTTTATTCAAAAAAACTCGGTGCGAGTAACGGCAAGCACCCCACAAAAGTCAAGGCTACGGCGGCTCCAACGGCATTTCCCTCTTGGCTTGCGGCGGCAGGGTTGGTTCCCTCCCCTGCATGGCCAAGGTCAAGCTCGCCAACATTGTCACGCACTGTACCCGTACCCTAAAGCCGGAGTCGTTTGAGGACTGGCCCGGCGCGGCAAACGGGTTGCAGGTGGAGAATCGCGGCGGCGTGTCGCGGATCGCCGCAGCAGTCGATGCCACGCCGGCCACGGTCAAAAAAACAATCTCTGCCGGGGCTGATTTGTTGATCGTCCATCACGGGCTGTTCTGGGGAGCGACACATCCGTGGACCGGCAATCGTTACAAGCTATTGCGACTGCTACTCGACAACAACGTGGCGGTTTACAGCTCGCACCTGCCGCTGGATGCGCATCCGCGACTCGGCAATAACGCCCAACTGTGCAAGGCGCTTGATATCAAGGCGGCCAAGCCATTTTTTGTTGAGCGCGGTCAAGCGATCGGCCTGCGCGGCGCACTGAACCTCACGAGGGCGCAGTTGGCCAATCGCTTGGCAAAAGCCACCGGCACCGAGCCGACGGTGCTGCCAGGCGGCAGCGCACGGTGCCGCAGAGTCGGTGTCGTAACCGGCGGCGCGGGTGCGGAAATGAAAACCGCAGCCGATGAGGGCGTGGACACATTCATCACCGGGGAGGGCCCACACTGGACCTTTGCGCTGGCCGAGGACCTTGGATTGAACGTGTTTTACGCCGGCCACTACGCCACCGAAACGTTCGGCGTGAAGGCGCTCAGTGAGAGTTTGTCGAAAAAGTTCAAGCTGCCGTGGACGTTCATCGATCATCCGACCGGCCTGTGACGCCGAAGATTGCCTGCGCCTGGTTTTCAGAATAGGCTGGCCCCAGTGGACCGCATTCCACAACTCGTCGCCGTGCTGCTGTTGCTCGCTGCTTTGTCATCGGCCAACGCCGCGCAACCCGGTAAAATCAGTAAAGTGCTGCCGCATTGGCTCGATCAACAGGGCCGCCACACGCTCTCACCCAGTTTACTCGAGCGCGACGCATACCAGGCCAAGCTCCGCGCAGACAGAAGCCTCTGCTCCGGAATCCGGTTCGACGTCAAATGGTCCAAAAACACGAGCGTCAACGTGAAGTTGCAACTCGAGTTGCGAGTTACTGGCGGGACCAAGCCGATCGTACTCGAGCAGGCCATCAATACAAGCCGACGTAGCGGCTGGGATGCGATTACACTGGACGGCGATGCATTCAATGCCATCGGCAAAATCATCGCGTGGCGGGTGCGCCTGCTCGACGGTGACATCGAGCTGGCCGGGCGCCGCTCGTTTTTGTGGACTGATCGCAAGCCGGCTGACGATACCGAAAAACCGGCGGCCGATTGACAACCGCCCCAGCCTCCCCCACTCTTTCGCCCATGGCTAAAACCGGTTTAGGCCGAGGCTTGAGTTCCCTTCTGGGCGCCCGCTCGCCAGCTGATAAGAAAACCAAATCTGGGAAAAAACCGGCGAGCACGCCAACCCCCGCAATAGCCAAAACACCCAACGAGGTGCCGGTCGGTGAGATTCTCCCGGGCGCAATGCAGCCGCGAAACGGGATCGATGACGACTCGCTGAACGAGCTAGCAGAGTCGATCCGCGAGAATGGCATCATGCAGCCGCTGGTCGTGCGCCCGCGCGAGGGCGGCTACGAACTGATCGCCGGTGAACGACGCTGGCGCGCCTCGCAGATGGCCGGACTGGCAACGGTGCCGATCGTCATCCGAGACGTGGACGACCGGACAGCGCTTGAGCTGGCACTTGTCGAGAATCTCCAGCGTGAAAATCTCGACCCCATTGAGGAAGCTAAGGGCTATGCGCAGTTAATGGACCAGTTCGACCTCACGCAGGAGGAGATTGCCACCAAGGTCGGCAAAAACCGCGCCACGGTGGCCAACACGCTGCGCCTCATCAAGCTACCAGCCGAGGTTCAGGCGTATGTGCGCGACGGCCTGTTCTCCAGTGGCCACGCCAAGGCGATCCTTGGCCTGAAAAACGCCAAAGATCAAATCGCCGCGGCCAAGCGGGTGATCAAAAAAGAGCTGAGCGTGCGACAGGCCGAGGAGTTGGTTGCAGCGCTTGGCCAAGCGGCCCCGGACAAAACCAAGCGCGGGTCTGCCGTCAAACGTTCCGCCACCGACGCGCACATACTCGATCTAGAGAGTAAGCTGCAAGAGAAGCTCGGCACCAAGGTATCGTTGCGCTACAGGAAAGGCAAAGGCTCGGTCGACATCAAGTTTTTCAATGACGAGGATTTGCAACGCATCCTCGATGCCTTCGGTATCCGGGCCGACTGATTTTAATGAGGAGTTTCAAGCTTGAAGCAATGATATAACTTCATCGTACTTGAAACTTTCAACTCGCCAGAATGATTCTTGATATTGTCAAATATGGTGATCCCGTGCTGCGGCAAAAGGGCGAGCGTGTTGAGGAGGTTACGCCGAAAATCACACAACTTATCGATGACATGCTCGAGACGATGCGCGAAGCGCACGGCATCGGATTGGCCGCACAGCAGGTCGGCAAGCCATTGCAGTTGGCCGTGGTGGACGTGACCGGCGTAGAGGACCGGCCGTCTCGGTTGAGCATCGATGGTAAGGCGCTCAACCCGGAAGACCGCATGCCACTGATCCTACTCAACCCGGAGTGGACAGCGGTCGGTGACACGAAAAACGAAGGCCCCGAGGGCTGCCTGAGTTTTCCCGAGGTGTACGGCGACATCAATCGCCACGAGGAAATCGACGTGATGGCAACGGACGAAAAAGGTGAGGCTGTGGCTTTCCGCTGCGGCGGCCTGTTGGCGCGCGCCATCCAGCACGAGTGGGATCACCTACAGGGCATCCTGTTCATAGACCGGATGGATGCGATTACCCGCGCCGAACTCAAGCCAGAAGTTGACGCCATCCAGGTTGAAACCAAGAGGGGGCTGGAATAATCAATGCTGAGGGGTGTTCTACCGCCTAGCCCGAACATTTTGAAGTAACTTCAGGCTTCGCTGATATTTGGCATTGACCATCCTACTGGCCTGCTCCGCTGCATCCAGTTCCCCTCCAGCTCTGTTTCGCTGCTCGAAAGTCAATGGACTACCCGGTTTCTTGGCTTGATCCACCATTACTCTCGCGGCCTCAAGACGTTTCTCTTCGCGCAACTTCATACCCATTGTCATTTGAAGTGCCTCGCTAAACTCCTTTTCAGCAACATCAAGTCGCCCCTGTTGCTGGTAGGCCAGGCCAAGGTTTTGACGGGCATCAATGTAGCTCGGTTGCAGCCGGACCGCCTTGGTAAAATAAACAGCCGCCTTATTCACGTTTCCTTTCATGGCAAAAACAGTGCCTAGATTATTATATGTGTTCGGGTTGTCAGGGAAAACCTCGATGGACAACTCCAGGCAGCGGATCGCCTCGTCGTATTGCTTCTGATCCTTACGAATGTTGCCAAGATTGTTGAGTGCCTCCGCGTATTTCGGAGCTAACTCAAGCGCACGCTCGTACTCGGCGGCAGCCTTGTCGATTTCACCCTTGACCTTGTAGGCGATGCCCATGTTGTAAAACACCTCCGGATCTTCACCATTCTCGGCAAACTTGAGTGCCTCGTTGTACTTGGCCAGTGCGGCGTCCGCATTGCCGTTGCTAATCAGTGCGTTGCCCTCGCTCATCAATGCCATGACCTTGTCAGGATCGATCAGCGGGTTATCGCTCTCGCCCTCCAGTTTGATGGCGTTGAGCTCCGCCAGAATATCGTCGACCGACTCTTCACTATCGGTATCGGTGAATGACGGCGGCGCAGCATCGAGCGTCGGCTCAAGCGACAAGGAATCGTTCACGGCAACCGGCCCTGTCGCAGCAGACTTCGGCTCAGTGATTGCCGGTGAATCTGTAACCGGACTGGCCGAAATTGTATCCGGGGCCTGGTCGGACTGCTGTACCGATTGCTCCGGGCCGCACCCCCCAAGGAGTACAGCCAATGCAATGCAACCTGCAGCCTTTATTTTTTTCGAGTTGAACACCGGCTGAAACCTATCAGACTCCGTCCAAGTCGCAACTTTTATCCTCAAGCTAGATCCCGTTAACTTGGCCAAAAGCTAACTCATCTGCGCACTCAAAACGTTCGTTTTCGAGAAGACAATAAAAACTCTTTATCGAGTCTTTAAGCTCCCTCTATCAAACTCTGCTTAGCTCAAAAAAAAACATCTACCTGACAGAATATGTTGTAAATTCCGACTTGGCTGCTCTCTTGGAAAAGCAGGACAAAAAACTCAATAATTGTCAGATACATTACCACAAAACTTTGATTGAATCACACTCCGTGTGATCGTATTTTCGGTTTGTGAGAGTTAAAGAATGGGAGCTCACCAACCAAAGTACGGCGTTGTCCAAAACGTACCACGACCGCCTTGCTGGATATCTTACTCCCAAGAATTTGATGTACAAACTCAGGAGGTCCATCTTGCCGGTTAAACTACCTTTGTAAGTAGCCCGAATTGTATGCGTACCCCAGTTGCGACTCTTCTCTATGTTGGATTCGTTGCCACGCTCATCGTATTTTGCGTGGCGCTTCTCTATTTTAGGTCGTTTGACTTTTACTTTGGCACTGCCAAAAATTCTACTGCACCGGTGGCGATGGGTAACAGACATCTATCTGCTCCTGTCGAAATTGAAGCCAGAGGCAAGCGTTTTGAGTGGTCTTTTCGCTATCCGGGACGCGATGGCGAACTGGGCACGTCGGATGACTTTCGTTCTCATAAGGAATTGCACCTGCCGCTGAAAACGGACGTTATACTCAAATTGGAAAGTGACGATTTCATCTACATAATGTCCAATCCCGAATTAGGATTAAAACAAGTCGCCGTGCCGGAGCTCACCCACACCTTGAAATTTTACACAGCAAAGATTGGACCGTTTGAACTGTTGGCAGATCCATTGTGCGGCTGGCGGCCCTTGCACGATGATTTAATGGGCCGCGTTATTGTTCACTCGGTAACGGATTTCAACGACTGGATCAAAAAAATGGTTGTAGGACCAGTTTCGAATTAATAGTGTCTTTTCCATGTTCTGCGAAATAAAACCATCCCGTCGGCTTCGCTCTTTTAACCGACGTAGTTTTCTTTGTCGTCAACATCCTTGATTCCTGCAAAAACCCATACTTGGAATTTTATATTATGAGTTCACGCAAATCCAAATTACTACCAATTGGGATCATCACGGTTGTTCTTATTGCGATCGCCATTTACTTCAAGTTCAACCGAACCGAACCCGACAAGACAGAAGGAATAATTCTAAGCAAGAAATCCCCACCGGTACTGGGATTATTACCTGAATTCGAGTTGACTGACCAAGCAGTTGAAACGTTTGGTTCGCGCCAATTGCGCGGCAAAGCTTGGATCGCAAATTTTATTTTTACACGATGCACGGCTACCTGCCCTGCGCAGACAGCGAAAATAAGCGAGTTCCAGGGGCAGTTACAGGATAGTCCGCTTTGGGATGAGGTCCGGTTTGTCAGTTTCACGGTTGACCCAGAACATGACACGCCGCAAGTGCTTAGCGAGTATGCGAAAAACGCTAATGCCGATGCTCAACACTGGAAGTTCCTCACAGGTGAGCGCGAGGCTATTTGGAGACTAAGCAAGGACGGTTTCAAACTACCGGTTAGTGAAAATACTGATCCCACAATAGTCATCACCCACAGCCCAAAAGTTATGCTGGTTGATCCTTACTTGCGAATCCGAGGAATTTACGAAGTGACGACCAAGGAGGGATTAGCACGTTTACGTCACGGTTTGGACCAAGTACTAATGGAGAAAGTGCCCGAGCCTGAAGAGGCCATCAACCCACCATGGCTTGCAGCTCGCCGCGAGGCACAGCTCAAGACTGTGGATAAATTCAAGGTGGTTCACGACTTTAGTTTCACCGATGGTATTGAAGAGAGTGGCATTCTCTTCCGCAACAAGATTGTGGATGATGTGGGAAAAAACTATATACCCGTCCATTATGACCACGGCAACGGCTTGGCCATCGCCGACGTTGACGGAGACGGTAATCTGGATCTCTACTTTGTAACCCAAGCTGGCAGCAACGGACTTTGGAGGAATCTAGGTAACGGTCGGTTTGAGGACATTACCGAACAAGCCGGAGTGGCGGTTGAAAACAAGATAGGTGTTACGGCCTCGTTTGCGGATATCGATAACGACGGCGATCCCGACCTCTATACGACCACGGTGCGAGGTGGTAACATGCTCTTTGAAAACCTTGGTAGCGGCCAATTCAAGGATATCTCACAAGCATCGGGGCTCAACCACAACGGGCACTCCTCCGCAGCCGTGTTTTTTGATTACAACCGCGACGGGCTTCTCGATGTCTACCTGACAAACGTAGGCAAATATACTTCGGATAAAGTTTTAACAGTTACGATGGAGCAAGCCCGTGGTGAGAAGGAGGCGGAATATAAGTTCTTCGCCGGTTTTGCTGATGCATTTTCGGGCCATCTGCCGGAAAAAAAACGAAGTGAGAGAAGCATCTTGTTCAAGAATCTGGGTAACAATCGATTCGAAGACATTTCGAAGAAAGTCAAGTTGCAGGACGAAAGTTGGACCGGCGATGCCAGTCCCGTTGATTTCAATCAGGACGGCTGGATCGACCTATATGTGTTAAACATGCAAGGAGACGACCAATACTATGTCAATGTGGAGGGCGAGTATTTCGAGAAAAAAAGCCGTGAGGTTTTTCCTCTCACACCGTGGGGAGCGATGGGCGTCAAAACGTTCGACTTCGAAAATGACGGTGACATGGACCTGTTCATCACGGATATGCACTCCGACATGAGTGAACAAGTCGGGCCTGAGCGTGAAAGCTACAAGTCCAGGCAGCAGTGGCCCGAAAGTATGCTACTCACCCAAGGCAAGAGCATCTGGGGGAACGCCTTTTATAGGAATAATGGCAAAGGAAATTTTGAAGAAGTGTCTGATCAAATCGGAGCCGAAAATTACTGGCCTTGGGGCATTAGCGTTGGAGACCTCAATGCCGACGGCTTTGATGATGTGTTTATCGCTTCCAGTATGAATTTTCCGTTTCGGTATGCTGTTAATAGTTTGCTATTGAACAATCAGGGTTCGGAATTTTTAAGTAGTGAATTCATACTTGGCGTTGAACCGAGACCCGATGGTCGTTTCGCCGAGCCTTGGTTTGAACTCGACTGCGATGGTGAGGATAAAGACCACGCGCTGGCGAAAGGTCGATCGGGCCGTGCAGTAATTTGGTCGGCATTGGGTACCCGATCATCGGTAATGTTCGACCTGGATAATGATGGCGACCTGGACATCGTAACCAACGAATTCAATTCACGACCCATGGTGCTGATCAGTAATCTATCCGAAAAGCACGACAAGTTGAATTATCTGAAAGTGAAACTGGTTGGTGAAAAATCGAATCGAGACGGGTTGGGTGCGGTGGTTAGAGTGCGCACTGGTTCGCAAACGTATATGAAAGTACACGATGGCCAGTCGGGATATTTGTCGCAAAGTCTCTATCCCCTCTACTTCGGCCTAAACGAGGTAACGAACGTCGATGAAATCAAAGTGACCTGGCCATCCGGCAACAAACAAACTGTCCTTGGGCCAATTGATGTGAATAGAACGATCGAGGTGAAGGAGCAATAATTGCGCGGGATACTGCCCGCATCACGCCTCAGCTAATCAGGAATGGGGCGATACCCTGCATCGGCGAACTCTTTAGCCCGTGGTCGAAAAAACTCATCGAATTCCGGATCAGGACAACCGAGCGAATTCTTTGTCGAATCCAGATTACCGTTAAGATCAATCGTATCGCCGTTAAGGAAGCAACGGCGGACTATACCCGTGTCATTAATGTCTACTTCATAGCGGGCTCCGGTTGGCCAACCACCCTTGGCGTTGTTCATCCAAAAGATTGAGTCTTCGTAGATACTTCCAGTGCCTGAATCGTCCACGCCGTTTCTGTTCCCTGTAAACGTACAATGTCGAACGATCACTTTTGAACCCGGAAACAGCGTAAGAGCTCCCGCACCGTGCTTAGGCTTCCATTTGCCGACTTTGGCGCTTCGCTCATCCAGAGGGCCGTTTGACATGTTATCCACGAACAGGCAGTTCTCAATGATGGCCGAACTCCCCCATAACAAGTCGACTGCCGAACCGGTGACAGGGCAACGGTTGTTGCGGAAAATACAGTTTTTGAGCAGCACAGAATCTTCCATGTAATCACGGTGATCAATAGAAATTCCTCCGCCACATGGACTGGAATAGTTATTGTACACCTCAACATTTTCAATTGTGGGATAAGAACGTCCAAATATTTTGATCCCACCGCCATCCGTATGGAAGTACATGTTCTTATTTATATCTAATCGAGGCTCCGAAAGCTCAGGTTGGATCGATCCCGATTCGCTTGATCCTATCACATAATTGTTCGCCCCCGTAATCTTAAATCCTCTAAAAACTGTGTTTCGAGTAATTCCGTCGCCAAAATAGACCACATGGTTTACAACCGCCGGAAAGCCTTCATGCTTTTTGTTAGCAATCTCGGGATTGGCGGCAGTCAGAATCACCTCTCCAACTGCCTCAAGTGTGATTCCGTCGTGCCGCTCATTTAGCCAGATCAACGCTTGGCCATGTTGGCGAGGACGATACACGCCTGCATGGACCTTGATATGCTTCTGGCCCGTGTCTTTGGCAACTGCATCGAGAACAGCTTGGATATCGCTGCCCGGATAAACATTACGCAACGAATGGATGCTCGGTTTATCTGTGGAACTGTTTGAACACCCACTCAAACAGCCCGCAACCAAGACAATGATACCAACGCCCTTAGAAACTGCAGGCAGTAATCCAACAAACCAATGTCGTTGTTCGGATTGAGTCATGCCGGTTTGATCCGTTAGCAAGAAAATACCTATGGTTAACTGGCAGGTAAAGCGAAAGCGGTCGAGGATTCAACCGCGGAAGGCAATCTAATCTCGGCCAATTGTAATCATTGTCCTCAACCTAAAAACGTTGACTAGTCAAAGTGAATTCAACGCTTGGCCTACTGCACTTAACGCGGTTAGCATTCGCCCCGATCAAAGGTACTGAGACTGATGTTGCGAAAAATCATTTTTTCTTTAGTCGCCCTTGGCTTTACCGCCTGTGTGGTATTCTCCCGTGAACTCAAAGAGTTCGATAACGATGTTAATTATGATGAGGCGCGCATACCACACTACGACCTGCCTGACTCCCTCGTCACTGCCGAGGGCAAACCGGTCACGACTGCCGATCAATGGAGGAACATCCGTCGGCCGCAGATCCTCTCGCTGTTCGCCAACTTCATTTATGGCGCTGTGCCAGTGCCGCCCGATCCCATCTCCCAAACGTACCATGTCATCAAGGAGGATACATCGTTCATGGGTGGCAAGGTGACCAAACTCGATGTCTCCATTCGATTCAAAAACCGCAAGGGAACCGCGCAGACGCACATCATCATTTTCATCCCGAACCGGGTCGGTGGTATCAAGTCGCCGGCGTTTATGATGATGAGCTTTGACAACCCTCGTGGGGGAAGTTTTCAACTCAGTTCAAGCCGCAAGGGACATCTCCGTAACGGGGTGCCGCTTGGCCTGTTGGCCGACCAGGGCTACGCCTACATTTCCGTCTACCACGGTAACCTTGTGGGCCACAACGAGGTTTCGTTCGGCGGGGGCATCCATAAGCTGTTCTTTCGCGACGGACAAAGCTTCCCCAAGGCGCACGAGTGGGGTGTGCTCGCGGCCAACGCATGGACCGGCATGCGTGCGCTCGACTACCTCGAGACCAACGACCGCGTCGATGCCAATCGGGTGGCCGTCATGGGCCACTCCAAGATGGGCAAGGCCACGCTTTGGGCGGCTGCCCAGGATGAACGGTTCGCGCTGGCCATCTCGGCACAGTCCGGCTGCGGCGGCGCGGCGTTGTGGCGCCGGAAGTACGGCGAGACGATGGCCAAGCTCAACCGTTTCCCGCACTGGCTCTGCATCAACGCTCGTAAGTTCAACGAACGCGAGGACGATCTCCCTGTGGATCAGCACATGCTCCTCTCGCTCGTCGCGCCCCGCCCTGTTTACGTTGCAAGCGGCACGGCGGACACGTGGGCCGATCCGCACGGCGAGTTTCAGTCCGCCAACCACGCCGGCCCCGTTTACAGGTTGCTCGGCAAAAAACCGCTTAGCACCACCAAACTCCCGCCGCCCAATCAACCGCTGCTTGACGGCGACATCGGCTACCATATCCGCACCGGCGGCCACTCCATCGAGCCCTACGACTGGCAGCAATTCATCAGCTTTGCAGACCGGCATCTGAAGGACAAGTAACCTTACCCAAGCCCATTGTAGGCGGATTGAATTTAACTTAATTTTTCGGCGTTAAACTTGGGGTGCAAACAGTGTCACAAAAACTTGGCCTGGCGTTTGGCTTGGCCGCTGCGCTTGGCTTGGCAACGGCAACCAGCCTGGCCGAGCCGAAGTTGTCCGGTGAACTTCTTTATGCAAAACTCTGCGCCAAGTGCCACGGTGACCAGGGCCAAGGCGTCCCCGATGAATACGACGAGCCGCTTGCCGGTGATTGGCCGATCGAAAAACTCACACGCGTCATCACCCGCACCATGCCGGATGACGATCCCAAAAAATGTATTGGTGATGAAGCCGAGCGTGTGGCCCGCTATATCTTCGACGCGTTTTACTCTCCCGACGCTCAGCCTCGAAACAAATCGCCGCGCATCGAGTTGGCTCGGCTGACCAATCGGCAATACCTCCACTCCATCGCCGACCTGATCGGAAGTTTTAAGGGTCACTCGGAGCTAGTCCAAGCGGGAGGACTCAAGGCTGGTTACTACAACAGCCGGAGCCATAGCCGGAACAAAAACAGCATCGAGCGCACGGACCCCACCGTTGATTTCCAGTACGGCGGCAGCACTCCGGCTCCCGACAACAAGGAATACAAGGCGGAGGAATTCTCAATGCGCTGGAGCGGTTCGGTGATCGCGGAGGAAACCGGCGACCACGAGTTCATCGTCACCAGCGAAAATGGTGTCCGGCTTTGGGTCAATGACATGGACCTCAAGTTGATCGAGGGCTGGGTGTCGAGCGGCGAGCTTCGGGAACTCACCGGCATCGTCCGGCTCATCGGCGGTCGTGCCTACCCGTTGCGCCTTGACTTCTTCAAATACAAAAGCAACAGCGCCTCCGTTAAGCTGGAATGGCACCCGCCGCACGGCACCCGTCAGGTTATTCCCGCCCGTAGTCTTTCTCCGCACTCCACCAAGAGCACTTTCGTGATACGCCAACCGTTCCCGCCGGATGATAGCAGTATCGGCTACGAACGCGGAAGCGCCGTCTCCAAGAAATGGGACGAAGCCACCACGTTCGCTGCCATCGAAACCGCCAATTGGGTCGCCGAACATCTCGACCAACTCGCCAGCACATCAATAACAGACAAGGACCGCCTGGCCAAGACGCGCGCGTTCAGTCAACAATTCACCGAGCGTGCCTTCCGCCGGCCGCTCACCGCCGAGCAGCAACTCTTCTTCGCCGATTCACGTTTTGCCGACGGCAAGCCGGCGACCGACTCCGTCAAGGAAATCGTACTACTCTCACTCAAGTCTCCACGATTCCTCTATCCCGACCTTGGCCAAGCCGATGATTACTCGGTCGCCACCCGGCTCGCGATTGGCCTGTGGGATTCGATGCCGGATGACGAACTACTTCGCGCCGCAACCGCCGGGCGGCTGAAGACACCCGATGAAGCGCGGCAACAGGCACTGCGAATGCTCAGCGATCCACGAAGCCGAGCCAAGTTACGCGGCGCGTTTCACCACTGGATCGGGCTCGATCACGCAGAGGAAATCGCCAAGGACACTGAACACTATCCCGATTATGACAAATCACTCGAGGCGGACCTTAGAACGTCGCTGAACATCTTCCTCGACAACATCGTTTGGCGGACTGCCGGAGCCGACTTCCGGAAACTACTCAACTCACGGCACCTGCCATTAAACGAACGCCTGGCCAGGTTTTACGGAGCGCAACGTGTCAAACAACTTGGTGAATTTGGCCCTTCGTTTTTTGACCATGAACGCGCCGGCCTGCTGACCCATCCTTATCTGCTTGCCCTTTACTCGTATCACAACGGCACCTCACCGATTCATCGCGGCGTGTTTGTCACCCGCCACGTTCTTGGCCGCTCACTCAAGCCACCGCCCGAGGCGGTCGTATTCAAGGACGAGGCATTTGCCCCGGACATGACGATGCGCGAAAAAGTCACCCAACTCACCAAGCCCGATACCTGCATGACCTGTCATGAAATCATCAATCCGCTTGGCTTCGCGCTCGAACAATTCGACGGCATCGGCCGGTTGCGTAAAACGGAAAAAGGTAGGCCAATCAACACTATCTCGGATTATCTCTCTGCTGATGGCAGCGCCATCCGGTTGACCAGCGCCGGCGACCTTGCACGCCACGCCACGGAAAGCCCTACTGCCCAAAACAGATTCATAGAAATGCTCTTTAATCAGGTTGCCAAGCAGCCGGTTCGGGCTTACGGTTCGGCCGTTCGGAACCGGCTGCGCGAAGATTTCGTGGCCTCCGGTTTTAACGTGCAGTTTTTGCTGGCCGAAACGGCTGTCATCAACGCCCTGCGCGGGATTGACGCGTCTCCGCCAACCAAAAGGAACTAAATCATGAATCCTCTTGATCGCAGACAGTTCATCCGGGATCTCGGTGTCTCCACCGCCACGCTGCCATTTATTACCGGGCTGCCCAGCCTCGGCTTGGCCGCAACCACGCCACGTCGGCAAAGGCTTGTCGTCATGTTCAGCCCCAACGGCACCATCCCGAAGAACTTCTGGCCGGACTCAACTGGCAGCGACTTCGAGATGAAGGAAATCATGAAGCCGCTCGCTCCGTTTAGGGATCGCTTGCTTGTCCTCAACGGCCTGAACAACAGGGTGCGCGGCGACGGGGACAGCCACATGCGCGGCATGAGTTGCTTACTCACAGGCATCGAGTTGTTCCCGGGCAATATCCAGGGCGGCTCCGACACGCCCGCCGGCTGGGCCAAGGGCATCTCGATCGACCAAGAGATCAGGAATTATCTGCAAAGCCGCGAAGCCACCCGCACCCGGTTTGGCTCGCTGGAGTTTGGCGTAGGTGTATCCGATCGGGCCGATCCGTGGACGCGGATGTCATACGCCGGCCCGAACCGACCGGTCGCCCCGACAGATGATCCTTACCAGATGTACCAGAAGCTTTACGGCCAACTCCGCGACCGGGACAGCTTATTGAGCATTTTGGATGAAGTGCGGGACGACCTCAGTCGAGTCTCCAGAAAAATCAGTGCCGAGGATCGACAACTACTTGAGGAACATGCCGGGTTCGTCCGCCAAATGGAAAAGGAGTTCGGCCGTGTCGACAGCAATGCTCTGATCAGAAATCCGCCGAAGTTCGAAGCTGGCATCACCAATCAAAACGATAATGTTCCACGCCTGAGCCGAATGCAGATCGACCTGATGGTGAACAGCTTCGTCAACGACTTCGCTCGAGTCGGCACGCTGCAATACACGAAGTCGGTCGGCCAGGCGCGGATGAACTGGCTCGATATCAAGGATGGGCATCACGGTCTATCGCACGAGTCGGACAA
This sequence comes from Pedosphaera sp., assembly GCA_022451065.1. Lineage (GTDB taxonomy): Bacteria > Verrucomicrobiota > Verrucomicrobiia > Limisphaerales > UBA1096 > UBA1096. The sequence goes on along the minus strand of JAKUOU010000047.1, from coordinate 4,676 downwards.
AAATGAGGATGCCGTCGACAAACTCACGCGAATCAACAAATGGTTTGCCGGTGAACTGGCCTACTTGACTAAACGACTGGCCGAGATCCCCGAACCAGGCGGCAGTGGCAGCCTGCTCGACAATACCACCATCGTGTGGACCAACGAATTGGGCAAAGGCAACAGCCATACGCTCAGAAATATTCCGTTTGTCCTTCTTGGGGAAGGTCTTGGTTTTAAAATGGGCCGATCGTTGGACATGAAAGGTGCGGCACATAACCGCCTGCACTTGGCTATTGCTCACGCCGTCGGGCACCCTCTCAAGACGTTTGGCAATAAAAAGCTGAGCCAAGGTGGCCCTCTCAACTTGGCCTGACAAACATTCTACTCAGCCAAGTTCCCTACGCCAGAATACCTCGCATGACACGGCCGTGGACATCGGTCAACCGGAAGTCGCGGCTGGCATACCGATAGGTGAGCCTCTCGTGATCGAAGCCCATGAGGTGCAAAATCGTCGCGTGAAGGTCGTGTACATGAACCGGGTTTTTGACGGCCTTAAAACCAAACTCATCGGTTGCCCCGTAAACCGTCCCTCCCCTCACACCGCCTCCGGCCAACACCATTGAGAAGCCGGCAGAGTTGTGATCGCTTTGTTTAGTGGAAAAATCAAGGGCCGCAAAAACCCTATGCGGCGATGAATGGCTGACAAGCGAAAAGCCGGTAAATCAGTCGGATTCACTCAAGCGCTTGGTCGGTTTTTCGAAGAGGATCTCGTGCGCTTCGTCGAGAATGCCTGGAATACGCCGGGCAAACGGGCTCTTGGCCAAGGCGACGGTGAGATCGAGTTCAGCGGCCTTGGCCGCGGTTTCGCCGGGGAACCAGTGATCGGCCTGACCAAGAAGATTGTAGCGCATTTTGCCCCAATCGACCATGTCGAGTGACTTGGCGTAAGTCCAAAGCCGGATAATTTCGAGCACGTTGATCGAACCGGGGACATCGAGATATTCAGGAATATTTTCGTACCAGCGATCGCACCAGTCCCGGCCAAGCGCACTTGCCATCTCTTCGCGGAGCCGGGTCTCGATCGGTGCAACCGTTTCGGCAATGCGGTCGTACTGCTCGAGGGCGGCAATGTGCTCGTCGAAGTCGCTTGGCTTAGCCGCGCCGCAACTGAGCGTATGCACCTGCGGACGGTTCAGACAGTACAACGCGTTGAACTGCATCGGCGAAAGTGGCTGGCAAAGCCCTACCAGCTTTGGTGGTGGCGCGTAAAGTTTACCCCCCTTGTCGTTGGGACTGATGATGAACACACCCATGTCGCGCCGGGCAGCCGCCTCGATGCACGACCAATTCAAGTCATTGACGAAGTACCAGTGCAGGTTCACGTATTGGAATGCGTCGCTTTCGATCGCCTGTCGGATAATATGCGCCGGCGCGTGCGATGAAAAACCGATGTGGCGTACCCGGCCCTCGTCGATGAGTTTGTGAATCGCCTCCACGCAGCCGCCCTTGCACAGCGACCAGTCGAGGAACTGGGCATTGTTGATGCCGTGCAGCGACAGCAGGTCAACATGATCAAGTTGCAGTTGGCTCATCGACTTGTCGAAGGTGTCGAGGAACTCCTTCTGCGTGGCAAACGGCGCAATCTTGGTCTGGACGATTATCCCATCGCGCGGCAGCCTGGGCAGCACGAAGCCAAGCTGCATCTCAGACGAGCCGTAGCCGCGCGCGGTCTCGATGTGGTTGATGCCCAGTTCCAGGGCACGGTGAATGGTAGCCTCAAGGTTGGCCTGGCCGGCGTCTGGCACTTCGCTAGGATCAATGTCCTCCCACTTGTGCTGGTAGCGCATCCCCCCACAGGAGAACACGGGAATCTGAAGTTCCGTTTTGCCGAACCGCCGATATTTCACGTTGCGGAAGTCTTGGGGTTCAGGAGGAGTGATTCAAGAAGAACCGTTTACGGCCAGTCGCTTGGCCAAGCGTGTAACTGAAGGCCTACTCGCCAAGTGTCTCGAACCGTACCACGGTCTCATCCGGACGGGCCAGGCCAAGCTGTTCGCGCGCCAGGCGCTCGACGCTCTTGGGATCGGTCTTGAGGGAATCTATCTCGAGTCGAAGTTGGCGGTTGGCGGTTTCCTCCTCCTGGATTTCCCTGTCCAACTCGACGATCTGCTGGCGCATCACCTCGTTTTGGCGCATGAGCGGGAAGTAAAGAACCGCCACCCAGAACAGTGCGGCGACAGTCAATAAGGAGGCAACCACACGGGTCATCATATCCCATACACTGGTGCTTACGTTCATCTCCTTGGTGGGCGAAAACACCCAAGCGCAAACCCAAAGCGCGCAGGCTAGCCACAATCAAAACCGGACATCAACAAAAAAATTAAGAAACACGACCTCCCCGGTGCAGATCAAATCTCCACTTTCTCGAAGAGTGACTCGGTGTTGAGCTTGACCGAACTGTCCTCCTGATCGATGGGATCCAATGCTTTTTTTAGATACTCCACAGCATCAGCCACGCGTTGGACGCTCTTTGGCAGGGCCGCGCCGGCGGCATTGGGATGGCCGCCACCCTGCAACTGCTTGGCCACCGGCAACGCCTCTCCGTTCGAGCTTCGCAAGCTCACCATGAACTGGTTGCCGCCGATGCGGTTGAGCGTCAGCAACACCCTGTGGGGCGAGGCAGACTCATTCAGCAGGCGGTGTAAGATCACGTTCGAGTTACCCACCACCGTCTTGACAAGGCCGACCGTCGGGGAAATGTCCTGAATGTTTTGCCGGCTCCAGTTCAGGCCCATTGGATCCTCCACTTCGCGCTTGACTCGCATCACCTCCAGCAGCGGATGGTCCAGTAGTTTTTCCGGATCTCCGTTCACCAGCGAGTACATGTTCCAGAATCCATACGACTTCACCAGCGTGCCGTGATCGTTGGCCAGCTCAAAGTCTGGGTCATCCTGCAGGAACAGGTCGCCCACGTTGGCAAGGTGCACTAACCGGTCGAGCGTCTCCGACTCGAGACCGTGTTCCCTGCACAACTCGTAGGCCAGCAGACAGGCGCTCTTGCCCAAATCATGCACCAAACGTGCCTTGGTTGGCTTCGCCGCGGTGATGTGATGATCCACCACCACCCAGTTGATGCGATCCATCCGCTCCTCGAACGCGAGGTCACTCACCCATGCGGAGTTTTCACGCAGACAGCGACTGTGCCATGCGTGAGTTTGGTAACCCAGGAGTCGCACCTCCTCCCCGTATAACGTGGCGGAAAGTTTTTGGAGCAGCATGCCCGAGAGCAAACCGTCCAGGTCGCCGTCGTGCGTGATGATGATTTCGGGTTTAGGAAGCAGGCCCATATAGCTGCCAGAAGACTACAACAACTTTTGACTCAACCAAGGCCAAAGTCGCAAAGAGGTGGATCGAAAAAACGGCTCACCCGTCTTGCCGCCGTGCTTGCTAAGGAGATCGGCGGTTTTGGATTGCTCTTGTTGTTCATGAAGTGTCTGGAAAGATTCTGGTAGGGTTAGACTTTTGATTCAACGTACATCGAACAGTCCAAAATATATCCGCCATCCACCTTGCATTGCAGCCAGGGATATCTGTCCCCTTTTGTCCTTGCCATTGTCATAACCTCGATACCAGCGAACATGCCCGTCCTCAAACAGGAAGTTGCCACCTTCAAAAATACCATCCGAACCGGCATGACTGCCATAGGGCACATTACCAGAAGCAAACCAAGAATTGCCGACACTTTGCAAATTATCCATAAAGATCGGCCCATTGCTATATGTGCCATCCATCTTTTCCCTTAAGACCCAATTCACCACGTTTGGAAAATCACGGTTGACCCGATAATTGTTGTTTCCTCGGGCTACTGTTAGTTCATTACTGAATATGGTTTTGTAACCGATCAATCCACCACTTACAGCGGCTTGAAAATTATTGCCGTGCACAAAGCGATGGAATTTATCCGTGGGACAAAAAAGAAGATTCTCCCTTCGTTTATGAGAATCATTGTTGAGTTTTAACAGGTAGCGAGGGAAGAAATTTTTTAGCATTGATCCTGAAACCCATTCAAAATCCACACTGTCCTTGATGTGATCTTTTCCCATGTTTGGAAAGTAACCGTCATTATCAAGTGCATACAATTGAATGGCGATACCCCACTGGTGCATGTTACTGGCACACATACTGTTCTCCGCCTTTTTCTTCGCTTTTGAAAGCGCAGGCAACAACAGGCTAGCCAGTATGGCAATAATGGCAATTACCACTAAAAGTTCGATGAGGGTGAAAGCTCGTCTTGATTCCGTTTTCATTTCCCTTTAGCTATCAATTGGTAAATTAGGTTGGTTTAGTTTCCTTACGCTGTGGACAAACGATACAGAACACAGCCAACCCAACCCATCAGCCCCAGATAGAACAGGCTCCACCCGCGAGTCAAGGGAAACTCCCTTGCTATCCTAGGGAATGTTTTGACGTACCAACTCACCCCTTTTGTTGTCCACGCGAAACCACAGCAAAAAATGGAGTCCAACATCAACACGCCCCATAGGATTGTTTCAAGACTGAGCTTCATGCGGGGAATTTATTGGGGCTTCGACAATTACTCAAGCCGTTTTAACTGTTGCCGCAGCAATAACCATCCAACGTTCGGGTGGTGGAGCGGGTTGGTTCAACGCAAATTACCGAGGCGGTGGCCAAAG
>JAKUOU010000046.1 GCA_022451065.1 Pedosphaera sp. | reverse complement strand
TCGTCGCCGCGGCAGCCGGCGTGACCGTAGCCAAGCACGGGAACCGCGCGATCACCTCCAAGTCCGGCAGCGCCGACGTGCTGGCCGCTCTCGGTATCCCGACCGACCTCACGCCGGAGCAGGTTGGCGCGAGTCTGCGCGATCACGGCTTCGCGTTCCTGTTTGCGCCCGGCTACCATCCGGCATTTAAGCACATTATGCCGGCGCGCAAACTGTGCGCCGATCGCGGCCAGCGAACGGTTTTCAACTTTCTCGGCCCACTGCTCAATCCGGCGCGGCCGACGGCGCAGCTGATCGGCGTGCCCAAGGCCGAACTGTGCGAACCGATTGGGCGCGTGCTGCAGTCCATCGGCATCCGGCGAGGCATGGTCGTGAATGGCAAAGCCGGCAAAGGGGCCATGGACGAACTTTCGACACTCGGAGAAAACACCATCGCGGAGTTTTATCAGGATCGCGGATTCACCGTAAGCAGCGACGAACCGAGCCTCTTCCAACTGCAACCGGCGACACTCGACGATCTCAAAGGCGGAGATGCCGGGGAAAACGCCGCAACCATTCGGGCCATTCTTGCCGGCGAAGATCGCGGCCCACGCCGGGATGCCGTTCTGCTCAATGCCGCCCACGCACTGTTCGTTGCTGCTAAGACCGACTCGGCACTTGAAGGCTGGGAACTGGCCGCATCCATCATCGACGACGGCCTTGCCAAACGTAAACTGGAAGAGTTGACCGACCATTAACTCCTGTTACAATTCCACGTCAGAGGAAATAATCATGTATGAGCTCAAGGCAAATGACGGTAATGTTTATGGCCCCGTGGATGAGGGAAATATTCTCGAATGGGCGAAAGGCGGTCGGATAGACGGCAATTCGCTGGTCCGAAAAACACCCGACGGCGAATGGCTCCCACTGAACCAAATTGAGGAACTCAGCTACATCTGCCGCCAAGCGGCGGAGTCTCCGGTGCCATCCACTCCACCCACGATACCCGAGGCCGCACCTGTCGCAGCGGTGGCTCCCGGAGGCCAACCGACAAAACCCGGGAAAATACAGGCCATCTCCATTATGACCCTTGTGGGGGGAATACTGGCCATCCTGACATGCTTTGGCATTGGCTTGGGAACAGCTGGTTTTTGGATTCCTTGGATTTATTCGCTGATCCTTGGAATCATGGCCACCATCAAGGGAAGCCAGATGCTGGGCAGTAATCCGGCCCCGGCCTTCGCCTCCGCCAAGACCATCGCGATCATGCAAATCGTCAACATCATCAACTGCGACATACCCAACCTGGCTATGGGTATCATCAATCTGGTTTTCCTGAACGACCCGGAGGTTAAAGAATATCTGCGTTCCGAAGGAGTGGAGATTTGACACGTTTAAGCCATGAGCCAGCAATATAAAATCAAGGCAACAGACGGCAACGAGTACGGGCCGGTCAGCACAGAGGAGTTACACCAGTGGATCGCTCAAAATCGATGCACCCCCGAGACATTGGTGCAGGTGAATGAGTCCGGCGAATGGGTACAGATAGTCACCCTGCCCGACTTCCAATCCGCCTTTTCCGCCCCTACCACACCAGCATCTACGTCAAAGGAGGACGGCGGCGTATCGACGTTGATCCCATACAAGAATAGTTCAGCACTGATCGCCTATTATCTTGGTGTTTTTTGTATTATTTGCCCGCCGATCTTGTCCATCCCGGCCTTAGTTCTGGGGATCAAGGGGCTACGCAACGTAAGTGAGAACCCCGAAGCCAAAGGCACAGTCCATGCCTGGATCGGGATTGTCTCCGGATCGGTTTTCCTGATTCTCTCGATTGCCGTTGGTCTGTGGGTTTTATTCAACAACTGATAGCCACCCACGTCGGAGATGTCGCATAAGCAGATCACCATCATCACCAGTATCGCCCTGGTTGGAGTGGGTGGCGTGATGGCGCTGTTTTTTCTCGATCCCACCAAGTATGCGTTCTTCCCCAAGTGCGCCTTTTATGTCACGACCGGGTACTCCTGTCCCGGCTGCGGTTCCTCACGGGCGCTTTATGCGTTGACCCACGGCAACGTGTTTGAGGCGTTTCGGCTCAACCCAGGAATCCTGTGCCTGCTCACCATCGGCGTGACCGACTTCGGTCGATACATTCGCTCAGCAGCCCAGGCCCGCCCCTACCACACCCTGTTCGCGAACGTCTGGTTGGTCGTCGGTTTGGTCATCGCGATGCTGATTTACGCCATCCTTCGCAACCTTCCGTGGGCGCCGTTTACCAATCTGGCGCCGTAAAATCCCGCCGAGCCAAGCACTCACCAAAATAGTCTCGCTTGGCCGAGCACTTGGCCGTTTGAATGGGCACGTGCCAAGGGAGTACACGCTCAAGTCTTTCCGCGCGCCGATCGAGTTAAACATTGACTACGAGACGGAACTCAACGCCCAGCAACTGGCGGCTGTTTCCGCGCCGCCGGGGCCTGCGTTAGTACTGGCCGGAGCTGGCGCGGGCAAGACGCGCACGCTGACCTACCGCGTTGCCTACCTGCTCGAGCAAGGCATCCCGGTGGACCGCATCCTGTTGCTGACCTTCACCAACAAGGCTGCTCGCGAGATGATGGACCGCGTGCAAGAGTTGATCGGCGGCGACACAGCCGGGCTTTGGGGTGGGACGTTCCACTCGGTCGGCCACAGGGTGTTGCGCCGGCACGCGGAGGCGATTGGCTATCCGAAGTCGTTTACCATCATGGACCGCGATGATGCCAAGGCCCTGATGAGTATCGCAATCGCCGACACCGGCATTGACACGAAGGCGGTGCGATTCCCCAAGCCGGATCTGATGTGCGACATCCTCTCGATGTCGCTCAACACCGGCCTGCAGCTTGGACAAGTGATGGAGGAACGCTACTATTATTTCGATAGCCTCACCGACGAGATCGCCCTAGCGCACGCCGCCTACGTCAAGCGCAAGCGAGCCAATGGTGTGATGGACTTCGACGACCTGCTCACCCAGTGGCTGCGGTTGCTACGCGAAAACAGCGAGGCGCGCGAGTCGTTCCAGGCGCGGTTCCAATTCATCCTCGTGGATGAATACCAGGACACAAACCAGGTACAGTGCGAGCTTATCGACCTGCTCGGCGGTCGACACCACAACATCATGGCGGTCGGCGACGATTCGCAGAGCATCTACTCGTGGCGTGGCGCCAACTTCCGCAACGTGCTCGAGTTCCCCGACCGACACAACGGCACGCAGGTGTTCAAGATCGAGACAAACTACCGCAGCACACCTGAGATTCTCGACTGCGCCAACGCCGTCATCGCCGCGAATACGCAGCAGTTCAAAAAAGTGCTCGCGCCGGTACGCGACTCAGGCATGAAGCCTGCGCTCGTCTCCTGTAACGACGCCAACCAGCAGGCAGAGTTCATCGCTCAGCGCGTTCTCGAACTGCGCGACGAGGGCATGCCTATGGAGGGAATGGCCGTGCTGTATCGCTCGCACTTTCACGCGCTCGAACTGCAGCTCGAGTTCACGCGGCGCAATATTCCGTTCGTGCTCACGAGCGGCATCCGATTTTTTGAACAGGCCCATGTCAAGGACGTCGCCGCTTACCTGAAGCTCCTCGTCAATCCCAGCGACGAACTGGCCTTCAAGCGCATCGTGCTGATGCTGCCGGGCATTGGAGCCAAGTCGGCGGCCAAGCTTTGGGCAGTGTTTGAAGCGTGCTTGGCCAAGGAGATCACGCAGCCGCCACACTTGGCCAAGACGTTGCGCAACATCACCAGCCAGGCGCCGAAGAAGGCCGCGCTTGGCTGGGAACAGTTCGCCGAGACGATTGATCAACTTGAGGAGGAGCAGGCAAAGGGGCCGGGGCACCTCATCCGCATGGTCGTTGCCGCTGGTTACGAGGATTACCTTCAGGACAAGTTCCCAAACTACTACGCGCGACTCGAGGATCTCGAGCAGGTTGCCGGGTTCGCCGGACAGTACGACACCACCGAGGAATTCCTCAGTGAAGTCACACTACTGACCAACCTTGATACGGAAACGCAACGCGACGCCGGTCCCGACCCAGAGCAGATCCAGCTCTCAACGATTCATCAGGCCAAGGGGCTAGAGTTCGACGTAGTGTTCGTGATGATGCTGTGTGACGGACTGTTCCCGTCGAGCCGCGCGATCGAGAGTCCCGGTGGCGAGGAGGAGGAACGGCGCCTGTTTTACGTCGCCGTCACCCGCGCCAAGACCGAGCTATATCTGAGCTATCCGCTGTTGCGTTTCATGCACGGCTCCGGCGGGGAGACGATGCAGCAGCCGTCACGCTTCCTCGACGAAATCGACGGAGACCTCGTCGAGGAATGGAACCTGCAAAGCTTCGATCCCTACGGCTGACCGTTGGCTTTGCGCGGCTTTTTTTTGCCGCGGCCGTTGTTGAGGTGGCGATTGACGGCGTTGAGGTATGCCTTGGCGCTGGCCTCGATGATGTCGGTGCTCGCGCCCTTGCCAGTGACGAGATCGCCATCACCGAAATTAACTTTAACACTCACTTCGCCCAGCGCGTCCTTGCCCTGCGACACAGCGCGGATAGCGTAATCCTTCAGACGCCCGGACATCTCGGTAAGACGGTCGATCGCCTTCAACGCCGCGTCCACCGGGCCATCGCCCACGCCGGCGTCCTCGAGCACGGTTTCTTTTTTTGATCGGCCGGTGGCGGCCTTCCTCAGACGCACAGTGGCAGTGGGAACAGTGTGATTGCCGCTGGTGACGTTGAGGTATTCCATCACCCATGTCTCAGGCACCTTCGTGATCTGGCCATCGACTAGTGCGCCGAGGTCGTCGTCATACACGAATTTTTTCTTGTCACCGATCTCCTTGAAGCGACTGAAGACGTTGTTGATCTCCTCGTCGGTCAACTTGAAACCGAGATGCCGGAGGCGCATGGCCATCGCAGCCCGGCCGCTGTGCTTAGTCAACGGCAGTTCTGTCTGGCCCCAGCCGACCTGCTCGGGATCGATAATCTCGTAGGTCTCGCGTTTTTTAATGATGCCGTCCTGGTGAATTCCGCTGGAGTGCGCGAAGGCGTTCTCGCCAACAATCGCCTTGCTGCGCTGCACCGGCAGGCCGCTCATGCGCGCAACCAGCTTGGAGGCCTTCACGATTTGCCGGGTGGCAACGCCACAGGTGTAGCCTCGGTAAACGTCATCACGCGTCTTGAGCGCCATTACAATTTCCTCGAGCGCGGCGTTTCCAGCACGTTCACCAATACCGTTGACGGTGCACTCGACCTGCCGCGCACCAGCATCGACGGCAACAAGCGAGTTGGCTACGGCAAGACCAAGGTCGTTGTGACAATGCACGCTGATGACCGCCCTGCCGGACTGGAACTCCGGCACCGATTCGTACAGGTGTCGAATCAACTCGCCGAACTGCCCTGGCACAGCCCAGCCAACTGTATCCGGGATGTTCACCGTCGTGGCGCCGGCATCAACGGCCGCCTGGCAGACCTCGACGAGGAAATCCGGCTCGGTACGGGAAGCATCCTCGGGCGAGAACTCGACATCGGCGACAAGCTTGCGGGCACGCTTCACGCCATCGACAGCGAGCTTGATGATCTGGCTCTGCGCCTTTCCGAGCTTAAACTCGCGGTGCAGTTTTGACGTGGCAAGGAACACGTGAATGCGCCCTTTTTTGCCGGCCGGCGCAACCGCCTTTCCGGCAGCCTCAATATCCTTGGGCACGCAGCGGGCCAGGCCGGCGATGGTCGGGCCCTTAATCTCCCTGGCAATGGTATTGACTGCGGTGAAATCGCCCTCGCTGATCACCGGGAAACCGCCCTCGATCACGTCCACCTTCAACCGAGCCAGTTGCCGCGCGACCTCAAGTTTCTCGCGCAGCGTCATCGACGCGCCGGGGCACTGCTCGCCATCGCGGAGTGTCGTGTCAAAAATGATGATCCGGTTTTTTTTCATGTCGTTGTCTCTCGATTCGGTGGTTCAACAAAAAACCCCGTTGCCTCCTGGCAGCGGGGTTTACGAAAGTCTTAGTAACAAGTTCAAACCACAACCGCCCGGGCACCTCGAAGAAGCGCCAGTCCCAGCAGCAGTCGTTGTAGGCTAAAACTCGCCATCGCGCGGGAAACTAGCGGTGGCCCCTACCCAAGTCAACCGGTTTTTCCCAAACCGTTTTGCGCCCGCTAGAGTACGCGGTAAATACCCGATTTCACTCGCCACCGTCACCGCCCTCGTTCCCACCGAGCGTTATCAAGACAGTTTCAGCAGGATTCGTCTCTAATACGACACTTTCCGGCCCCCATCCAGACCAACCCTGCAGACCGGGCGCATCCGGATCGCTGTCAATTACCGCAACTCCAAGACCAAACTTGACGTTTTCTTGGAGACTCTCCAAGCCGATTGCTTCAGGCGAAAACGACATCTCATAAATGGTCGTACCGGTGTGAGGGTAAATCGTCTTTTGCGTACGAAATATTACAACGTCAAAATTGCCTCCGCCGGAAATCTGTTCCGCATAGCCGCTGCCCGCATCGATGGAAAAGACGAGCGAGGGTCGCCCTTCCGGAGGTTCGGTCAAGGCAAACAGATACTCGCTCTTGACCTCCTCTCGATAGGCATCGGTAAACAATAGATGCACTGCATCTCCCTGATCGGCCTCCTCCTTGGTGTGATGATGCACATCATCTTCTACAACCACAATAAGATGTATACCCTCCAGATTCCAACCGAGCCCAATTGAAACGGAGTGATCTGATGCACCCTCCCAATCCCCCTCATTAAACTCTGCAAATTGAGCATAAGTCCGTTGACCAGAAACATAGGTGTTCTGGCCTCGCTGACCCTCGGAAACCACCTCGAAACCGGGATTGTACACATATTCGGATTCGAACAACTCATGGGCTTGCCCATCGAGATTTCCATCAATTTGCTGAGCCTCAAACAATTCATAATTAGGGTCGATCCGATTGAAAGGTGGCTCAATGGGGATCGTGTAAGGCCGTAGGCGAAAAAACCGATGTCCGTATCTTATGGTGGATCGAAGTCTGTCCTTGAAAATGAACGGGGCTTTGCCGGTATCGAACACTTTTGCCGTTCGCCAATTGAGCAGGTCAAATGAGGACTCAACTTGAAAAAATCGAGAATCAACCCTCTTTTTCTTACTGAGAAAACCGTACCATCCGGATGTTAATGCAGTTGCCTCAAGCCAAAAATGGTCGTCCATATTGTACTCAACGATCGCCATAAAGCTCTGAAACAGGTCGGCCACGTTCATGTGGCCGAAGAACACAGCACCATCCATCGGCGACTCCTTTGCCTTGTCACGCGCATTGATATCTGCGCCGTAATCCAAGAGCAACCGGGCCACATCCACAAAACCGCCGACCGCCGCGAAGTAGAGAGGTGTTGCCTTGTCGTCATCACGACGATTCACATTTGCACCGTTGGCCAACAGCAACTCAACAATTTCAAGATGACCGTACTCGGCGGCGTAGTGCAGCGCAGTCTTGCCGGTCCAATCGTCCACCGTGTCGATGTTCGTGCCGGCATCGATGTGGGCCTTGATGGTCACAATGTCGTTACGCCAACTGGCCGCTGCCCAGATCGGCAGCTCCGGCCCAGCGTGGACGGAAACGATCGCCCACAAGGGAAGGCAAAGAAAAAAACGGCTAAGATACCTGAACATTGACCGCGCACCGTTTATACGGTCACGAGTAGATCTGCCAGCGAAATCGGCTATTTCGGCCGGTCTTGCACCGGCTTGGGGCTTGGCCTACGCTCCCGCAACTCGATTTTCATTCGACATGAAACGCTTCATTCAAACTTTCGCCGGCCTCGGCCTGGCACTGGGCTGCCTCTCCCAACCTGCGCTTGGCCAAGCACAGGACGACGCCCCGACCGACGTGCCAGACCTTGGCCCAGTGCTCGAGCGACTCAACCAAGTAATCGCCGGCTTGGACAAGGTCTCCGGCGACTTGGCCAAGCTGGAAAAGACCAGTAGCGGCAATGCCAAGGACAAGTCGATCAAGACCGCCACAAAGCAGCTGAACGACCTCAACACCGCCATCAAGTCGCTGGACAGACAACTCGAAGCCCAGGCCAGGACAGCCGTAAAACAGGCCGCCTCCGCTGAAACAGCCGCCAACCTGCTCCAGAAGCTGGTCGCCCACCAGAGCGCCGCCGCGTCCAAGCTCAGGCAGCCGGCACCCCGGCCCAAATGGGAGTACAAGTCGATCTTTGGCGACAGCCGAATCGCGCTCGAGGAGGAGATGAACCAGTTCGGCAAGGAAGGCTGGGAGTTTTTCAACATCACCTCGTTTGGCCGAGGCAGTGCGGCATTCGCCCGGCGCCCCGTCATGTAAACGATACCGAATAATCGATCATTGACCCGCCATTGATGAAATCGTTCACTACCCTTTTTTCGCCACATGTCAGATTCTGCACCAGTCATCGAAGCTGAACCGGCCGCCGCCAACAACGCCGCGGACAATCCCAGCGACAGCGACGTCGTCGTGATCGACGAGCTGCGCGCAACCCACGACCGCATAAAAGCCGAGATGGCCAAGGTGATCATCGGACAAGACGAGGTCGTCGAGCGACTCCTGATCTGCGTTCTCTCTCGTGGTCACGCACTGCTCATGGGCGTACCCGGCCTGGCCAAGACGCTCATGGTCAACTCGCTCTCAAAAGTGATGTCGCTCGACTTCAGCCGCATTCAGTTCACGCCCGACCTAATGCCATCCGACATCACCGGCACCGACATTTTACAGGAGACCGGCGAGGGCCGGCGCGAGTTCGAGTTCGTCAAAGGACCGATCTTCGCCAACATTATTTTGGCCGACGAAATCAACCGCACCCCGCCCAAGACACAGTCCGCACTGCTTGAGGCGATGCAGGAGCATCACGTCACAGTGTCCGGCCGCATCATGCCGCTGCCCGAGCCGTTCTTTGTGCTCGCCACGCAAAACCCCATTGAGCAGGAAGGCACCTACTCGCTGCCGGAGGCGCAGCTGGATCGCTTCATGTTTTTCGTGGAGGTGCAGTACCCAGACCGCGACGAGGAACGCCGCATCGCCCGCGAGACCACCGGCGCTGCGACGGAGGAAATCATGCCTCAGGTCACCGGCGAGCAGATCCTGAAATATCAGGAACTGGTCGAACGCGTGCCGGTACCGGATCATATTTACGACCTCGCGGTGGACATCGTCCGTGCCACCCGCCCCGCCTCCAGCGACACGCCGGAATTCTGCAAAAAACTCGTCTCGTGGGGCGCCGGTCCGCGCGCCGTCCAATACCTTATCCGGGGGGCCAAGGCACGTGCGGTATTGCAGGGCAGCTACCTCGTACGGCAGGAGGATCTCGAAACCGTCGCCCACCCTGTCCTACGGCATCGCATTATCACCAATTTCCAGGCGCAGGCCGAGGGAACAAGCAGCACGGTGATCGTGGACCGGTTGCTCGACCAATTCCGCGACGCCAGTGCCTGAGCCGAGCGAGCAACCGCTGATTGAGGCCGAAGTCGTCGGCCGCCTCATGGGCCAACCGTTGCTGGCGCGCTTCCCGATGGAGGGCAGTGTCTCCGGGCATCACCGCAGCCCCCACCGAGGCTCGAGCGTCGAGTTCGCCGAGTACCGAAACTACGTCCCCGGAGACGACATCCGGCGGCTCGACTGGCGTGTCTTCGCCCGCACCGACCGCTACTACCTCAAGGAATTCGAGGCCGAGACCAACCTGCGCTGCTATGTCGTGCTCGACTGCAGCGGCTCGATGGGGTTCGCGGGCGAACACGGCTCCCGCCTCGACTACGCCAAACGCCTCGCCGCAACGCTCAGCTACCTCATCATCAACCAGGGCGACGCCGCCGGGCTCCTCCATGTGACGGAGAAAAGTACCCCCGAGATCCCGCCGCGCCGCAACGCCTCCCACCTGCAGGTTATCCTAGACACGCTTGGCAAATCGCAGCCCACCGGTGAAACGCAACTCGTCCCAATGCTGCACGAACTCGCCGAGAAAGCCCGCAGGCGAGCGCTCGTTGTCATTCTATCCGACTGCTTTTGCGACGGCGACGCCCTCCGTGACGCACTACAGCACCTGCGATTTCAAAAACACGACCTCGCGCTATTTCACCTGCTCGACCCGCTCGAGCTGGACTTCGAGTTCGATCGGCCGGTGCGCTTCGTGGACATGGAAGGCTCGCAGTCAATTGTCACCGAACCAGCCACCGTCCGTGCCGAATACCAAGCTCAGCTTAAGCGATTCCTGGGGAAGCTTCGGGATGATTGCCACGAATTTAACGCCGACTACCGCCGCGTGACACTCGACCAACCGTACGACCAGGTGCTCGCCGACTTCCTCACCGAGCGCGCCCGGCACGCCACCCGAGCATGATCTTTTTCCAGAAGTTCATCCTGTGGGGACTGCCCCTCGTACTGCTGCCGGTAATCATCCACCTAATCAATCGCATGCGGCACAAGCCCAAGCAGTGGGCGGCGATGCAGTTTCTCCTCGCCGCCACACGCAGCTCCACCAGCCACGCCAAGCTGCGAAACCTGCTCATCATGCTCATGCGCATCCTCGCCGTGCTGACACTGCTGCTTTTCCTCGCACGGCCGCTGGTCGGAGGTTGGGTCGGCTGGGCACTCGGCGGCGCACCTGACGTCATCCTGCTGCTTGTCGATCGGTCCGCCACCATGGAATCGCGTATTACCGGGGCGGATGAGTCGCGCCGTGAATACGCACTCAAGATGATCGCCGATGCCGCTGACAAATTCGAAAACAACAGCCACCTCGTGCTGCTCGACAGCGCCACCCGAAAAGTACACGAGATCACCACTGCCTCGTCGCTGCTCGAGCTTCCCTACACGCAACCCACTGACACAGCTGCAGACATCCCAGCCATGCTGCAAATCGCTCTAGATTGGCTAATCGAAAACCAAGCCGGCACCGCCGAACTGTGGATCGCCTCCGACCTGCAGGCCAGCAACTGGCTACCTCATGATCCGCGCTGGGAAACCATCGTCACGGCGTTCAACTTGCTGCCGCAAAAGGTACGCGTCCGCCTACTGGCCACCACACAGGAATCGCCTGGCAACGCGTCAATCTCAGTTGCGCAACTCTCCCGAAAACAGGCCACCGATGGCAGCGAAGTGCGCTTGGCCGCCGACCTCAAACGCAGCCAACCCAACGCCGACACCACCACGATCACCCGCACGCTCAACGGCGTCGCCACCGAGCTCGAGGCCAGGGTCACCGGCCAATCCACCCGCTGGCGGCACCGCTTTGCCGTCGGCGACCAAGCAGGCGGCTGGGGTAAACTCAAACTGCCTGCCGACGGTAACCCGCGCGACAACGTCACCTACTATCGGTACAGCGACGACCATCCGCCAGCTGGTTTGGTCGTCACCGAGAGTGCGCTTGGCCCGTTGTGGCAGGCAGCAGCATCGGTCGCCGGCCAAGTGGGACGCACCCCAGCCAAGCGCCACACGCCAGACAATGTGACCCCAGCCGATCTGCGCGACGCCACGCTCGTCGTTTGGCAGGCGCCATTGCCCGAGGGTGAAATGGCAGGCGCGATAAGGCGATTCGCCGACGAGGGTGGCCGTGTTATTTTCTTCCCGACAGGTAAGCCGGCGACAGTACGCTTTGTAGGCCTGGGCTGGGGCGAAAAACAAACTGGCGGCGAAGCCGGTTTTGCGGTTGGTCGCTGGGACGAAAACCAAGGGCCGTTGGCCAACACCGACGAGGGGCTGCTGTTGCCTCTGGCCAAGCTTGATGTCCGGCAGCGCCAACAGGTCGTTGGCCAGGCGGCGGTGCTCGCTGCATTCGCCGATGGCCAAGCGCTGCTCATGCGCCAGTCGCTTGGTAAGGGTGAAGTTTATTTTTGCACCACCCTACCCCTGCTCTCCTGGTCGGAAATGGGCAACGGCCTGGTGGTCGTCCCGATGCTGCAACGCCTACTCGCCGCGGGAAGTCGCAGACTACAGCACGACTCAATCGCCGAGTGCGGCCATATCGGTGCGGGGGATTTGCAGCTTGAGTGGACATCGGCCGAGACCGACAAGCCCGGCAACGTGCAAACGCAGGCGGGTGTTTACAAAAACGGCGATCGCTGGCTGGTGGTCAACCGGCCCGCCGCGGAGGACGAGTTTGAGCGCGTCGAAGACTCGGCTGTCGGCAGCCTATTTGGCACACTGTCGTTTCAACTGTTCCAGGCGAAACGTGACGACACGGCGTTGCAGAGCGAGATCTGGCGGCTGTTCCTGTTCCTGATGCTGCTTGCGCTGATAGCCGAGGCGTGGCTCATCCGGCCCGACTCGATGGCCCAATTCGCGCCGCCAAAATCCCAACCCGCCACCGCATGAGTCACTGGTCCTTTGCAGCTTCGTTTATCGTCATCCTAGCCGGGATCGGTGTATTGGTGCTGGCCGCCTGGCTTGGCTGGGGCAACTGGCAGCGCAACGGCCGTCGCGGCAAAGTCGCCCTGCTCGAGGTCGTTCGATTCGTAGCGGTGGCGATGCTGGCGTTCACACTACTGCAACCGGAGTATATCCGTCTCATCAAGCGGACCGACCCGCCGCAGGTCGTCATCCTCAACGACGCCTCGGGCAGCATGCAGACGCGCGATGTCGTCAGCACGAATGACATCGTCACCCGGACCGCCTGGATCGACACGCAAAACAAGAGCGCCTACTGGACACCACTCGAGGCCGGCTCCAAGGTAATGACCGGGCCGTTCGGCACGCCGCCGGGCGTGACCACAACGAACGCACTTGGCCAAACAGGGGAGATTGGCACCGACCTGAGCGGAGCGCTTGGCTCGGTGCTCAGGCAGCAGCGCAACCTCAAGGCGGTGCTGCTGTTGACCGATGGCGACTGGAATCTTGGCCCGTCGCCGATCGGCGTGGCCACGCGCTATCGCGATAAGGGTATCCCCGTTTACAGTGTTGTCACCGGTCGGGATGAGCCGATTGCTGACCTCGCGATGGAGGAGGTCGCCGCGCCGGCGTACGGCTTGTTTGGCGAGCAGATCGCCATACCGTACACGGTACAGAGCCACCTGCCGCGCGATGTAGCCACCGAGGTACGCCTCATGCAGGGCACGGAGCAGTTGGCAGCCAAGAAAATCACCCTCCCGGCGAATAGCCGCTTTCGCGACTCGATCATGTGGTACCCGCGCGAAGTCGGCGAGTTTGATCTAAGGTTGGAGTTCCCGGTGGAGCCGGACGAAGGGTTGCGTGACAACAACTCGGCGGCGTTTCAGATCGCCGTACGAGTGGTCAAGCTGAGCGTGCTGGTCGTCGATTCGCAACCGCGCTGGGAATACCGCTACCTGCGAAACGCCCTCGCCCGAGACCCCGGCGTGGACCTTAGCTGCATGCTTTTTCACCCGAACATTGGCACCGGCGGCGGGCGCGACTACCTCTCTACCTTCCCCGGCTCGCGCGAAATGCTCACGCGCTACGACGTGGTTTTCCTCGGCGACGTCGGCGTCGGCAAGGGGCAGCTAAGCACGAAGGACGCCGGGCTGATCAGGGGCCTCGTCGAGCAGCAGGGCAGCGGGCTGGTCTTTATGCCCGGGCGACGCGGCAATCACCTCTCGCTGATAGACAGCCCGCTCAAGGAGCTGATGCCGGTCGTGCTCGACGACGCCAGACCCACCGGCACGGGCCTGCAAAACGAGTCGATGCTCATGCTCTCCAACCGTGGACGCGGCCATCTGCTCACACGCTTCGACGCCGACGAGTTGGTTAACGAACAGATCTGGAAAATGCTCCCCGGTTTTTACTGGTCTACCGGCGTGACCAAGAGCCGCCCCGGCAGCGAGGTGCTTGCCGTGCACTCGGAGTTGCGCAACCAGTTCGGCCGCATCCCGCTGCTGGCCATCCGCGATGCCGGACGCGGCAAGGTGCTGTTCATGGGTACCGATAGCGCGTGGCGTTGGCGGCGCGGCGTCGAGGACAAGTTTCACTACCGCTTCTGGAGCCAGATCGCCCGCTGGATGGCCCACAAGCGGCACCTCGCCGAGAAGGAGGGTATCCGGTTGAGCTTCTCGCCCGAGACGCCCAAGGTGGGCGACCGTATTTTCCTGCAGGCAACGGTACTCGACGAAGCCGGGTTCCCGCTAGAGAACGGCGAGGTCAACGGCGTGATCGTCCCGCCCACCGGACGCGGCGAGCAACTGGAGCTGACCGAAGTCGAGGGCGGATGGGGTGTTTACAGCGCAGAGTTCTTGCCACAGGAAGGCGGCCCGATCGAGATCACCATCAGTGCCCCCGAGCACGATCGCGAGTTGAAAACCAAGCTGACCGTGTCGCTGCACAAGCGCGAAAAACTGGGCCGCCCGGTGAACCGCCCGGTACTCGCCGAGATCGCCTCGATCACCGGTGGCGAAAGCGTCAACACCGACGGCCTCCACGAGCTCATTAAAAGAATTTCCGTACTCCCCGAGCCTAGACCAGCCGAAATCCGCACGCGTCTATGGAGCAACCCGTGGTGGGGCGGCGCCATCCTCCTATTGCTGCTCGTTTACTGGACCGGGCGCAAACTTGTCGGCTTGGTTTAAACGCAAGCGCTTGGCCAATCGCACCACTTAACTCTCGGGATCCTCGTCGGCGGCGTCTTCGCTGATGACCGGCGCGATGGCCTGAAGCTGGTCCTTGCCGTTGAGGTTGATGAGCTTGACGCCCTGCGCGTTGCGTCCGGTCATCCGGATGTGCTCGACACCTGTACGCACCATCTGACCGCCGACGGTGATGAGCATGATCTCGTCATTCGATTTCACAGCCAACGCACCACAGACCTCACCGGTCTTGGCGGTGGTCTTCATTGTGATGATGCCCTTACCGCCACGTGACTGCGTACGGTACTCATCAAACTCAGTGCGCTTGCCTATGCCGTTTTCACCGGCAACCAGCAACGTGGCATCCTTGACCACGATGGCTGCTGCGACGAGGCGATCCTTCTTGCCAAGACGAATGCCGCGCACGCCAGCGGCGGTCCGGCCCATTGAGCGGACATTTTCCTCGTTGAACCGAATGCTCTTGCCATCGCTTGTGATCAGAACCACCTCGTCGTGGCCGGTGGTCAGCTTGACGGTGATAAGGCGATCTCCCTCGTTGATACCGATGGCATTGATGCCGTTTCGGCGGACGTTGGCATAGGCGCCCAGGGCTGTCTTCTTCACGGTACCGCTCTCAGTGGCGAAGAAGAGAAAGTTTTCCTGCTGCCACGTGAGATCCTTCTTCTTGTTGTTATCCTGATGCGACTCGACACGAATCAGCGCCGCGATCTTCTCGCCGGATTGCATCTCGAGCAGGTTGGCGATGTTTCGCCCCTTGGCCGATCGGCCCATGTCGGGAATCTCATGCACGCGCCGGACATAAACGCGCCCGGTGTTGGTGAAGAACATCAAATAATCATGCGTGCTGGCAGTAAAAAGATGCTCGATGAAGTCCTCGGCCTCGCCCTGCACGACCGATTCCTTGCGGGTACCCATGCCGATCACGCCCTTGCCACCGCGGCGCTGGGCGCGGTATGAGCTGACATTGGTGCGCTTGACCAGGCCATTGTGCGTGAGAGTGATGATGACACCCTCATTGGCGATGAGATCCTCGATCGCCATGTCGCCCTCGTCGGGAACAATGTCGGTGCGGCGCGGTGTGGCGTACTTGTCCCTGATCTCCGTCAGGTCGTCCTTGATGATGGCCAACACACGGTCTTCGCTGGCAATGATGTCCATCAAGTCCTCGATCTTAACCAGCAACTCATCGTACTCGGCCTTGATCTTGCCCTGCTCCAGACCGGTCAACTGGTAAAGGCGCAGGTCAAGAATGGAGTTCACCTGTGCCTCGCTGAGCAGATAATAACCGCCCTTGATGCGTTCCTCGTTGCGGATCTTGATGCCCCACTTCTTCAGCACCTTCTCAGGGAATTCGAACGCCAACAATTTTATCCGGGCTTCCTCGCGGTTGCTTGAGTTACGGATGATACGGATGAACTCGTCAAGATTGGCCAACGCGCAGAGGTAGCCCTCAAGTGTCTCCGCCCTAGCCTCGGCCTTGTCCAAATCGAATCGTGTCCGGCGCAGGATGACCTCACGGCGATGCTCAATGTAGGCATTGATGAGCTCCTTAAGGTTCATCGTCTTCGGTCGGCCGTGGTCAATCGCCAGCATGTTGACACTGAACGACGTGGCCAGTTGCGTGAACTTGTAAAGCTTGTTGATGACCACCTTCGGCACGGCGTCACGCTTGAGTTCTACGACCACGCGCGTGTTCTCATCCGACTCGTCGCGCACAGCAGAGATGTCGGTGATCGTCTTTTCGTTGGCCAGCGTCGCGATCTTCTCCACCATCGTGGCACGGTTGACCATGTAAGGAATCTGCGTAATGACGATCTGCTCGCGGTTGCCCTTGAGCTGCTCAACACCGACGCGGCCGCGCTGCTTAATGCTGCCCCGGCCGGTCTTGAAATAGTCACGGATCGGATCCAACCCCACCGCCAGACAGCCGGTCGGAAAATCCGGCCCCTTGATGTGCTTCATCAGCCCCTCGATCGTGATGTCCGGGTCATCGACCTGCGCACAGATGCCGTCGACAATTTCGCCGAGGTTATGCGGCGGGATGCTCGTAGCCATACCGACCGCGATGCCGGTGCCGCCGTTGATAAGCAGGTTCGGAAATGCCGCAGGGAACACGGTCGGCTCCTGCCGGGTCTCATCGTAGTTGGGCACCCAGTCCACCGTGGCCTTGTCCATGTCGGTCATCAGCGCGTGGCCCAGGTGAGTGAGGCGCGCCTCGGTGTAACGCATGGCGGCGGGTGGATCGCCCTCAACGGAACCGAAGTTCCCCTGTCCATCCACGAGCGTGCCGCGCATCGACCACGGCTGGGCCATGTTGACTAGTGTCGGGTAGATCGTTGCCTCGCCGTGCGGGTGATAGTTGCCGCTGGTGTCGCCACAAATCTTGGCGCACTTACGGTAATTCCGCCCTGGTGAGAGGTTCAGGTCGTGCATCGCGAGCAGGATGCGGCGCTGCGACGGCTTGAGTCCGTCGCGTGCATCCGGCAGCGCACGCGAAATAATCACCGACATCGAGTAGTCGAGGAACGAGTTTTTGATTTCGTCCGCGACGTTGATCTTCTGGATTTTTTCGCTGGCGGCAAACAGCGGCGTGTTGGTAGCGGGTAATGGATCGTTGTCCTTGGAATCTGCCATGAGTCTCTAAAAAGTTTCTGCGGGTTGCGCCTGGCTCAGATGTCGAGGTTACGTACGTTGAGCGCATTTTCCTGGATGAAATGTCGGCGCGGCTCAACCTCCTCACCCATCAACTTGGTAAACATCTCGTCCGCCTCGACGGCGTCCGACTCCTCCACGCGCAGCAGTTTTCGCGTCTCCGGCGACATGGTCGTCTCGAACAGCTCCTTCGGGTTCATTTCGCCCAGGCCCTTGAAACGCTGAATCTGCAGGCCCTTGCGGCCGACATCCATGACCGCCTCGAGGATTTCCGAGATGGAGAACAGCCGGCGCACATCGCCGTTGCTGTTATCGCCATTGTGAATCTCAAACAGCGGCTCGTCCTGCGCCGCGTAATGCTCAACGATCAGCCCCTTACGGTTGAGCTTGGCCAGGATTTCCTCGACTGCCGTGTGCTCGTGCAGTTCCACGTGGCGCGCACGCCGGCGAGGCCCCTCTTTTTTCTTCGGCTTGCGACCGCGCTTGGACGGCGCTGCCTCCTCGACGGCGGCTTCCTCATCCGCTTGGCCAAGCGCCTCTTCGTCCTCTTCGTCCTCTTCGCCGAACAGGCCAAGATCCGGGTTGGCCGTGCCAAACTTTGCCAAGGCGTCCTCGCTGTGAAAATAGTGGACCGTCTCGCTGTTGCCCTCCCAGATTTTCACCAGGTGACTTGGGAGCGATTTCTTCTTGGCATTGCGCTGCTCTAGGTACTCGGAAAAGTCACCGCCGTGCCGATGGATCGCCCGCGCAAACTTGTCGAGCGACTGCAGCAACTCGAGAATCTCGCCAAGCTGCTTCTTTGCCACCTCCTTGTCATTCTCCAGGCTGCGCAGGCGCACGTCCTCCGAGCCGATGTCGAGCAGCATCTTGGTCATCTGCACATCGTCATCGATGTACTCGACCCGCTTTTTGCGGGTGACCTTGTAGAGCGGCGGCTGGGCGATGTAAACATAGCCCTGCTTCAACAATTCCGGCATCTGCCGGTATAAAAACGTCAACAGCAGCGTGCGGATGTGCGAGCCGTCCACGTCTGCGTCGGTCATGATGATGATCTTGTGATAGCGCAGCTTTTCAATGTTGAAAGCACCCTCATCCTTGCTATTGCCCTCATCCTCATCCTTGCTATTGCCAGAGCCAATGCCGGTGCCAATGGCAGTGATCATCGTACGGATTTCGCGGTTCTCGAGCACCTTGTCCAGTCGCGCCTTCTCCACGTTGATGAGCTTGCCGCGGATCGGCAGGATCGCCTGAAATTTCCGGTCGCGCCCCTGCTTGGCCGATCCACCGGCAGAGTCGCCCTCAACGATGTACAACTCGGTATTGACCGGGTCGCGGTCAGAGCAGTCGGCTAGTTTACCCGGCAAACCGCCGCCAGTCATCGCCGTTTTGCGAACGGTGTCGCGAGCCTTGCGGGCCGCCTCGCGGGCACGGGCAGCGGTCAAACATTTATCGACGATCTTTTTGCCGAGCGACGGGTTGCTGTCAAAATAGCCCATCAAACCCTCGTAAACGATCGATGACACGATTCCCTCCACTTCGCCGTTCACCAGCTTGACCTTGGTCTGCGACTCGAAGCGGGGGTTCGGCAACTTGACGCTCAGGATACAGATCAACCCCTCACGCACATCGTCTCCGGAGAGGCTCGGATCCTTCTCCTTGAGCAGCTTGTTCGCCTTGGCGTACTGGTTGATCGCACGTGTGAGCGCCGTCCGGAAACCGGTCAGGTGCGTACCACCGTCAGAGTTGGCGATGGAGTTGGCGAAACAGAGAATCTGGTCGTTGTAGCTCGAGTTGTACTGTATCACACAGTCCACGATGACTTCATCCTTGGTGGAATGGAACGAAATCGGCTTGGCATGGATGACATGCTTGTTCTCGCCGATCTGCTTGACGAACTGCACGATGCCCTCCTTGTAAAAGAACGACTCCGACTTCCCTTCCTCGCGCTCGTCGGCCAGCGTGATGGTGATGCCCGGGTTCAGGAACGCCAATTCGCGCAGTCGATAGTGCAAAATCTCGAACTTGTACTCGGTGGTGATTGTGAAAATTTCCGGGTCCGGCATGAAGGTAATCTTGGTGCCGGTCTTCTTCGTCTTGCCGATGACGTCGAGCTTCTTGGTAGTCTTGCCCTGCGCAAACTCGATGTAGTGAACCTCACCATCGCGATAAATCTCAGCCTTGAACCAGATCGACAGCGCGTTCACGCACTTCGCGCCGACCCCGTGCAGACCACCGGAGTACTTGTATGCCCCCTGACCAAACTTGCCACCCGCGTGCAGGTTGGTGAGCACCAACTCGACGGCCGGCATCTTGAATTTCTTGTGCGTGTCTACCGGGATGCCGCGACCGTCGTCCTCCACCGACACCGAGCCGTCCACATGGATTGCGACCTTGATCTTGTCGCAATAGCCGGCCAAGTGTTCGTCGATCGAGTTGTCGAGCACCTCGTAAACACAGTGATGAAGTCCGTTTTCGTCAGGGTCGCCGATGTACATCCCCGGCCGCTTCCGCACGGCCTCCAGACCCTCGAGTTTGTCAATTTTTGTTGCGTCGTACCGATCGGTACTAGCTGTCTTTTTTGGCACTTTTTTTCTATCTAACAGGATTCAAAACGGGGTCGATGGGTTGCCGAGATTAAGGTCAATAACGGTCCTTCCCGTAAATGAGGATTTATACCAAAAAACAACCTCACTTTACAACCCCTAAATCCATTATTCACAAACAATTAAAGTGCAAGATATTGTGGCTTCTGGTTTATTAAAAAAGCAAGATATTGTGTTTCTCACAGTTTCAACCCCAACCCCAGTCAAGCGCTTGGCCAAGCGTCAAAAAAAGCTCGGACTCAGCCTGTTTTCAACCGGATTTGCAGCGCCAAACATACCCCGCTTGGCCGAGAAATCCTGCTATAGAAATAAATCATTTCTATTTGTAGAATCATCACAAAATCGGCATCAATGGTTCGCAGAAAAACATGGTCGATCCCGACGACACTCCTACACAGGAGGAAGTGGAAACAGCAAATGCGACTGATAAAGTCACCGGCGGTTGAGAGCAACCGACGTTGAGGTTACTTATTCTTGGAGAGGACGATGAACCAGGCGGAGTCGGTGCCGCTTCCGCCGGCCAGAACCATGTAGCTGCCGGACTTTAGTGTCTGACTTTTTTGAACCAGCATTTTGCCTTCGCTAAAAAGGCTGACCGCAATTTTGCCATTCTTTCGGTTGGAGACCTCGATTTTTGAGGTCTTGCTCAGCTTTGCTGTTTTTGTGGCGCCATCGCCAATGCTCAGTCGCCTTGAACGAAGTTCATAGTACTTCATCCATTTGAAGACCTTGGCCAAGCGCTTCCGAATCGTGTCGGGAACCTCCGTTTTACCTTTTTGCTCCTTGCTGGTGCCCAACACCAGGCGGGCTTGGACGGTAATTGGATCGGCCTGCGCTACAACGAAGCCGCCACTGACAAATAGCAGCAGTGCGACCAGAAAGATAAATCGGCTTATCAAGTTGTTGAGCGACAAAGCTATCACTAAAGAAGAGATTGTAGATTGTTTGACAGCCTTAATCAAGCCAGAGATCCATCTCGTCCTGCTGGAGGTCGAGAGAGTAATCGAGCCAGACAACGCTCATAGCGTCGTCCCCTGTGTTGAAAGTCATCACATCGAGATCATCGATGGACAGTTCCAGCTCGTGATCACTTCCAAGAGATATGCCGAGATCGGGCCTCGTTGTTTGTTGAAGAGTGAGAAACAGCATCAGGCACGCAACGCCTGCAAGCGGCAACACCCAACGCAGTAGCCAATTCGCACCCGATGCCGGCCTAGCCAGGTGCTTGGCTTGCCGTTCTTCACGCTCGATGGCCTTTGATATTTGGCTCCAGTGGAAGTCGCCCGACTCCGGCAGAGTGCGCGGCAACTCGGCACCGGTCATCAGCCCGCGCACGGCGGTGAGCCGCGCATGCAGTTCCTTGAGCCCGGCATCAGTCTCCAGGCGGCCACGCCACTCCTTCGCCTCTGGACCGGTGAGTTCACCGTCCACCAGGGCCTGTACCTTCAGTTGTATCTCGTTTTCGTTCATTCAATCAATCCGTCCCGTTTCAGCGTTTCCTTCAGCAAACTGGCCATTCGTTTTCGGGCATAAAACAACCGCGACATGACGGTCCCGATGGAGGTGCCCATCTTCTCGGCGATCTCCCTGTACTCGAGTTGCTCGAACTCGTAAAGGACGATCACCGTTCGGTGCTTGTCCGACAGCTTAGCCAAGGCAGCGTCGATTCGTTCCCGCAGTTCCTCACGACTCAGACCCTCGATGGGATCGAGCGTCTCCATCTCCATCCGGTTTTCGATCGGGCCGGTGGATTCCTCCATCGCTTCGATAGAATCCGTCCGCGCCCGTTTCTGCCGCCGCAGTTCGTCGAGACAGAGGTTGGTGACGATCCGGTTCAGCCAAGTCGGAAAACTTGCCTCACCATGGAATTGCTCAAGGCGCTGCCACGCCTTCACCCACGCATTCTGGGAAAGATCCACCGCGAGAGCCTCGTTGCGCATGATACTGTAGGCACGCACATAAACTCGGTCGCGGTGCCTGGATACCAACTCCTCGAACGCCTGCATATCGCCTGCCTTGGCCAAATCAACCAATTGAGGGTCTTCTGCCAGCGAGTATGCTGGTTTTTCCGGCATATCAAGCGACGCGCCCCTAAACAGGCATATTCAAGGTACTTATAATTTTCCTTTCGTGCTGGGCAACTGCCCGGCAATGCGCGGATCATGCTGGCAGGCAAAGTCGGCCGCACGGGCAAACGCCTTGAACAATGCTTCGACGATATGATGCGGCTCGTCGCCGTACAGCAACTCGAGGTGAAGGTTGCACCGGGCATCGTTGGTGAATGCCTGAAAAAACTCGCGGGCCAGGCCGAAGCGAAACATCGACGACATGTCCTGCGACTTGTCGGAGTCGGTGACGCCTTTTTGTTGGTACCTGGCAAGGCCGCGCCAGGCCAGGTGCGGCCGGTTGCTGAAGTCAATGACGCACCGAACCAGGCATTCATCCATCGGCACAAACGCCTCGCCGGTGAACGGGTTGCGCGGATCGAAGCCGGTGCCGTAACGCCGCACTCCCTTCTTGTCGCCCAGCGCCTCGACGAACGCCTGGCCAAGCACGATGCCGCAGTCCTCGACAGTGTGATGGTGATCGACCTCGACGTCGCCGTTGCACCGCAGATTGAGATCCATCGTCGCGTGCCTGGCGAACAACGTCAGCATGTGGTCGAAGAACGGAATGCCGGTGTCAATTTTCGACCTGCCTCTACCATCGATGTTTAGGCTGAGTCGAATCTTCGTCTCGCCGGTGTCGCGCTTAATCTGTGCCTTGCGTGGCTGCATGGTTTAATAAATTTTTCGCCGAAAACCCGGAGGACAAGCGGTGTCACTGGTCGAGCGAAGCCAAGTAACGCTCAGCTTCGATCGCCGCCGCGCAACCCTGTCCGGCCGCCGTCACTGCCTGCCGGTAAACGTGGTCCGAACAGTCGCCCGCCACGAACACGCCGGCAACATTGGTTTCCTGCCCGCGCTTGGGCAAGATATAACCGGCGTCGTCCATGTCGATCACGCCCCGGAACAACTGCGTGTTCGGCACGTGCCCGATCGCGATGAATAACCCAGCGCAGTCAAGGGTGCTCTCGTCGCCTGTCTGGTTGTTGCGCACTTTCACGCCGGTAACCTTGTCCTGCCCGGCATCCAGCACCTCGGTGACTTCCGAGTTCCACACCGGCTCAATTTTTTCATGGGTCAACGTGCGTTCGGCCATGATCTTGGACGCGCGCAGTTCGTCGCGCCGGTGAACCAGGTAAACATTTGAAGCAAAACGGGTTAGATAAGTCGCCTCCTCGCAGGCCGAGTCGCCGCCACCGACCACCACCAGCGGCTGATCGCGGAACATTGGCAGCGCCCCGTCGCAAGTCGCACAGTACGTGACACCTTTTTTCTCCAGCTTGGCCTCGCTCTCCAGCCCGAGATGCCGGTGCCCCGCCCCGCTGGCAATGACCACCGTCTGCGTCTCCACTTCGTTGCCGTCCACGGTCAGTTTCAATGGGCTGCCGCTGAAATCGATTGCATCCACCGCACTCCCGAACTGGATTCTCGCCCCGAACCGCTCGGCCTGCTGCTGCATCTCCATCATCAGTTCCGTGCCGTCAATGCCCTTGGCGAAACCGGGGTAATTCTCGACGATGCTGGTCGTGGTAAGCAAACCGCCCGGCATCGCACCGGTCAGCACAAGCGGCTCGAGACTTGCGCGGGCGGTGTAAATCGCAGCAGTCAGTCCGGCGCAACCGGACCCGATAATGACAACCTTCTCCATACAGGGAACGGACGGTAAAAGCGCGACCGGCCCTTGGCAAGCCAAGCGCTTGGCCAAGCGGAAGGGTGACTCAAAGCCCGATGAGCCGCTTCACGGCATCGGTCTCAGGCGCGACGACAGTCGGCTCTAGGCCAGCGACGCTAATGGCGTTGTCCGGATCCTTAAGGCCATGGCCAGTGAGCGTGGCGACCACCCGGCTTCCCGCTGGAATCAAATTGTCACGCACGCAGTGGATCAGCCCAGCCAGCGACGCCGCGCTGGCCGGTTCGGCGAAAACGCCCTCGGTGCGCGCCGCCAACTTGTACGCCTCCAGAATCTCCTCATCGCTCACCTTTGCAATGTGGCCGTTGGATTCCTTGAGGGCATTCATCGCACCGTCCCAACTGGCCGGGTTGCCGATGCGGATGGCTGTGGCCACCGTCTGCGGATTCTCGATCGGCCGACCCTCGACCAGCGGCGCAGCGTTGGCGGCCTGAAAGCCGAACATCCTCGGCACCGCCTTGGCCAAGCCGGCGTCGCGGTACTCGTTGTAACCCTTCCAGTAGGCGGTGATATTGCCGGCGTTGCCGACCGGCAGGAAATGAAAGTCCGGCGCTTGGCCAAGCTGGTCGACCACCTCGAACGCCGCCGTCTTTTGGCCCTCGATCCGCACCGGGTTGATGCTATTCACGACCTCCACCTGGCCGGTCTCACCCAGTTCACGAACAATCCGCAGCGCGTCGTCGAAGTTGCCCTCGATGGCAACCGTGGTCGCACCGTGCATCAGCGCCTGTGCCAGTTTGCCCAGAGCGATCTTCCCGTGCGGCAGTAGCACAACACACTTCAGCCCGGCGCGCGCCGCGTAGGCAGCCGCCGAGGCGGACGTGTTGCCGGTGCTCGCGCAAACAACCACCTCTGCACCGCGCTCCATGGCCTTGGACAGCGCCATGGTCATGCCTCGATCCTTGAACGAAGCGGTCGGGTTCAGGCCCTCGTACTTCAGGTGCAGCTCGATGTCGCCGCCAATCTCGCTGGCCAGGCGATCGGCACGAATCAGCGGCGTGTTACCCTCAAGCAGCGACACGACCGGTGTCGAGTCGTCAACCGGCAGATGCTTCGCATAGCGGCGGATCACTCCCTGCCAGGCGCCTATTGAATTGGTGTCGTTTCCGCTCAAAGTTATTCAAATGTTTCCACGCGGATCATCGTCGGCTTGGCCTTGATTGCAGAAAGTCGCCCGATTTTCTTGAGCGCCTGTCGCATCACCAAATCCGGCGCATCGTGCAGCATTAGGATCAGTGGCACACTCTCGCCAACATGCCCCTCCGGCTGTGTCACCGAGCAGATGCCAATCTTCATTTCACCTAGGATCGCCGCGATCTTGGCCAGCGTTCCCGGCCGATCAATCACGCTCAACCGTAAATAAAACGGGCTGATCGCCTTGTCCATCGGCAGCACCGCCCCATCCTGCTCGTGCGGCACGAACGGCGGCACACGGCCCATGCTACCGTTTTTCAAGTCCAGCGCCGCGTCGGCGAGGTCACTCAGCACCGCGCTCGCAGTGGCATCTGCACCGGCACCCTGGCCGTAGTGCAGCGTGTCTCCGACGATGTCGCCGCGCACGAGGATGGCATTGAACACATCACTGACGTTGGCCAGTACATGCGTCTCCGGCACCAGCGTCGGGTGAACGGCGATCTGCACTTTACCGCGAAGTTTCTTGACGATGCCAAGCAGCTTGATGCAGTAGCCCAACCGCCGCGCAAACTGAATGTCCAGCGGCGTAATGTGACGGATACCCTCAACAAAAATCTGCGACGGCTTCACCCAGAACCCATGCGCCAGCGAAGCGAGGATGCCGGTCTTGTGCTGCGCATCAAATCCATCGACATCAAGCGATGGCTCGGCCTCGGCATAGCCCATCTGCTGAGCGTCCGCGAGCACGTCCTCAAAATCGCTACCCTCAGCCTCCATTTGTGTGAGGATGTAATTGCAGGTGCCGTTGAGGATGCCGTAAAGCCGCTGGATGCGGTTGCCGCTCAGGCCCTCGCGCAGCGACTTGATAATCGGGATGCCGCCCGCCACCGAGGCCTCGTAGTAAAGGTTGCCGCCGTTCTTTTCAACCAGCCGGAAGATCGACTCGCCGTGCGCGGAGATCAGCGCCTTGTTTGCAGTGATAACCGGCTTGCCTAGCTTGAGAGCCTCCGCCACCACCTTGCGCGCCGTGGTCGTGCCGCCAATCAACTCCATTACCACATCGATCTTCGGATCGCGCACCAGCGACTCCCAGTCGCTCGTGACCAAACTCTTTGCCAGGCGTGCCGCACGGGCCTTTCGCGGGTTGCGCACCGCCACACCGCCGAGCGAAAGGCGCACGCCGAGGCGCGACCCCATCAGCGCGCCGTTGCGGGCCAGGCCATTCACCACGCCGCTGCCAACCGTGCCGCACCCGACCAAGCCTATCTTCACCTTCCGCATTTCAGGGGAGCAGAGAGTGACGGCAAAGCTGAAGCGGCTCAATTTATTTTTGTACGGCACCTGACTGGCCAAACGCAGCCTCCAACAACCCGGCAACGAACCGTCCCACTCCCGGTTCCCCCGACTCACGCGGCCCGGCAACATTCAACGTGCTGATTTCATTTTGATCGATGAATCGCCGCAACAACTCCTCCTGCTCCGTCGCCGAACCGTCGGCCTCGGACAAATGCAACAGCGGCCTCGACAGGCACTTGGCCAGATTGTCAGTCAGTAGCGTCCCGCCGGTTATTCGCCCGGCCAGGGTTACAATCAACGTGCCGTCGCTATCGCGGACGTTCCACTCGGTACGCAGTGCCGGCTTGACGTCGGGCGTCTCCCGCAGCGGATACCGCACGTCAATCGGCCCATCCTCCGCCCAGCGACCAAGCGGACACCACCCGCCGCACGGCACGCCGCTGGCCAACGCCCAATCAAGAGCCGCACGATCGACGCCGGTCTGGCCGCCAGACACGATTTTCCGGAGCTTGCCCACCACGGCCACAGCCTAACCAAGCCGGGCGCCCGGAAAAATGCTTTCCCGCCGACGAGGCTGATTTACGATGCGCCGCCTCAGAACTCGATGAAAATTCTGGTAATCGGCGGAGGCGGCCGCGAACACGCTCTGGTTTGGAAACTGGCACAGTCTTCCCGTGCCACGCAAATATGGTGCGCGCCCGGCAACGCCGGCATCGGCGGCGAGACGCTCGTTGCTAACGGCTCGGTAGTCGAGTGCGTTGGCATCGGCGCGGAGGATTTGCCGGCGCTGCTCGTATTCGCCCGTGACAACCAAGTCGACCTCACCGTCGTCGGCCCGGACAACCCACTCGCGATGGGTATCGTCGATCAATTCCAGGCCGCCGGTCT
>JAKUOU010000045.1:6804-27524 GCA_022451065.1 Pedosphaera sp. | reverse complement strand
AACACATCGTTAAAGCTATGTTTCTGGAACAGCACGCCGGTAGGATTCACCTCCTGCCCGTCTTCATAGCGGTCACGCCATCGGCCAACAGGATCGAAATTCTCCAGAGCAAAACCAAGAGGATCGATCTTGGCATGGCAACCAGCACAGTCTGCTCGTTCACGATGTGCTGCAAACCTTTCACGCAAGGTTAGTTTTCTTCCGTTTAATTCCTGTTTGCTTAGTTCCGGCACATTGGCTGGTGGCGCTTCGGGTGGCGCATTAAAAATTACAGAGGAAACCCACGCTCCCCGCGTGATGGGCTTGGTTTGATCCGGCCCCGAGGTCATGGTCATTACCGCTGCAGTGGTAATGACACCGCCTTGCCGGCGATCGGTTAACCGCTGGCGCTTAAATTGCATCGTTACTGGTCCTCCGATTTTGCCGTTTGGCTGTTCGCCATACCAATTGCGTAAGCGTGCGGATCGGTAGGTAAACTCGGAGTCAATCAATTCAAGGATCGATCGGTTCTCGATAAGGATTGTCTCAAAAAGTAGCAAGGGTTCCATCATCATGTCCATGCTCGTCCGGTAGTTCGGTGCTGCATAATAAAAATCTGCATAGATTTTTTCATCGGGCAAGGACGATACAATGCGTTCCAATTGCAACCATTGCGTAGGGAAGCTATCACAAAATCGCTTTAGTTTAGGGTTCGCTAGCATGCGATTGACCTGCTGCTCCAGCATTTTGGGTTCGGACAACCTACCGTTGCCAGCGACGCGTAGCAGTTCGTCATCCGGAATGCTTCCCCATAAAAAAAACGATAAGCGCGAAGCTAATTCATAACCGTCCAGCTTCTCGATTCCATCGGTTGAGCCCGACTGGTCATACAGATAAAGAAAACGTGGTGATGATAGCACCGCCGATGCCGCTTCTTTCATAGAGTCGGTAAATCCTAAACCCAACTTAATCTGTGTAGAGACATGCCGTACGTAACGCTCTAGTAACCTCTCTTTTATCGGGCGGCGAAATGCTTTTGTCAAAAATCCGCGCAATCGTTCTCGAATGACAGAATCTAGATCCGTCTCATTCTGGGGTGGTTTAAAAAACGTTTGCCAAATACCGATGGTGCTTTCATCAAAATTCGGGCTTTGCACGATCCGGCGACTAAGTTTGAAAAACGCCTCCATCAACATTGGCGAGAGCGAAAGATGATCGCCACGATTATCGAAGCTATTCTCCGCACGTAGATCCTGAGGGAACGGTCCCACGCCAGCCAATCGGGGCTCGATAAGCGCCGATTTACCCAATTGTCGACTACTAACCGTGACCGAGTCGGGCATCTTTTTCATCTCGGCTCGAAAATAACCGGAGCGATCTCGCATCATTCGTTCCGGCAATGCAAATACCGAGACGTTGAGCTGAAACAAATCCTGGACAGCGTTGTTATATTGAAAACGGTTCATACGCCGGATGGGAGTAGCAGTGAATCCTTTGTTGTTGGTGGCAGCCGCGTGCAGCAATTTCCGTAGCTCTTGTATTGCTAACGCTCGGTCCTTTGGCTTCAGTACCGGTTCCTTTTCAGGAGGCATTTCGCGTTTGTCCAACATCTCGATGATCGCATGCAGCAGTTCCAAATCTGAAGTTAAATCGGCAGCACTTTGAATCTTCAGAAGGTTGACTTTCCCTTTGACCTTGCCGTCTTTCCCGTGGCACTTGATACAACTTTGCTGAAAGAGTTTTAGCGCTGAATTTTCTTCGGCTGCCTGCCCCGCGCATATCAAAAATATTGCCGCGGCTGATGTGATTAGCAGGTGTTTCATTCCTCTTCAGCTTTCAATTTATCACCCATTTATGTTGGCTCGCTTGTGGGCGAAAGCTATCCCATCAAGCCGGGGATGGGTTCTCCGTGATAGACCTTGTGCGGCCGGCCAGATGAGTCCTGCCACATCATTTCCGGCGGTATACCCAGCGCTTGATAGATATTGGCCCCGAGGTTCTCGGGCGTCTGCGGATCCGCTGCCGGGTAACCACCCAGCTTGTCCGAGGCGCCGATCACCTGGCCGCCTCGCACGCCGCCGCCGGCGAAGAACACCGTTTGCACCGCCCCCCAATGGTCGCGCCCGGGCAACTTGTAGGACTTTGGCAGGAGAGAGATTTTCGGTGTGCGCCCGAACTCGCCGGCCATCACGATGAGCGTTTCGTCTAGGAGTCCCCGTGACTGCAGATCATCTAGGAGTGCCGATACCGCCCTGTCCGTAGGCGGGAAGAGGTGGTTTTTCAGATTCGGAAAGGCGTTGCCGTGGGTGTCCCATGCCTCGTTGTTTCCGAGGTTCACCTGTACGAGGCTTACCCCGGCCTCGACCAGTTGCGCGGCCATCAACAGGCTCCAGCCGAAGGCGTTTTTCCCATATCGTTCCTGGAGCTTGTCATCGATATTGAGTACGTCGAATGCCTTCTGCGTTTTTTGGTCCGAGAGGAGTGAGACAGCCATCTGACGGTAACGGTCGAACTGTTCTACCTCCGCCGCCGTCTCCAGGAATGCGCGCTGCCGATTGAGTTGCTTAAAAAGCTCCAGGCGATTTGCAAACCGCTTTTTGCCGAGTCCCTGCGGCAGGGTGAGATTGGGCGCCTGGAATTTCAGGTTGGCGTCCTCCAGTTTGCCCTTCGCATGATCAAACAGGTAGTCCGGGTATGCGCCGTAATGTTCGGAGTGAAACGGCGAAGCCTCGAGAAACCACGGATCGCGTTGTGTTCCCATTTGCCCTGCAAACTGTCCGGGGATGGTTCGCCCTGTGCGATGAATGATCCGGTCCGGCAACACGATGGCCGGCGGCAGGTTGTTGCGCGGCCGCAGCCGGTCATTGGCAATCGCGGCGATGGAGGGATGGTCGGTTGGCTTGGGCTTACTACCGTCGAAACCGGTCGGCAGCGGTGTGCGACCGGTAAGCATCACGTGGTGCCCCTCGGAATGCTCAACGTAGGGGTGGGTCAGTGACCGGCAGAGTGCCCAGGTTTCACTGCGCTTGGCCAGCAGCGGTAGGTGCTCGCAAATATGGATGCCCGGTGTCTTGGTGGGAATGGGATTGAACTCACCACGCACCTCCTTGGGGGCGTCAGGCTTCATGTCAAAGCTGTCCTGCTGTGCCAGCCCGCCGGAAAGGAAAATATAGATGACCGACTTGGCCCGCCCAGTTCGGGGGGCGTCTGCCAACGCCCGCAGCGGGGCCAGATGGTTCATCCCCAGTCCCAGCAGTCCGATTGACCCTGCCTGGATCGCCACCCGCCGTGACATGCCCGGGTGCTCGGGAAATGAAGCTGCCTGCATAAGCTTTATGGTCGGTGGATCAGGAGCAACAGGTCGCGACGCCGGCCACTCCTTTCAACGTATTGACTGAGCTAATTAGAGGCAAAACTACTGGGTCATGCAACCTAAAAGGCCATGTCTGGCCGCTTTACTTTCGCCCATTGGGCATTCAATTTCGGCGAAGCGCCATGTCATTCTTGCGGTTCACCCTTCTGATCTTTTTGGCTGCGGCAAGCGCCCGTGCCACGTCTCGGCCGGTCTCGTTTCAACACGAAGTGCTGCCGGTGCTGACGCGGCAGGGCTGCAATGCTGGCACCTGCCACGGATCGCCCAGTGGCAAGGGCGGGTTTGCCCTCTCACTATTCGCCTTCGACGCAGCAGCCGATTACGCCGTCCTCACCCGCGACTTGCTGGGGCGGCGTGTGGAC
Source organism: Pedosphaera sp. (assembly GCA_022451065.1). Taxonomy (GTDB): domain Bacteria; phylum Verrucomicrobiota; class Verrucomicrobiia; order Limisphaerales; family UBA1096; genus UBA1096. The sequence goes on along the minus strand of JAKUOU010000045.1, from coordinate 23,810 downwards.
ATTTTCAACCCGCCGCTTAGTCTAATCCTGCGCAAGCCAAGCACTGCGCTGGCACACCGGGGCGGACTTAAGCTCTCGAAAAACAGCCGTGAGTATCGGATATTGCACGATTGGATTACACAGGGCGCGCAGACCGATCCGCCGGGGACGCTCCGCTGCGAGGGCATCGAGGTTACGCCGGGCACGGCGGCCGTGTTGCACTGGCCGGAGCCCTTACAGCAACTCCGGGTTACTGCCCGTTTCGAGGATGGAAGCCGGCGCGACATCACCCATCTTGCAAAGTTCACCAGTTCGGACGAGGCCATTCTCAAGGTTGATCCCGTCGGCCGCGTGACGGGGCAGCAACGAGGGCAGGCGGCCGTCATGATCCGCTACCTCGAACATGTGGCGGCGTTGCCTTTCACCCTTGTGAAGCCGGTTCCCGGTTTTCACTGGACCGATCCTCCCACAGCTAACTATATTGACACCCTCGTTCATTCCAAGCTGCGCGAGTTGCAATTCAATCCCTCGGGGTTATGCACCGACAGTGAGTTTCTCCGGCGTCTGCATTTGGATCTCACCGGGATGCTGCCCACCTCCGCCGAGGCCGAGGCCTTTTTGAGCGACGAATCACTTGGCAAACGCGCGCGGCTAATCGACACGCTGCTAGCTCGGCCTGAGCACGCCATTTTCTGGGCACAGCGCTGGGGTGATCTACTCAGGGTCACCCCTTCAAAGCTCCAGTCCGCAGGTGCGCAGGCCATGCACCGTTGGCTGGTGGACGCCATGGCCGATAACATGCCGCATGACCGTTTTGCCAAGGCGCTACTTATTTCCAGTGGCGACACCTTCGTGAACGCGCCGGCCAATTACTTCCGCGCCTCCTCCAGCCGCGATGACGTACTGGAAACCACGACCCAGCTTTTTCTCGGTGCCCGCCTGGCCTGCGCCAAGTGCCACAATCACCCATTCGATCGCTGGACGCAGGATCATTACTACGGCATGGGTGCCTTTTTCCATCGCATTCAGCGCGTCGGGGTGGACAAAAAAAAGGGCGGCAAAGGCGAATTGCTGGTGAGCACTGTCAGCGAAGGCGAGGTGACTCATCCGCGCACCGGCCGAACAATGCTTCCGTGGCTCCCGGGCCGGGGCGAGGTAGTGGTGCCGCAGGGAACCGACCGGCGAGAGGTCTTCGCCGATTGGTTGACCCGCCCGGACAATCCGTGGTTCGCGCGTACGGCGGCCAACCGCATTTGGGCCTATGTGATGGGTCGGGGTATTGTCGAACCGGTGGATGATTTCCGCGACTCGAACCCGCCCGTGAACGGTCCGCTGCTTGACGCAATGGCACGCGATTTCGCCGAGCATGGCTTTGACCGCACTCACCTGCTACGGGTCATCCTCAATAGCCGCACTTATCAAGCCAGTTCCCGGTCCACTTCAGCCAACGGGGAGGACCGCCGGCTCTTCTCTCACTTTCAGCCACGTCTGCTCTCGGCGGAGCAGCTCCTCGACGCGGTCTGCCGGGTGACCGGCTTAACCGAGAGCTTCGAGGGGCTCCCGGCTGGCACGCGTGCCACTGCGCTGCCCTCGCCGCAGATGAATCACGCCTTCCTCAAGACCTTCGGCCAGCCCTCGCGCGACACGGTCTGCACTTGCGAGCGCGCCACCGAGCCGCAACTGGCGCAGGCGCTCGAGTTCCTCAGCGGTAAGCTGGTGCACGGCAAACTGGAATCCGCGAACAACCGCTTCCGTAAGGCACTGGCCGCCGGGAGTAGTGATCATGAAATTGTCACTGAAATTTACTGGACAGCGCTCTCCCGGCCGCCGTCAACGGGAGAGCTCACATCCGCGTTCCGGCACATTGCCGGGGCCAGCGATCGCGCGGCGGCACTGACCGATGTCTGCTGGGCGATCCTGAACACCAACGAGTTTGTCTTTCAGCACTAGTAAAGAAGCGACATCGCAGATTTGCTCTCACAATGATGTTTTCGAGAATCAGTAACGGCACTCCATTGCTTTCGGTTATGCTGCTTGTTACAGCAGCGGTGACTGTGTGTGCTTTAACTGAGCAGGAGCCGGTAAGTTTTCGGAGTGAAATCGCGCCGCTTTTGCTGGCACAATGCCAGGGTTGCCACGGGGCCGAGGAGGCAAAAGGGGAATACCGCTTGGACAGCTATTCAGAACTGATGCGGGCACCAAAGAATGAGCCACCCCGTGTGCAGTCCGGCAATCCTTCAGACAGCCTTTTTCTTCAATTGCTTGTTGCGGAAGATGCCGACGATCGGATGCCGCAAAAATCCGCCCCACTCGAGCCGAGACAAGTTGAGTTGGTGCGACGCTGGATCGCAGAGGGGGCTTTGTTCGATGCCGAAAATCCAAATTCAGCACTCGTGCAGATCATACCCGTGAGGCGGCACGATTTGGCACCAGAAAAATATCCCAGGCCCTTGCCAATTACCGCTCTTGCCTTCTCTCCCGACGGCAGCGAATTAGCGGCCAGTGGTTTGCGGGAAATCACAATCTGGAACTCGGCTACCGGGCAACTGATCCGGCGTATTCCAAACATGGTTCAGCGAACTTTCGCGTTGGACTGGAGTCCTAACGGAAAACAGCTGGCCGCTGCGGGAGGTATCCCGGGCGAGCTGGGCGAAGTACGTGTGTTCAACCCGGTCAACGGCAAATTACTTGCAGTGGCCCATCGTGCGGGCGATGTCGCGTTGGATGTTCGCTTCAACCATGCCGGTAGTATGTTCGCGGTGGCCGATGCCGAGAACCGGATTACACTATACAGAGCGGTCGACTTTTCCCGCCTCCGCCTAATCGACAACCATGCCGACTGGGTGCTGGCATTGGCGTGGAGTCCGGACGGAAAATTTCTGGTCTCCGCGAGCCGGGATAAAACGGCAAAAATTTTTGAAGCCAAGAGCGGCGAAACAATCAGCACCTACGGTGGACACCAAAAGGAGGTATTTGGAGTGGCGTTTCGCTCGGATGGAAATCAGGTGTACAGCACTGGGCGTGACGCAAAAATCCATGTTTGGAAGGCTGGATCGGCGGATACAACCGGCAAACGTTTTGGTGCCGAAAGGGTTGCGGATATTGGCGGACTTGGCCCGGCCATGGCCCGGCCATTGATGTCAGGTGATCAATTTTTTAGCCATGCCAACTCCGGCAAGGTGAGGCAGCACGACGCTGCCAGCCGAAAACTACTGAGGGAATTTGACGGCGCAGTGGATTGGACACAGTCACTCGCGCACCAGGCCGCGGTCAATCTTCTCGCCGCCGGTAGTCATAACGGCCAAGTGAGGATATGGGAGACGCAAACAGGAAAAAAGCTGAGCCAGTTCGTGGCATCCCCGGGCCGGTGAAAACCTGTGGTGGCCGAGTCTCCCCAAACCGTGACTTCCCATTATGATCCAGTCGGGCAGCGACATGCTGATATAGGGATTCAAGGTTTTCGGCCTGGTTTGTTGTCGGCGTATCTACGCTTGACCAAGCGCTGGCCACGTGGCTTTGCGTCGTTAGGATGCCTTGACTGGGAGGCGGGGTCGGGGGAAGGATGCCGCCTGTAACCTGTTTTGGGCGAGTCATGCCGTACTTCTCTGATCACTTCGGCCGTCGACCGGTTTTTTTGCTGATGCTACTTTTCAGTTTGTCGCTTGGCGTAGTCTCATCGCTTGGCCAGTCGGCTGACTTGGACAAGGCTTACCGTGCTGAGGTTCGGCCGTTACTGGATCAATTCTGTTTTGACTGTCATGCGGACGATGACGCTGAAGCAGACATTGATCTCAATTCGTTCCAATCTGCTGACGATATCCGGCGCAACATAAAGGTTTGGATCAAAGTCGATGACATGCTCTCGAGCCGACAGATGCCGCCAAAAAAATCCGATCAGCCAAGCGATGCTCAGCGCGGAAAACTGCAAAAGTGGGTGTACGCTTTTCTACTCGAGGAAGCCAAGGCTCGAGCGGGCGACCCTGGACAGGTCGTTCTTCGACGGCTAAACAACGACGAATATAACTACTCCGTCCGAGACCTTACCGGAGTTGCCTCGCTGAATCCGACCCGCGAGTTCCCAATCGACGGTGCCGCGGGTGAAGGGTTTACGAATACCGGTGATGCGCTGGTGATGTCGCCCGCGCTCGTGAGTAAATTCCTTGATGCCGGCAAGGAGGTTGCGCAACACGCGGTATTATTACCGGACGGCATCCGGTTTTCGAAATACGTCACCGAACGCGATCGTGCTGACGACTTGATGAATAGAATCCAGAGATTTTATGCGAAATACATCGAAACAGGCAGCAACGCTGGTGACAATTGGGATGACTCCGCAGATGCCAAGGCGAGCGTGATCAATCGCAACGGCAGTATTCCGATTGAGCATTACTTCGCTGCGACGCTGGAGGAGCGTGATGCCTTGGCCAAGGGCGAAAAGTCAATTGCGGTAGTCACTGAGGAGCGTGGACTAAATGCGAAGTATCTCGGCCTGCTTTGGGTGATGCTCAATCGAAACGGCGATCCGGATGGTTCCTTTTTACTTAACAATATCCGTAAGCGTTGGCGGGCGACAAGGAATGGCAGCCATATGCCGATCGTGGAGGAAGTTCGACGGTGGCAACAGGTTCTATGGCGCTTTGATCCGATCGGTCATATCGGTAGGGCAGGCGGGCCAACGGCGTGGATGAACCCGGAAAATATGATACGCACGACCGAGGATTTCAATTTGGAGCTCAAACGGTCGGCAGACGGGGGCGATGTGTTAGTTTACCTCGCCGCCAGCGATGTGGGTGATGGGAACGAGCACGATTTTGTGCGTTGGCGCAATCCGCGCCTGGTAGGTGGAGGAAAGGCGGATCTCTCGATGCGGGATGTGCCGGGCTTGGCCAAGCGCCTGGTCAAGTTACGCCGCAAGACCCTGGACAATACGGCCAAGTTCCTCGCTGCGGCCGCGGAGGTCACCAGCGACGAACCGGACGTTGCCGCCCTGGCTAAGCGGCATGAAGTGGATGCCGTTGCGCTCGGTGCCTGGCTGGATTATCTGGCGCTTGGCCCCGGAGGACCGGTGATGATCGATGGGTTGTTCACTCGGAAAATGCTGAACAGTGGTGGTTACGATTTTGTGAACGGTTGGGGAACCTCCGGTACCCCGTCTGTGGCGGCTAACTCGTCCGACACGGAAGTACGCATCCCTGGCACAGCACGGCCGCATACGGTGGTGGTGCATCCGTCACCCACGGCATTTGTTGCAGTTGGCTGGCGAAGCCCGATCGATGGCAACGTGTCGGTGTCGGCCAAGATCGCCGACGCGCACAGTTGCGGCAACGGCGTCGAGTGGTGGGTGCAGTATCGGACCAGTCGGAAGGTAGGCAATCTTGGGCACGGCGAATTCGAGGTGAACGGCTCGTCGGCGATGACCGCCAAAACCGTTTCAGTGCAGGAGGGCGAGGTGATCCTGATCGCTATTGGGCCCAGGCAGGGCAATCATTCGTGCGATCTGACGCAGATCGACATGACTATCACCGAAACTGGCGGTGACAAGCGCGTGTGGGATGTGGCCAAGGACATTTCCGGGAACATCCTCGAGGGCAACCCACTGAAAGACAGTCATGGTCATGCCGAAGTCTGGTATTTTTTTAGCGGCAACGTTGCGGACGTGACCAAGGTGTCTGGCGGTTTGATGACCGTGCCGACCGGTTCGCTGCTTTCGAGTTGGAAGGCTGAGGCGAACGCGACCAAGCGCGCCGGTTTGGCCAAGCGTATCAAGGCAGTGGCCACAGGCGCTGAGATCCCCGAGCCCGGATCGCCTGACGCGATACTGTTGCAGCATCTCCAAAAAATCTCGGTGCCCAGGCGTTTTGACAGCGTACTTAAAACGATAGTGCCAGATGAACGGTTTGGAAAACATCCGCTTGGCCAACCGGTTGTTACGGCGGATTTAATCTCGAAGGCGCCGTCGATTGTCGAGTTGCGGATTCCGGCGGAGTTGGCCGAGGGCCGAACGCTGGTATTGTCCGGTGAACTCGAACCGGAGCACGGCGAGAAAGGCAGCGTCCAACTCACGGCCAGTATGACCAAGCCGGCGGCAAATGAACTATCTCCGGGACGTTCCATCATCGTTACGGCTGGCAGTGATTCGGAGAAGCGATTGATTGCTGGATTGGATGATTTTCGGGACCTGTTTCCTGCCTCGCTCTGCTATCCGCGAATTGTGCCGGTGGACGAGGTGGTGACTATTGCGCTTTACCACCGTGAGGACGAACCTTTACAGCGACTGATGCTCGATGAGGCGGGTAAAACCGAGCTCAACCGATTGTGGGACGAGCTGATCTATGTTTCCAAGGAGCCATTCAAGCTTGTAGTTTCGCATGAGCAGAATGCGGCCTTTGCCACGCAGGACCGCCCGGACATGGTAGTAGCCTTTGCCCCCATGAGGGATCCGATCCGTAAGCAGGCGAATGCATTCCGCAAACGGCTCGAGGCTGATGAGTCCAAGCACCTTTATGAGGTGCTGCAGTTTGCCGATCGTGCTTGGCGCCGGCCGTTGACAGGCGAAGAACAGGAGAATTTGCGGATGTTGTATCGTGGTTTGCGCGAGCGGGCAATTGCCCACGAGAAGGCGATTCAGTTGACGATCGCTCGGGTGCTAACTTCGCCGGCATTCCTTTATCGACGCGAACAGCCGGGAGGCGGTGCCAGGCCGGAGGTAGTTTCGAGCTATGAGCAGGCAGCTCGGCTCAGTTACTTTTTGTGGTCATCATTGCCGGACAAGGAGTTGCGGCAGGTTTCGGAGGAAGGCGAACTGGCCAACGAAAAAACTCTACTGGCGCAGACACGTCGGATGCTTCGCGATTCACGCACACGGCGCATGGCCGAGCAGTTCGCCTGTCAATGGCTTCACATTAGCGGTTTTGACCAAAACAACGACAAAAACGTGAAGCTCTACCCGGAGTTTCCTGAATTACGTGGAGACATGTATGAGGAGTCGGTGCTGTTTTTCGAGGACATGTTTCGCAACAATGGCTCGGTGATCGATCTGCTTGATGCCGATCATGCGTTCCTGAACGAGCGTCTGGCCAGGCATTACGGCATTGACGGCGTGAGTGGCGACGAGTGGCGCAAGGTTGATGGTGTAAAGGCAAGTGGGCGCGGTGGTGTGCTCGGCTTGGCCACGGTGTTGGCGACCAACTCCGGCGCGTCGCGCACGAGCCCGATCCTGCGTGGAAACTGGATTTACGAGACGCTGCTTGGCGAACGACTGCCGAGGCCACCAGTCAATGTGCCGGATTTGCCTGAAAGAGTGCCAGAAGGTTTGACCGCCCGCGAGTTGATCGAGAGGCACAGCTCTGAGCCCGGTTGCGCCAAGTGCCATGAGCTCATTGACCCATACGGTTTTGCGCTGGAGCGGTACGACACCATCGGCCGGTTGCGACCCAATTCGATTAATACCAGTACCAGCCTGACCAACGGCACTGTCTTTGAGGGCATCGACGGACTGAGGCACTATTTGGTCGGCGAGCGGCTCGACGATGTACTGAAGCAGTTTTGTCGCAAACTGCTCGGCTACGCGCTTGGCCGTGAGGTGCAATTGTCCGATTTTCTGTTACTCGAGGAAATGCAGCGGCGGCTCAAGGTGAACGGCTATCGGTTCAACGAGGCGGTTGAAGCGATAGTCAAAAGCCCGCAATTCCGGAAAATTCGAGGGCGCTTGGCTGAAAATGAGGGTTGATTGTTCCGCAGATCGTTTTAACACTAACCGAAGGACTGAAATTGAATAGAATGCATTACCAATTTTCCCGGCGTACGATGCTTCGTGGCTTGGGCGCGTCGATGGCGTTGCCGTGGATGGAATCGATGCGGGTGTGGGGTGATATTAAGCTCGACGCAAACGAGGCCAGCGAGGCGCCGACACGCATGGCGATCCTCTTCTCCGGTTGCGGTTATCATCGGCATGAATGGTGGGCCAAGGGGGAGGGCAAGGACATGGAACTGGGCAAGGTACTCTCGCCATTGAATGATTTCCGCGAGAAGATGGTGTTCATCCGTGGCCTCTATAACGCCGAGGCGCTCAAGGGCAACATCCACAGTTCACAGACCGGCAACCTGCTTTCCGGGGCGCCGTTGACCTCGGGTGGAAGGATCAAATCCGGCACCAGCGTGGACCAGTTGGTGGCACAGCGCATCGGGCACCGGACCAAGCTGCCGAGCTTGGTGCTGGGCTGTGAGAAATCCAGCCCCGGCGTGCACAAGGATTACTCGCTGCTTTACAGTTCGCATATTTCATGGAGCAGTCCGACTACACCCACCCCGCTGGAGGTTTATCCCGCGTTGGCGTTTGATCAGCTCTTCAAGGACAAGGCGCAGGCTGGCGACCAAAGCGTGCTCGATGCGGTGCTGTCTGACGCGAAGGATTTGCGCCGCAACATCAGTCGGCTGGACCAGCAAAAGCTCGACGAATATTTGAACTCCGTCCGCGAAGTGGAGAAGCGCATCGAAAGTGCTGGCAAACGCGGCGAGATTCAGGGTTGGCGACCAACCCTTAGGAAACCGGACATGCCGCGCCCCAAGGACGGCTACCCGCAGGATATTGTCGAGCACATGCGACTGATGAGTGACATTCTCGTGCTGGCGTTCCAGACTGACACCACCCGCATCTGCACCCTGAAGCTGAACAACGACCACGGCACACTGCGTTTCCCGCACCTTGGCGTCGATTACATGATCCACCATTTGCTTTCGCACAGCGACACGGACGACTGGCTAAAGGTGAATCAGTTCTTCCTTGAGCAGATGGCCTATATCGCACGCAGGCTCGATGAAATTCAGGAGGGTGAACGCACCGCGCTTGACAACACTATGCTGATGCTTTGCTCCAGCATGCTGACCGGCCATCACGACGCCACGCAACTACCGGTGGTCATGCTTGGTGGAGGTGGTGGACGAATCAAGGGAGGCCAGAATCTCAACTATCTCGGTAAGCCTGATCGCCAGATGTGCCGCTTGTTCCTGAGCATGATGGATAAGATGGACGTCCCCTTGGACACCTTTGGTGACGCCACCCAGCCTCTGGGCGAGGTGTAACGCTTGTCCAAGCATAGCGTTAGTGCGACTGGTGAAGATGCGACTGATATTGTTCGTTGCCATTCTGGCAGTCGGCTTAGCCAAGCTGCAGGCGGGGCCGCTTGAGGCGGATGTCCACCTGACCTTCCCGCTGACAAAGCAGAAGATGCTTGGCATCTATGTGGACGCACGTTTGTACGAATATGACCCGTTCCTTGCCGATGCGCCGGCGACGCTGGTGGATCAGGTGGAGTTCGGGGGCCTTGATCTGAGTACCAAGGCGCACTCGCTGCTCGACCTTCATTTTTCGGCCAAGCGCAAAACGCGGATGAACTACTATGTGTCGATTCGCGCTTATGCCGCAAAGGGCGGCACGCAGTATTATTTCATCGATGGCTTCCAGAAAATTTTCGAGGGCGTGGACGAGGATGAATTGGACATCGAGTTGGCCACGCGCTTGGCTAAAAAGAATCCAACCGATGATCCAGTGATTGTTGGGCATGGCGGCGGTAGCGGGGAAGCCACAGGCAAACTCATCAACATCCATCGCGCCGTGGAGATCGAGTGGGAGGGCACGGATGGAGCGGCGTTTCTGTTGCAGAAATCGTCCGACCTCAAAAACTGGGAGACGATCGAGACGTTGATCGGTGCCGGCGAAAAGGCGTCCACCTTCCTACGTATCGCGGGCCGTGTGCAGTACTGGCGGCTCCACCGAGATTAGTTTGCCTGTCTACTCGAGGCTCGATCCGGCTTTACAGGGCCAAACGGTAAAGCCACACTACCCAGCCGGTCTGCCGATTGCAGACGTTTCCTTTCTTACAATTATGAGCATCCGAATTCTTTTTTCCGTGGCGCTTGGCTGGGCCGCTCTTGGCCAGGCGATTGCTGAGGACAAGCTGGCCATCGAGCGCGTACCTGAAGCCAAGCCGCGAAACGTTGTTTTCATCCTGACCGACGATCATCGCTACGACGCGATGGGCTTCATGGGGCATCCGTTTTTGAAGACGCCGCACCTCGACTCGATGGCCCGGAACGGTGTGCACTTGAAGAATGCGTTCGTCACCACGTCGCTGTGTTCGCCAAGTCGGGCATCGATCTTGACTGGGCTGTACACGCACAAGCACCGGGTGATCGACAACAACCGGCTCGTGCCGGAGGGGACGGTGTTCTTTCCGCAACATTTGCAGAAGGCCGGCTACGAGACGGCATATGTCGGCAAGTGGCACATGGGAGGCAGCACCGATCAGCCCCGGCCGGGTTTCGACCACTGGGTGAGCTTTCGCGGTCAAGGCACGTATCTACCGTCGCGCAACGGCCTAAACGTCAACGGCAAAAAGGTGCCGCAGAAAGGGTACATCACCGATGAGTTGACCGACTATGCCGTGGACTGGCTGCGCAGTCGCAAGCGGGATAAGCCGTTTTTCCTGTACCTCTCTCACAAGGCGGTGCACGCGCAGTTCACACCGGCCGAGCGGCACCGGGGGGCTTTTGCGGAAGCGGAGGTCGTGCCGCCCAAGTCGCAGGCCAACACGGTTGCAAACTACGACGCCAAACCGCGTTGGCTAAAGGATCAGCGCAACAGCTGGCATGGTGTCGATTTCGCGTATCACAGCGGCATCGACATCGAGAAGTTCTACAAGGACTACTGCGAGGCATTTCTCGCCGTTGACGATAGCATTGGCCGGGTGCTTAAGACGCTCAAGGAGACGGGCGTGCACGATGACACGCTGGTGATTTACATGGGCGACAACGGGTTTATGTTCGGCGAACATGGGCTGATCGACAAACGGGTCGCCTACGAGACCTCCATCCGTGTGCCGATGGTGATGCAGTGCCCGGCGCTCTTCGGGGGCGGTCGGGTAGTTGAGCAGGTCGTGGCGAACATCGACATTGCCCCAACCGTGTTCGAGGCTGCCGGCATCAAGAAACCCGGCTACATGGATGGCCAAAGCTTTATAGCGCTTGGCCAAGGGAAGAACATCTCGTGGCGCGACTATTTCCTCTACGTATATTACTGGGAGAAAAACTTTCCTCAATCGCCTACGGTGTTTGCGTTGCGCGGCGACCGCTACAAGTACATTACCTACTACGGCCTGTGGGACACCGACGAGTTGTACGACATACTCAGTGACCCCGGCGAAACGAAAAACCTCATCACCGATTCAAAGCTCAAACCGGTCGTTCGCGAGATGGAAGACAAGCTGTACGGGATGCTGGCCGAGAGCGGCGGGATGTTCATCCCACTCAACCAGCCTAGGGGCAACTCACAGAACAAGCGCCTCAAGTCGCGCTCCAAGCCGGGTGCCTTCCCGGGTCAACTCGTGGTGGACAAACCTATCAACCGGGGCGCTCGGTAATCCATGCCACGAAAGCTCAGTTCCATCGCTCCCGATTGGTGGGACTACACCACGCTCGAAGACGACCTCATCAGCGACGCAGCGGCGCTCACGCCAAGTGACATACAGCAATTGTCGCGTCCCGGCTTTCGCGTCGTGATGTACGATACGCTGGAGGATTTCTATTTGGCCGAGGCGCTTGAGTATATTCATGCCTGGCGTGAGGCGACTGCGGATAATCCGGTCGGCATCTGCGGGCCGATCGGGCCGACCGAGCAGCTGCCACTCGTCGCCCGTTTGGTCAACGAGCTTGGTCTGTCGCTGCAACACTCGCATTTCTGGGGCATGGACGAATGGGTTGGCGACGACGGCCGCGAAGTGCCGACCGATCACCCGTTGTCGTTCGAGAGGGCGGATCGTGAACTGTGTTTCGACCGAATTACGCCTGGCCAGACAATGCCGGAGAAAAATCTGCATTTTCCCAAGGTCGACACAACGGCCTATCGAGAGAGCTGGGATGGTGTTCGCTGCGCGGTGATGCAGGGTGGCCAGGGCGACATCAAGCACTGGGCGTTCAACGATCCGCTGCGACGTGAAGGGGAATATATCGATGCACCTTTGACGCCCGAGGAATACCGCAAACTCACCACGCGCGTGGTCGAGTTGCATCCGATCACGCTGGCGCAAAACGCCCGCACCTCTGGCGGCGGCAATATTACCATGGTTCCGCAACGTGCCGTCACCGTGGGGCCGGTTGAAACATGGCAGTCGGAGAAGGTCAGCATCTGGCACGCCGGCGCGCACGACAACCCTCTTGGCCAACGGCTCACGGCGCTGATGATTTCCAATGGCATCACCGACAGCAGCGTGCCGATGTCACTGCTCGCTGACCACCCGAACGTTCAGTTCAACTACTACCGGGGCGGCCTAGGCACCTGCGATGTCGAGATGCACTGAAGCCACTTGGCCAAGTGCTTGCTGTTACCCGAGACATTGGCCAAGCGCGTCGAGGAAGCGTTTGACGTTGGCCGTGGTGGCGTTGTGGCCCATGAGGCCGACCCGCCATATTTTGCCCTTCATCGGGCCGAGGCCGGGACCTACCTCGATGCCGAAGTCGCTGAGTAGGCGAGCGCGTACACCAGCTTCGTCCGCGCCATCCGGCACACCGACAGCGTTGAGTTGCCAAAGCTGATGTCCCTCTTGTGAGATGATCGATAGGCCCAGCTTGGTCAAGCCGGCCTTGAGGGTTTCGTGTGCCTGCCGGTGCCGTGTCCAGCGAGACTCGAGGCCTTCCTCCAAGACCAGACGCAACGCCTCGTGCAGTGCGTAGTTCATAGTAATGGGTGCGGTGTGATGATAAACGCGCTCCGAGCCCCAGTAGCTGGCAAGAAAATTTACGTCGAGATACCAGCTCTGTACCTTGGTTTTGCGGTTGGTAAGGACGTTCATCGCGCGTGGGCTGAACGAAACCGGCGCCAAACCCGGTGGGCAGCTCAGGCATTTTTGGGAGCCGCTGTATGCGGCATCAACCTGCCAGGCGTCGATGGCCACCGGGCAGCCGCCAAGCGACGTCACGGTGTCGAGCAGAAACAACGCGCCGGCGTCGCGGGCCAGGCGCGAGATTTCCTCGACAGGAGTGAGCGCGCCGGTGGAAGTTTCGGCATGAACAATTGCCACAAGCTTAGGTTTGCAACCCTCAAGTGCGGCGGCAATGGCTGACGGCTCGATGATCGTGCCCCATTCGGCCTCGACCCTGGTGACGGTTGCACCGCAGCGTTCGGCGACGTCACACATTCGCGCACCGAACACGCCATTGACACCAATCACCACCTTGTCACCTGGCTCGAGCAGGTTGACGAAACAGGCTTCCATTCCCGCGCTTCCGGTGGCGCTGACAGGGAAGGTCATCTCATTTTCGGTCTGGAACACATGGCGCAGCATCGACTTGATCTCCTCCATCATCCCAATAAAGGCGGGATCAAGGTGGCCGACAAGTGTGTGCTGCATTGCCTGCAAAACCGACGGCGCCGCGTTGCTCGGCCCAGGGCCAAGCAACAACCGCATGGGGGAGGAAAAAGTGGCGGGAGCGCCGGGGTTACTCATGCGATGAGGTCTTGAATAACATGGCCGTGGACGTCGGTTAGGCGAAAGTCGCGGCCTTGATAACGGTAGGTCAGTTTTTTGTGATCGATACCTAACTGATGGAGGATAGTGGCGTTTAGATCGTGAATGTGCATCGTGCCGGGCGTCCACTTGTCCTTGGAGGGCCTGATCATGTTGCCGTCGGAGTCGGTGATGTTATAGGCGTAGTCGTCAGTCCGGCCGTAGGTGATGCCCGGCTTGATTCCGCCGCCGGCCATCCAGGTGGTGAAGCAGCGCGGATGGTGATCGCGTCCGTAGTTCTCCTTGGTCAGCTTACCTTGGCAATAGGAGGTTCGGCCGAATTCGCCGCCCCAGACAACAAGTGTTTCATCGAGCATGCCGCGCTGCTTGAGGTCGGTGATGAGTGCTGCGCTGCCCTGATCGATGTCTTTACACTGCGACTCATGTTCCCGAGGGAGGCTACCGTGGGCGTCCCAGCCACGGTGAAAAATCTGGATGTTGCGTACACCGCGTTCGGCCAGGCGGCGGGCGTTCAGACAACAGGCGGCAAAGGAACCCAGATTCTTGGCTTCCTGGCCGTAGAGTTCGAAGGTCGCATCATTCTCATCAGAAAGGTCCATCAACTCCGGCACGGAGGTTTGCATGCGGTACGCCATCTCGTGCTGCTTGATTCGTGCGAGGATTTCCGGATCAGCAAANTGCTTGTAATGCTCCTGATTGATGGTCTCCAANGCATCGAGTTGTGTGCGGCGATCTTTGTTGGTGACGCCGGCCGGGTTCTTTAAATACAGAACAGGGTCGCCCTGGCTGCGCAGGAGCACACCCTGATGTTCTGACGGAATGAAGCCGGTCCCCCAAAGTCGGTTGAACAAACTTTGTTCCGGGAACTTGGAGCGGGCATGCATGACAACGTAGCTCGGCAGGTTTTCATTTACTTTACCCAGGCCGTAGCTGAGCCAGGCGCCGAGGCTTGGGCGACCGGGAATCTGGCTGCCGGTCTGGATATAGGTGATCGCCGGGTCGTGGTTGATGGCCTCAGTGAAGGTGCTGTAGACGATGGCCAGCTCCTTGGCCACCTTGGCGGTGTGTGGTAGCAGTTCGCTAACCCAGACGCCGCGGTCGTTGTTCTCGTGCTTGGTGAACGTGTATTTACTCGGGCAAACCGGCAGCGTCTTTTGACCGGCTGTCATGCCGGTGATGCGTTGGCCGTCACGGACGTGCTCGGGCAGATCCTGGCCGAACATCTCGCGCATCTTCGGCTTGTAATCCCAAAGGTCATGATGACTCGGGCCACCACTCATGAAGAGGTAGATCACCCGTTTGGCCTTGGGTGCGAAGTGCGTTCCAGCCGCTTGGCCTGCGGAGCTGGCGAGCAGGTTCGGGCCAAGCACGTTGGCCAGGGCAGCGGTGCCAAGGCCAAGCGCAGCACGGCTGAACAACTGCCGACGCGTTATCATGAGTTCGGATTCTCTGAGAGGATTAATGTTATCCATGGGACGAGTAAAAGTTGGATTTTAAAAAAGCATCAAAGCCAAGTCGCTGGCTAGGGCGGTGGCGGCCATCTGGGTCCAGGCGGCGTGGTCGGTTGTGTTGAGTGATTTATCTCTGGGGACCTCGCCCGTATCCAGCAATTCGATCGCATCTTTTTCGGCGCTCCCATAGCGGTTGCGCATCGACTTGAGCAATTTCTCGCAAGCATCGCGCTCGGTGTCGTTTGGTTCTCGGCAGGCCAACAGAGTGAACAGAAGATTCAGTCGCTCTTCGTCTGTACTACCCTGCTTGAGTAGACGCTCGGCGAGCATGCGCGCCATCTCGACGCGCTGGATTTCGTTGAGCAAACTAAGCGACTGTAGCGGCGTGTTGGTGCGCGAGCGTTTCACGCAACTCGTTTCGCGGCTCGGGGCATCGAACAGGGTCATCATCGGGTGCGGGCTGGTGCGTTTCCAGTAAACGTAAAGGCTTCGGCGATAAACCATCCGCCCTTTGTCCTGCTGATACTGTTTGGTGTTGCTGGCGGGGTGTGCGAGCGCCTTCCATAACCCGGCCGGTTGATACGGCTTCACGCCTTCGCCACCCATGTGGGGGTCGAGTAGGTCGCTGGCCCAAAGTGCGATGTCGCGCAGCACCTCTGCATCCAGCCGGAAGCGCGGTCCGCGGGCCCAAAGTTTATTCTCGGGATCATCCACTCCGTCGCGTAGGGCGGAACTTTGGCGGAAGGTTTTGCTGGTGACCATGAGCCGAAGCATGTGTTTGAGATCCCAGTTGCTGTCCTGCAACTCGACGGCAAGCCAGTCAAGTAGCTCTGGGTGGGTGGGTTGCTGGCCCTGCAGGCCGAAGTCTTCCGGTGTGCGGACCAGGCCTTCGCCGTAAACGCGTTGCCAGATACGGTTGACGAGCACTCGGGTGACGACCGGTTGCTCACTGCTGGTGAGCCACTTGGCCAAGCCGAGACGGTTGCGCGGCGCACCTTTAGGGAAGGGGCTCATCACCTTGAGGACATCCGGTTGCAGCGCCTCGCCAGTGGGGAGGTTGTATTCGCCGCGTTGCAGCAGTTTGGTTTCGCGCGGCTTGCCCAATTCTTTGGCCACGAGCGTGGTGGTAAATTTGGCTTTGGCATTAGTAATCTTTTTGGCGATATCGGACGCTTCTTTTTGCAGTTTTTCAAGGTGCTGATCCGGCTTTGCCAAGGTTTGAAAACGTTCATCTCTGCCGGCCTTGGCCCATTTTTTGTCCAGTTCTGACTTTAGCTTCTCAGCTTGGTTCACCAGCTGGTTCTGCTTGGCCTTGAACGCCTCCCACGCCTCCCATGCACCTTGGTTGGGTGGCACCTTAATCACTGGCGCATATTCGTACTTGTTTCCATCCAGGGGTCCCTCGGCGGTGCTGTTGAAAAACGCCATCAGCTGATAATACTCCGTCTGCTTGATCGGGTCGTATTTGTGCGTGTGGCAGCGCGAGCAGATCATTGTCATGCCGAGGAACACAGTGCCAAGCGTTTCGGTACGGTCGAAGTTGTTCTTGGCTTGAAATTCCGCCGGAATCACGCCGCCTTCCGCGGTTGTGGGGTTCATCCTTACGAAACCGGTGGCAACAAGTTGTTCCATCGTCGGGTTGGGCAAAAGGTCGCCGGCCAACTGCCATTCGATGAACTGGTCAAGCGGCAGGTTTTTGTTGAGTGCGCGCACCACCCAATCGCGGTAGGGATAGATGCCGCGCTTGTTGTCGAGGTGCAGTCCGTGTGTGTCGCCATAGCGGACGGCGTCGAGCCAGTAACGTGCTTGGTGTTCGCCATAACGGGGATCACTGAGAAATTCTTCAACCAGACGCTCGTATGCATTTTTATTTTTATCCTTGAGGTAGGATTCCAACAAATCCGGCCCGGGCGGTAGACCGGTCAGTACAAGTGCCAGCCGCCGGGCGAGTATTGACTTGTCCGCTTCTGTTGCGAAAGAAACGCCTTTAGACTCGAAGCCACTCCTCACAAAAGCATCGATTGGATGTCCTTGGCTTGGCGGCGGCGGTTTGGTA
>JAKUOU010000045.1:0-6794 GCA_022451065.1 Pedosphaera sp. | reverse complement strand
AGGGGGCACGAACGCCCAATGCTTCGTGTAGCCGCCACCCTGCAACACCCAGCGTTCGATTAACTTCCGCTCGGCCGGTGTGAGTTTTTTCTCGGCCTTCTCTGGCGGCATGGAATCGTCTGTGGAGTTGATGCGGGCGATGATTTCGCTCTTTGCCGGATTGCCAGTGTTGATTGCCCGATAGCCGCCCAAGTCGCGTGTGGCGCCCTCGAACGAGTCAAGTCGCAGCAGGTCCTTTTTCTTTGAGTCGGGGCCGTGACAGACGAAGCATTTGTTCGAGAGCACCGGCAGAATTTCACGGGCAAAATCCACAGGTGTATCAGCGGCGTTAAGGGCGCCACTCGAAAAGGCCAATACGAATGTCGAAACGAGTAAATTCAAAGCGCGGTACACGTCGAACTAGTAACCCCAAGCGGCTGATAATTCAAGAACCACTGCCACAGTGCGGTTAAACCATCTGCCAAGCGGACTTTGCATGGAATAAAACCGGAATTGTTTAAAGAGTTGCCTTCAGGAAGGTGAGTAACATGCAGTTGAACTCATGATCACGGGCTTGGTGTTCATCATGGTCAAGTCCCTTGGAAACCATTGGGAGTTCATTTTTGTGTAAGTCAACGAGTTGGTGTTCACGGGGGTTGGTCCAGGGGTGTCGAGTATGAATGCGGCTTTCATGACTTTCGAATAAGCCTGTTGATAATTCATCGGGTTCTTGACCACGATGAATTTGCTTTTGGGTATGTCGAGTTCGAGTCGGTCGAGTTGTTCTGTTTTCCAGTCGTACGTCGCGTTGGAGCTGATAAGGACTTGAATTGGGCCAATCTCGAAAACGGCACTGGGCCCCATGCAACCTGATCGTCCGTCCCAAATTCCACCCTGATAAGTGAAGCGCCCGTCGCTTAGTCTGCTGACCACGCCTTCCACATTTATTGGCTCGCCCCACTGGGGATCGACCTGATGCCCCAGCCTGATCATCAGGCGTCTACCTGCTCCCGCATCGCAGGCCATTTGGGCGGCAATTGGATCCACCACCGGGACAATGGCTGGACTGTCGGGCGCAATTTCCAAAAGCGCATGAAGCGAATGAACGCTATCTCCTGCGGCGCCTCCTCCGCAACAGTCGGCTGTCTCCACCAACAGAACCGGTCCGCCCTCCAATTGGCTGCCTCGCCTGATGGCCTCCCTTGGGCTGAGCGTGTCAGCCTGAAATGCGAAGCGTTTTTCCCAGTATTGCTCGGCCAGCGATTGGGCGATTGAGGTTGCTTCCGCCAAATTTCCGTTTGCGACCACCATGACGCCACCCCCCATGTCCGGCTGGTCGAGATATGGGTGGACCAGAATGGGGCTGACTGAATAGAGGTCTCGCTGTCCCTCGATCCGCTTTGCCTCATTCATGATTTCTGCAAACGGCCCCGGCAGCCGGGTTCGCCCGTTGATGGCACTGACCACCACCGGAACCTTAGCCATCGCCATCACAGGGTTCAAACGGCCCGCCAAAATATCGACGATTGTTCGTGCGCCACGCTGGCCGGTTTCGAATGCGTCAGCATGCGGATAAGTCTCCCACGCCAGTAAAGCATCGGCGTTGGTGAGGAGTTCGGCGGTGACGTGGGCATGCAGGTCCAGGGTGGCCACGATCGGCACAGAATCCCCCACCAGTTCTCTCACGGCATGAACAAAATCCCCTTCCATATCAGGGGCGTTTTGCGCCGAACCCGCCCCGTGCAGGCAGAGCAGAATGCCGTCGAGTTCATCGGCGTTTGCGAGGAGCGAAAGAAGTTCCCCTTTCAGTTTTTCGTACGTTCGAGCTTCAACTATGCCGCCCGGGCAAGCGCTCGCATATAGTAAAGGAACCGGTTCGCAGTCCTCCTGTTCGAGAACGGAAACCATCCCTCCGATAACGCCGGTGTTCTTGGCTGCCAACTCTTCACCGTATAGCAACTCGGACCGCTCGAACGCAGTCAAGTCCGCCAGATGGTCTGCGAAATGGTTGCACTCGATGAATATGCCGCCTACGCCAATCCGGGTCACAATCAATCCCTCTGAAATGAAACGCGCGGAAAGTCAGTCCTGCCAGTAGGTTGACTCCGGGCCCACCGAATAGCGCACCGCCATCTCCGGCGTGGCAACCGGCACCTGCCCCCGGTGCATTGACTCCACGCCGGCCAGTGTCATTCCGGAGGTCAATAGAGTGCGTTCGACCGGGTAGGGCACCTTGCCGGTGATCACCGTCTCCTCAATGTGTCGGCAGAGCGGGTGGAAAAAATCCGCTGTTGTCGATCCGTGGCCCGGCATCGGCAAGTACATTTGGGTGGAAATAATTTCGCCTGTGTCCGCGCGAAGTCCGGCATAATTGAAATCCCGAATACCTGTTAGAATCATCGTTGTGCGGAAGCCATCGAGGTGGTCGATGAAATAGGCCAGCGAGTTCGGGAAGGTCTTGCGCGCCCAGTCAAATGTAATTTTGCCGGTATAATAACCGCCCTCGACCGGCAGATTGTGGCTACGTGTGTAAGCTGAGACGACGAGTCGTCGCGTGTCCGCATGCTCCGGCTTGGTCAAGCGTTCCCACATTTTTGCGCCGCGCAATGCTTGGACCTGCCGGATACCGACCTCGCCGCCACGTCGGCGTTCCGACATGCACTGCGCCGTCTCGAGCGCGTGAATGTCGTAACTGTCCACCCCGCCGTAGGCCACGCACACGCTTTCCTTCAGTGGCACGTTGTGCGGCATGTCGATCGATGGCATGCGGCGGGTGACCGGGAGCGACGAGCCGGCGAAGAATGGAAAGCCAAGCCGTTTGGCATCAGCGACCATTTCCGCGCAGCGCTCCCAAGTTGTCGAGAGATGCTTATCGTTGAAGACCGGTACCGAGCGGCCGCTCTGCTCGAACACCTTCACACAGCGCTTGAACCACTCATAGCGCGGGTAGAGTTTCTGGCCCTTCTCGTTGTTGGGATAGTTCCCGTGCTCGGCGATGATCACCACGCCATCGACTGCCAGCTTGCCGGTGCCCAATGTCAGCGCCGCTTCGATGTCCGGGTACAGCTTGAGCTGGTAGCGCTTGACGCGATCGCGTCCAAGGTCGCCATCCTCGGGAAACTGGTCGAGATACACCGAGGCGATATCCAGTCGCGGCTCCTGCCACTGCCCGCGCCAGCCGTAACCAAGCGCGAGGCGGTCGAGAAAATGCTGGGAATGCGAGTGAGTGCGCACCTCCGTGCCGAGGAATGCGATCCGCTTCCGCCTGGGTCCTGCCTGGCCAAGCGCAACTCCCGGAACTGCCACCGCGGCCGTCAGCAGTCCGCAGTTTCCCATAAAAGAACGTCGATTCATTTTCATGATAGATGGTGATTTGAAGCCCCGCGAACCTACCCAACCCATCCCAAATTGGAAAGGGACATCTTCTCGATCAGCCCGCTTGGCTGAGTTTGGTGAATGATTCGCCCGTCGATCAAGCGAGTTAAGCCCGGTCTTGATTGGGGGTCCAATATACCGGCTGAAAGCTCAGCCTCCTGTTGAAGTTTTATAGACAGTCTGAAAAATTTTATTCAAATTCACTGTTAATTTTTGGCCATGCCGACAGGCCTTTTGATCCTCTTATTCCACTTTGTTCTGGCTCTTGCTGCGCTGTGACTGGAACCGTTGAACATCAGGTAAACGGGCGAATTTTCTGCAAAATAATTTGGGGAGTACATGCCGTAGGGTCTAATTTTGAGCAACAACTCAACAGGGTCAATGCAACCACTGGCACACTGGGTGCTATAGCCTCTTTTGGTTTCCCAGACAGGGGTGCTTGGTTCCTCCGGGACAGAGTTTAAAAATCCATACGACCGAACGAGGCTCACTATCTGGTTTAGGATCTTAATTATGAACATACGAAATAATAAAAAACTGACACGGGCTGCCATTGCGATGGCAGCGGTTGCATCTGTCACCGCCAAGGCGGAGATCGAGTTGACGGAAGGCCTTTCTTTGCAGGGGTTTTTAGACGTATCGGCCCAGCGGGCTGATGATGGTAAAGACACCGATAGCACAGCCGAGATTGGCGAGTTCGAGGTGGATCTGCTTTATGGTGGTGACTCCGTCAACGCACAGGTTGACCTGAACTACATCGGGCGCGGCGGCAACGATGAGGGTTTAGAGTTGGAGCAGGCATTCGTAGGTTATTCGGTGTCCGACCAGGTCAGTCTAAAGGCGGGCAAATTCCTGAGTTGCATCGGCTACGAAAGTTTCGACGTGGACGGCCTATACCAATACTCGGCCGCAGCAAGCACGGTTTACCCGGGCCATCACACCGGCCTGGCGGGCGTTTACAACGGGGATGCATTTGGAGTCTATGCTTCCGCAGTGGCTGACACATGGGACCCGAAAGGTACCGATCTTAACAACCTCGGTTACGAGGTGCAGGTGTTCACCTCGCCGGCGGAGGGATTGACCATCAAGCTGGGCTATGCCACCGGGGATGTGGATGACTACGACAAGTCGATGCTCAACCTGTGGGCCGGCTACTCGGTGAATTCCCTTACCGTGGCGGTTGAATACAGCTCACTCGAGGATTTTGACAAAAAAGGCGACGATGGCGACGCTTACATGCTGATGG
This sequence comes from Pedosphaera sp., assembly GCA_022451065.1. Classification (GTDB taxonomy): domain Bacteria; phylum Verrucomicrobiota; class Verrucomicrobiia; order Limisphaerales; family UBA1096; genus UBA1096. The sequence goes on along the minus strand of JAKUOU010000045.1, from coordinate 2,194 downwards.
GCAACTACGCCTTCACGGATACGTTCAACGCCACCCTGCGTTACGCCCATGTGGATGCTGACTGGGCCGATATTGATGAGTTCACCATTAGCCCTCGCTTTGTGATCTCGGATAGTTGGTCCGTCATCACCGAGTACCGCAATCGCGACTTCGCCGGCGGCGGGGATGAGGATCTGCTGGCGGCAAGGGTGCTGTACACGTTCTAAAAGTTAACCCTTAAAACGAAATATATTATGATGAAATACGCTATGCCAATCTGTGTGTTGGCGCTGTTGTTAATCGGCTGCGGTGGCGAACCGTCAAAGCCGCAACCGACGTCTGACCAAGCGGCCGATACGGTAAAGATCGGCATACTGCATTCGCTCAGCGGAACGATGGCCATCTCCGAGACCTCCCTGAAGGATGTCGTACTAATGGCGGCGGAAGAGATCAACGCCAAGGGGGGCGTGCTCGGCAAGCAAATCGAGCCGGTAGTGGTGGATCCTGCCTCGGACTGGCCGCTGTTTGCTGAAAAGGCCAAGGAACTGATCAACCAGCACAAGGTCGCAGTGACCTTCGGTTGCTGGACCTCGGTGAGCCGCAAGTCGTGCCTTCCGGTGTTCGAGGAATACAACCAGCTTCTGTTTTACCCGGTCCAATACGAGGGTGAAGAGCAGTCGCTGAACGTGTTCTACACGGCGGCATCACCGAATCAGCAACTCATCCCCGCTGCGGAATACATGATGGATGAACTGGGCATGAAGAAGTTCTACCTGCTCGGCACCGACTATGTCTTCCCGCGTACGGCGAACAAGGTGCTCAAGGCGTTCCTTTTGACCAAGGGCGTCCCGGAGGCGAACATCGTGGAGGAGTACACGCCGTTCCACCATCAGGACTATCAGACGATTGTAGGCAAGATCAAGAAGTTTGCTGCTGGCGGAAATGCCTGTGTACTCTCCACAATTAACGGCGACAGCAACGTGCCGTTCTACAAGGAATTCGCCAACCAGGGGCTGACGTCGGACGACTGCCCGATCATGGCATTTTCCGTTGCGGAAGACGAATTGCGCGCGATGGATGTCCCGCCGCTGGTTGGGCACTTGGCCGCCTGGAATTATTTCCAGAGCGTGAAGTCATCGGGAAATCGTACATTTGTTGAGGCCTTCAAGAGCTATTGCGAAAAGAACAACCTGCCGGGCGGTACAAAGCGCGTGACCGACGATCCAATCGAGGCGGCCTACTTCGGCGTGTACGTCTGGAAGGCAGCCGTTGAAAAGGCCGGCACGTTCGACGTGGACAAGGTTCGGCAGGCGGTCTACGGGCTGGAGTTCGACGCCCCGGGCGGCAAGAAGCGCATGCACGGCTCGAACCAGCACACCCTTAAGCCGGTGTACGTGGGCGAGATCCTGAAGAACGGCCAGTTCAAGATCGTGTGGGAGAGCGACGGCCTTGTGTCGCCAGACTCGTACAGCCGCTACCTGCACCCGGATGGCAATTATCCCAAGCCAACCGGCGGGCCGAAAAAGAAAGGATAATGCACCGTTTTGACGGTTTGCGGGCGGGTCTGGGTTCTTGGTCACGCTCTATAGGTCGATGATTCGGCCCGCCTGCAGAACCGTCTTGGCTGGCTTGGTTTCAAGCAGTTCCTCCTGAGACGGAATGAGACATAGCTTGGCCTTTTTCATGGCCGTCGCAACCGGTTGGATGCTCAGTCAGCCCGTTGCGGCGGCCGATTCTTCTGCCAACACCGGCAACGACACGGCGCTGCTGGAGCAGATGGCCAAGCTCGCCGGTGACGATGCCGCCTCGCGCAAGCAGGTGCTGTTCGACTTGGCCAAAAGTGGCGACTCTCGCCTCGAGGCGTTCCTCGAGAATTATCGCACTGGGAGCGTCTATCTCTGGAACGGGCAGATTGTCGTCTGCACGGAGACGGAGGAGGACGAGGACTTCAACGAACTGGCCCCGTTGACCCACCCGCTGACCGGGGAGCCGGTGTTGGGCGCCGACGGCAAACAAGCCAAGCCGGACATTCTGGATTTGGAGGACATGAGTCCGGACAGGGCCGGGCGGCTGGCCGCCCGCAGCGCTCTCTTCCTTTTAAAACTGTCATCACCGGATCGGGAGTCGCGACTGGTTGCCGTGAAGAAAAGCGGCACGCCGCCGTACAACGCCGAGTCGATCCCATTCCTCACCAACATGGCGGAGAACGACCCGG
>JAKUOU010000044.1:21664-27703 GCA_022451065.1 Pedosphaera sp. | reverse complement strand
AACGCGTAGCGCAAGCAACGCTCGACGCCGCGGCGGGTGTTTACGCTTTCCTGGATGGCGACCTCATGAGGTGTGCCCTTGAACACAAATCCACCAGAACCAGTGTATAGCCCTTCGTTATTTTCCCGCACAACAACAAAATCGACATCCTCAGGCTTCTTGTCTTTTAGCGGGCAAAAGCGCTCATCAAATAGTTTGACTGGGCGAAGGTTGATATACTGCTCCAACTCGAAGCGCAACCGAAGCAGGATGCCCTTCTCAAGGATGCCTGGCTTGACGTCGGGGTGACCGATCGCCCCAAGCAGAATCGCCGGGAACTGCCGCAGATCGTCCGCAGCGCTGTCAGGCAACGCCTCGTTGGTTCGTATGTAGCGATCGCCCCCAAAGTCGAACTCGGTGTAGTTGAGGTTGAAACCAAACTTCTGCCCGGCAGCATCGAGCACCTTGGTGTTTTCCCGGGTGACTTCCGGGCCTGTGCCGTCGCCGCCAATGACGGCTATATCGTAACTGTTCATCTATAATGGGAATGCCCCGCGAACCGCGGGAGGCACAGAGTGTGCGTCATTCTCGATGCGGGTGGAAGTGTTTTTTTGAAGCAAAGAAAAATCAGGTATTAAGTAGTTCCGCAGCATGCTCGCGGGCGGCCGCGCCTCCGCCGCCCAGCATTCGGGTCAATTCCTCCACGCGACTGGTATCGTCGAGTTGTACGACCCGGGTCAGCGTTCGACCTTCTACGATCTCTTTGGACACGAGGTAGTGCCGATGCCCTGCCGCCGCAACGGGGGCCAGATGTGTTATACAGAGCACCTGACGCCTGGCTCCGATTAGCTTCATTTTTTCGCCGACCACCCCTGCTGTCTCGCCGCCGATGTTTGAGTCTACCTCATCGAACACTAGGATCGGGATGCTGTCCTGCGAGGCAAGCACAGTCTTAAGTGCCAACATCACACGCGCCATTTCGCCGGACGACGCGATGGCCTTGAGCGGCTTGAACGGCTCACCCGGGTTCGGCGCGAACAGGAACTCGATCCGGTCAAAGCCTGTTCTCGATATCCCTGGTTCCACTCGGTCAAACTCGCGTGGATCGATAATCTCTACGTCGAAACGTGACTGTAAAAAGCCCAAGTCGTCCAACTGTTGCTCCACCTCTTTAACGAGCTTAGGGGCTGTCGTCTTGCGCTTGGCACTGAGCGTTTGACCAAGCGTCTTGATTCGCAAATCAAGACGACTCACCTCGGCATTTAGGCGAGTCAACTCTTCATCGCGCCCCTCGAGCGCGGCCAGGCGCTTGGCCGACTTTTTTCCAAATTCGAGCACTTCGGCGAGGCTTGATCCGTATTTACGCTTGAGCGTCTGCACGAGGTTATACCGTTCCTCAACCTGTTTCATTTGTGCGGGATCAAGGTTCAAGCGTTCGGCGTAGTCGGACATTGCAGCGCCCAAGTCACCTAACTGTTCACTAAGTGACGACTGCTCGGCAAGCAGCGGCTCCGCCCCGGCATCAATCCCACTCATTTCCTGCAGCGCACGACCAAGCGCGGAGGTTAAGTCACTTACGCTGGGTTCACCGCCATCGATAAGTTGACGCGCCTCTGCAGCTAAGTCGGCCAGACGCGCGGAATGGGTTGCCCGCTGAAACGCCCGCTCGAGTTCCGGCTCCTCGTCTGAGCTAAGTCTGGCCGACTCGATCTCATCGACCTGAAAACGCAATAGGTCCAGTTCACGGGTGTATGCGTCCTCATCGACGATCAGATCGGCTTTTTGCCCGGCCAAGACGGATCGCTGGTCGACGAGCGCCGCGAACTCTCCTCGTTGCTCCTCAAGTCCACCGTAGGCATCAAGTATTTCAAGTTGGCGCGAGGCCTTAAGCAGGGACTGGTGATCGTGCGGGCCGTGGATGTCCACCAGCCATTCTCCAATGGAGGCCAGCACATTCAGGGTGGTCTGTGAGCCGTTGACGAACTGTCGGTTGCCGCCGGTCGCCGAGAAACTGCGCTTGAGAAAGAGTTGACTGCCCTCGCATGGCTCGATGCCATTATTCTCTAGGTGCGAGTGAAATGCTTTGCCAAGGCCGCCGACGTCGATTATTGCCTCGACCGAGCAATAGTCGTTGTCGTCCCGGATAAGGGTACGGTCGGCCCGTTCGCCAAGCACGAGGCCAAGTGCGCCAATGAGGATCGACTTGCCCGCGCCAGTCTCGCCAGTGATCGAGTTGTAGCCTGAGCCAAGCTGAATGGCCAAGTCGTTGACAAGGGCGAGGTTTTTGATTCGGAGATCGGTCAGCATGCGCTGGACACGGACGAATGTGAAAACAGATTGAGCCAGAGGCAAAACAAAACGAAGTGAAATTCAATCTAACCATCCTCGGTTCCGGCACGTCGCAGGGTGTGCCAATCATCGGGGCCGACTATCCACCTGAGTTTCTTGCGAACCCAAAAAACCACAGGACTCGCTCCTCGATTTACATCGAAACGAATGAAATCCGGGTATTGGTCGATACGACCCCGGATCTACGAACGCAAGTACTGCGAGAGGATATCCGGCACGTCGATGCCGTTCTATTTACCCACTCTCATGCGGATCACGTCATGGGCCTCGACGATTGCCGGCGGTTTTGCTCGATCAACGGGCACCGCCCGTTGCCGATTTATGCCGACAGACAAACAATGAAAGCCTTGCGTCGTGTCTATCAGTACGCATTCGAAGGCCCGTTGATTCGCGGCTACTTTAAACCGGAGCCTCAACTAATCGACGGGCCATTTGCGCTGGGAGACTTGCAAGTCACCCCGTTCGAGCAGTCACACGGCAGCATGGGCTCGCTCGGGTTTTTGTTTGAACAGGTCGGAGCCAAGTGCCTGGCCTACTACAACGACTGCAAGGCGGTGTCGCTCCATGCGGTAGAGGCAGCCAAGGGCGTGAAGGTTGCCGTACTGGACGCTCTGCGCCCGCATGAACATCCATCCCACATGTCGCTGGACGAGGCACTCACGACTGCCCGCCGCATCTCCGCTGGAGAAACCCTTCTCTCCCATTTGACTGATTTTTACGACCATGACCGGGATGAGGCGGAGTTGCCGAACGGCGTCCGGTTTGCCTACGATGGGTTAAAGTTATGTCTATCTTGAGTCGACTTATCAATTCAATCGCCCTCGGCGCCCTGATCCAGTGTGCCGCGCTTGGGCAAGGGGAAAGCGTGGCTGTGCTGTTCAACAGCAGCCTACCAGAGTCAAAGACTATTGCGGAGCATTACGCTAAGCTGCGTGATGTCCCGCAGGATCATCTGATCGGGCTTCCGTTGTCGGATGGCCACACCATTTCGAGGCGGGAGTTTACAGTGAAACTCGAGCAACCGTTGGCCGCTGAGTTGGCAAGACGCAACCTGCTCGACGGTAAAACGGCCTCCATTCGCTACCTCGTTCTGTGCTGGGGTGTACCAATTCGGGTGGACAAGGATGACGCGCTGAACGAGGACGGGCGCAGCCAGGTATCGTCTTCACTGCGCCGCAATGAGGCCTCGGTAGACAGTGAACTAGCGATGCTGCCGCAGCACGCCCAAGCGCCGAAACGGTTTGGTATCATCACCAACCCCGTTTTCCGCCAGTCAGATGCCAAACAAATCTCTCCCGCCAACGGCGTGTTGATGGTTGCCAGGCTTGACGGGCCATCCGCCCACTTGGCCAAGCAGCTGGTTGAGCGCGCCATTAATGCCGAGAAAGAGGGTCTTTGGGGCCGTGCCTACATTGACTTGCGGGGGATTTCCAGCGGTCAACTGAAATCTGGCGATGACAGGTTGCGAAAGGTCGCCGAGATCATGCGACGGAGCGGCTTCACGACGGTGGTCGATGAAAAACCGGAAACGATGCCAGTCGGTTACCCTGCAAGTCATATCGCCTTTTACGCCGGATGGTACGGGATCAATGTTGAAGGGGTGTTCGCGGAGTCAAAGGTCGAATTCATGCCTGGCGCCATCGCGTACCATTTGCACTCATTCAATGGCTCGATGATCCGCGACGCACATGCGAGATGGATTGGGCCGTTCATTAACAAAGGGGCCACCGCCACATTTGGTAGCGTCTTCGAACCGTACCTCGAGCTGACACCGGATCAACCGCTGTTTTTTTCCCGTCTCATCCGAAGTGGCTTCACATTTGGCGAGGCGGGTTACGCGGCAACGCGTGCCCTATCGTGGCAGACGGTATTTGTTGGCGACCCACTCTACCGCCCCTTCGGTAAGGGGCCGGAAAAAACACGCGCAGACTTGACCAAGCGAAACAGCCCGATGCTGGAGTGGTACCATTTACTTGCGGTTAACCAGGGACTAGCAGCCGGCGCGCCCACCAAGGCAGCCATAGAGCATCTGCGCCAATTAACGCAGACCAAGAACAGCGCGATCCTTCAGGAGAAACTGGGGGAACTACTAATGACATCCGGTCAGGGTGCAGCTGCCTCAGCCGCCTACGCGGCTGCACTGAAGCTAAGTAAATCTCCCAAGCAAAAACAACGGCTTGCTGCCGAACAGGTTCAGTTGCAGGCGAAGTAACGATGCCCAGCTATTCACTTTGGGAGAGCACACGCTGCGGCGCGTATTTACGTAGGTACTTGAGGGCGACCTGTATGTCCTTGGCTAGAGGTGCCTCAATCTTGACCGGCTCGCTTTTTATCGGATGCGTAAAACTCAGTCTGCTGTAATGCAGAGCAGCCCGATCGAGCAGCGGTTGCTCCATTCCGTCGCGGCGCGGCCGATAGTTACGCTTAATCTTCGAGAGCAGTAGTAGGTGACCGCCGTAGAAGGCGTCACCCACCAACGGCATCCCAACATGCTGCAAGTGGGCGCGGATCTGGTGTTTCCGGTCGGTGCCAGGCAGACACTTCAACAGAGCCATACCGGCGAAACGCTCCACGACCTCGAACCGCGTCCTCGCTTGCTTCCCTCTCTTGCCGGCTTGCATGATTTCCGGCCGGCCGGGCACCCAGCCGATCTTGGCATCGACCTCAAAAGACTCCTCTTTTGGGATGCCATGGACGAGACAGTAGAACTCGCGTCGCCCCTCGTTTGCCCCGAGTAAGTTCCCGATCTTTTGGCAGGCTTCATTGCTTTTACAGAATAGCGTGATACCACTCGTCTCAAAGTCGATCCGGTAGGCAAAGCTGAAGTGGCGCGCGTTACGCTTAGTCACCCAGCGTGCATCAGAATCAACAGCGTGCTGGATCAGTTGCAGAAGACTCGGGCGGTCAGGGAAGAGTTGGGTATGCGTAACCGCCATATGGCTCATCTTGTCGAGCGCGATATAGTGTTCGTCTTCGAAAAGAATCGGGAACACCCACGAGCGAGATTCGTCGGGGGTAAACAGGCGAATGACATTTTTGCCACCGGACGACACGACACGATACGAGCCACAAGCGGCCCGTGATTTACTCGGCACCCCTCTCGACGAAACTGGCCGTGACGGACGAGTTACGCGAAACGGTAACCTCGTTCGTAGCGCTGCTTGTGTTGACTGTGACCGCACCAGACCATTCCTTGAAGGTGAATCCGGCGTTCGGGGTGGCCACGAGTTTCACCCGTGTGCCTTGTTTGTAGAAACCGCTGGCACCGTCATCACTCTCGACAGAGATAGTGCCACCGCCATCGACGTAGGGTTTTAGGGAATACCTGTAAAGCTCACGCGTCTCGTTTTGCAAGCGGGCCCCGTAATCACGAGAGGCAGAGGATCCTCGTTCATTCTCAAGGTACTCTGGAAATTCTGCATCGAACTTGTCTTTGCCAACCGCCACCTTGGCAGTTAGTTTCACCATAAACGCAGCCTCCTCAGAAGCCGTGTCGCTAGGGTCGGTACTGCTGGTGATTAGTTCACTGGTTGCCCCAACTTCAAGCCCAAGCGCCTGGGTACGGAAATCCTCGCTGTTTGCCTTGTTGTCCAGGCCAGGAATTACGCCTCCCGACGAGTCGAACGGGCCCAACTTGGCTACGGTGAGATTACTCTCCTTGGCCACCTCCTCAAGCGACTTGCCACCGTTGACGGCCTCTTGGATCTTAGC
>JAKUOU010000044.1:0-21655 GCA_022451065.1 Pedosphaera sp. | reverse complement strand
CACCGGCTTCGTTCATCAGCTTGATGCTTTCGCCTTTCTTGAAATCGGTAGTCACCGTGGCTTTAGCCTCAACAAACGACCGGTTACGCGAGGGGATAATCCGCTTGAGCGAAGCAATGTAAAAATCACCGGCAACACTGAAAGGGGGATCGCCGATTATAAACGCATTGGTATTGCTCAACCCGAACACCTGCGACGGCGTAACTCTCGCCAAGCCCACTACCACATTGTCCTCCAAGCTCACGGGGGCAGTAGTGGCTGCGGTCAGGTTTTGAAGAAGCGCCATTTTCTCCAGCGTATCGAGGCCGGGCTTTGCTTTATAAGTGGCCTCCAGACTCTTCTGGAAATCCAATCCGGCCTTGTAAGCCTCAATCACCGCCAAGCCGGACTTAAGCTCAACAAGACTTCCATTCCGATCAATTCCTCGCTGGGGAGTAGTTAGTATCTCCTTTCGTATGGCGGCAACTGCTTCCTCGGCCTTCATGCCTGAGTAGTCATTTGTGCGGACCAAAACAATCTGCTTAACCAACCCTTTAATGCTGTTGGTTTCGTATCCATTAATAGTTGTTATACCCGGCCAGTAATTTGTCAGAAAACCCGCCCGACCCGCCGCTTTCAAGGCATCAAATTTCTTTTCTGCCTGGGCAAGATAGTTGCTTGCAGGGAAGGTCACGTACGACAGCTGGCGGCGCTCGGGGATGCGGTGGTTAGCGAGCGTGTTGGTGTAATGTTTTTTAAGCAGCTCGTCAGTTGATTGCACGAGTGAGAGATAATTGGTGTGGTTCAGGAAAACAGCCTCCGCCTCGTACTCCTCATTGAGCTCGCGGAATTTAATTTCGGCCTCCTTGGCTGACACCAGCACACCGGAGAGCCCCGCTAAACTCCGCAACTGGTTGATACCCAACTGATACCGCGCGAGCGCCTCAAGCTGAGCGTATCCCCCATAGTTTAAAGCCAACCTCTCCAACCCCTCCAAAAAGGTAGGTCGTGAATCTGCGGGTGACCTTTCAAGACTGCTATAGACAATTTGTTTTACCCACTCATCCGAGTCGTCTTGGCTTGGGGCGATGCCATATCGCTTCATCAAGGCTTTCTCTCCCAAGACCTGCACAGCGCGGCTGTCCAGAAAGCTCTCGGGTATACCTCTGGCTTGAGGGCCCATCTGGGCAATAACGATGTTCCGTGCCTCGATCCACTGAATACGGCTAACAACTTCCCCATCCAGTTGGCCGTATAACCCAGTCTCTGATCGGGGCCCTCGGCCGAAGAGACGGTCCTCGGCATCCGGAGTGAATAGGACGACAAAACCAATAATCACAGGGATGGCGATAATACCAAATAACCACTTCTGTTTTCTTCGGATTTTCTGAAAATCTATCATGTTCCTGTAAAAAAGGACGCGAAAAGTACTCCTTCCGATAACGACGGGTCAAATGCAAAAGGGATTATTTTGAGCCAATTTGTCCCATCGGGTTGCAACGAACTTAGTCAAGCGTAAGACTCCCAGCCCTAATGCGGATCATTGGAGGCACATCAGCCGGTTCAAGTCTCAAAGTTCCTTCCGGACTGAGTGTCCGACCGACGCCCGACAAGGTGCGCCTCGCCATTTTCAACAGCCTCGCAGGTTTTGCCGAGGGAACACGGGTGCTGGAGCTATTCGCTGGAACAGGAGCACTTGGCCTTGAATGTCTTAGCCGTGGAGCGGCGGAGGCCACATTTGTCGAGTTGTCCGCAAGGCACGCTCACACCATGCAGGCTAACGCCAAATCAATTGGCATCTCGTCTGGTCAAGCGAAGTTTATAATCAAGGATGCCTTCGTCGCGCTTTCCCAATTGCGAGGCAACCGGGCTAGCTTTGGCCTTATCATGGCCGACCCGCCCTATGGTGACAAAAACGTCAACAAACGGTCCGAGTCCTTTGCCCAGCAGATGCTCGACGACGAAAACGTCCCAGCACTACTCGAGCCAGGTGGCCTGTTTGTCCTTGGGCACACAAAGCGTGACACACTGGAAATCCCCACGCCGTGGATTTCGAAAAACACCCTCAAGCACGGGGATACTCACATCGAAATCCTTCACTTGTCATCGGGCTAGCGCAAAAACAAAAGGAGCAGTCTTGCAATGCGCTGCAATACGTCAAACTATCCGTGCCCGTTATGAGCGAGACAGACCTGTTACCCGAACCAAAATTCCTCCCGGAACTGCACCCCACATACCGGCCTGCGATCCTAGCCAACCAAGCATTCAGAGAAAGCGCACGCGCCAACTCCGCGGTTGATGTGGGGATCGCCCTGGAGCAGGCGGACGGCTCAGTGTTCCACCATCACACGGTGGTTTTTCCCGCCGATCATGGATTGGCCGGAAACAATTTTCGTCATGTCGAGCGAATCATAAAGTTTTTGTTATGGCAGCGTGGTGGCTGGAAAATCCACCTGACAGGGGCTGATGATCTCGTGCCTCGACTGCAGGATTATTACCAGACGAACACTTTTGGGAAGTTCGATGATGACGTGATTGGCGTAAAGAATAATGACCACTCAATCGAGGTCATAGGCTGCACTGAACTGCCCAAGGAGCATTTCGAGGCGCGCCCTATTGGTCGAAACCTAAACGGATGCCGAATAGGCTTTGACCTTGGCGGTAGTGATCGGAAAGCCGCTGCGGTTGTCGACGGCGAAGTAAAGTTCAGTGAGGAAATAGAATGGGACCCCTATTTTGAACCAGACCCAGACTACCACTACCAAGGAATCATGAACTCGCTCAAGCGCGCCGCCGAGCACCTGCCCCGCGTGGACGCCATCGGAGGTAGTGCCGCAGGTTGCTACTCACATAATCGCGTTACGTGGGCCTCGCTCTTCCGCGGTGTAGAGCCAAAGCTGTTCGACGAGAAGGTGCGGGACATGTTCCTCAACATCGGCCGGGAATGGGGTGTACCGCTTGAGGTGCTCAATGACGGCGAAGTCACCGCATTGGCTGGTTCCATGGCTATGGGTAAAAATGGTGTGCTCGGCATTGCTATGGGCACCAGCCAAGGGGGCGGCTATATCGACATGAACGGCAACATAACCACTTGGCTGAGTGAACTCGCTTTCGCACCTGTGGATATGCACCCAAATGCGCCGGCCGATGAATGGAGCGGTGACCTCGGCTGCGGCGCGCAGTACTTCTCACAGCAGGCAGTGGGTCGCCTGCTGCCTGCCTCCGGCATTGACTACGACAGCACACTAAAACTACCGGAGCAGTTGAAGATCGTGCAGGCGCTGATGGAACAGGGCGATGAGCGGGCGCTCAAGATTTATGACGCCATCGGCATTTACCTCGGCTACTCACTGGCGCATTACGCGGAATTTTATGACTATGAGTATGTTCTGCTACTTGGCCGTGTGACCACCGGCCCCGGCGGCGAACACATCATCGAACGCTCCAAGGAGGTAATGGAGGCCGAGTTCCCTGACTTAGCCAAGCGTGTTAAGTTCCACATTCCGGACGAGACCGAGAAACGCCACGGCCAAGCGATCGCCGCCGCAAGCCTGCCAAGGATTGATTGAACTACCCTGCCTCGGGGCGGCTTTTCAGAAAGCTCTTAAGCACCTCTGGGTTTTTCTCAAAAAACGAGGCCAAGTCCTCGAGAGAGCGCACCGTGTCACGGCTTAGGTGATGCTCAATCCCCTCAATGTCCCTGCGCTGCGTTTCGCTGTCCAACTCGAGCAGTGAGAAAAACCGTGACAACGTGGCGTGCCGCCGCTGAATCCTCTGAGCAACACTCCTGCCCTCCTTGGTCAGCACCAGACCGCGTTTATATTTTTCGTGATCCACATACCCCAGTTCGCAGAGCTTCTTGACCATATTCGTGACTGAGGCCTGTCGGATATTAAGTGAGTTGGCGATGTCAACCACCCTCGCCTGGCCCGTTTCCTGGACCAGTTCAAGAATACGTTCGAGATAATCTTCCGCGCTTTGACTAGGTGTATTTTCCATCCAAGCGAGCTGCTTCGGTTATTTTTTCCGTCGAAACCAGCCCCGAGGTGCCGTTGCTTCTTCAGCAGCGACCGGCTTAACTGGGCGCGGCTTGGACGGAGGTGACGACGCGGCTTGACTGCGGAGCAATTGGCTTCGCGCTGCTGTTAGCGCCATGATAAACTCATCATAGGACTGGTAGCGCTTGGCCGGTTTCTTTTCCATGGCACGGACGATCGCATCACTCGTCGGGCTGGTGATGGACGAAACCCATTTGTGCGGGGGCGTTAGGGGCGTATTCAAATGAGCAAGAACTACGTCGTCGATCGCGGGCGCCTCGAAGGGCGTGTGACCGGTTATGGAGTGGTACAGTGTCCCTGCCAGGCTGTACATGTCGGCGAGAAATGTTTCCGGTTCTCGTCGCAACTTCTCCGGCGCAATGTAGTAAGGTGTGCCCCAGATCTGCTCAGAGTAATCCACCCCGGCCTCCGATTTGCAGACAAGCCCGAAGTCCACCAGCTTCGGCTCATTATCTGCATTGAATAAAATATTGCCCGGCTTGATGTCGCGGTGCAGCAGCTTGTGCTTTAAGGCGGCATCCAGCGCCGAGGCGATCTTGATACCAACATCGAGTACCTGCAGTTCCGAAACGGCACGGTGCTGGTCGATTAACTGGTCAAGGCTGCCGGCCAGTGCAAGTTCCATCACCAGATAAAGCTGATTCTTCAACTGGCCAAACTGGTAAACATGGATGATGTTCGTGTGGTTGAGTTTAGCCATTGCACGCGCCTCGGCGTAGAACCCCTCCAGCCCTTCCTCGTCCTCAACCAGCTCAGGCTGCATCAGCTTAATGGCGACATCCCGCTTGAGCACGCTGTCAGTTGCCCTATAAACTGTACCCATCCCACCCGCGGCGATCCTCGAGTTTAGTTCGAAATGCTCGAGCATCATCGGCATCATCAACTCGCCGCCACACTTGGAGCAGTCTGCGATCTCCAGGGGTCTAAGTTCGCCAGGAATGAACGCATTGGCCCCGCATGACACACAGTTCACTAGCTTCAGCGGCTTGCTTTGCGTCTCTTCAACTTCTGAACTCACTGGCGCAACCTAACACACCGCTCATCCTGTTGCCAATGTCGGCAGGCTAAGCGCCCACATGACGGCTAACTGTTCTCGCCATGGATTGGTTTGACTCGGAGCCTTCCTTTGATAGTCTCCGCGCTCTTTTGCCGGGGCTTCACACCCGGCACCCCCTACCAAAACAAACTTTATGGCAGCAAAAAAGACTACTAAATACGTCTATCACTTCGGTAAAAAAACCGACGGCAACGGCAAAATGAAGGCTCTCCTTGGCGGTAAGGGAGCGAACCTCGCCGAGATGACCCGCATCGGCCTACCAGTGCCCCCAGGATGCACCATCACCACCGAGGTTTGCACCTACTATAACGACCACAAAAAAACCTACCCCAAGGTACTCAAGGCTCAGATGGAGGAAGGAGTCAGCCGAATGGAGAGGCAGCTTGGTAAGAAATTCGGCGATCGAAAGAATCCGCTGCTGCTTTCCGTGAGATCTGGGGCCCGCGAATCGATGCCGGGCATGATGGACACGATCCTCAACCTTGGACTGAACGACGAGACAGTCAACGCCCTCGCGGAGTCCAGCGGTAACGCGCGTTTCGCTTGGGATAGTTATCGTCGTTTCATCCAGATGTACGGTGACGTGGTTATGGGCGTGCAAAAACTGCCCAGCGAGGATGAGGAGCCGTTTGAGATCATCATTGAAAAAGTTAAAAAGAAACTCCTTGGCAACGCTCATGCGGAAGACACCGACCTCTCCACCGAGAACCTCCAGGTGCTCGTCGCCGAGTTCAAAAAGCTTGTGAAGAGCCGAACTGGAAAGGCCTTCCCAAATAACCCTTGGGATCAGCTCCGCGGTGCCGTTGGCGCGGTATTCAGTTCATGGATGAACGATCGTGCGATTGTTTACCGCCGCAAGTACAACATTCCAGTCGAATGGGGTACGGCGGTGAACGTACAGTCCATGGTCTTTGGCAATAGCGGCGATAGATCCGGCTCCGGCGTCGCCTTCACTCGTGACCCCGCGACTGGTGAAAATGCATTCTGGGGCGAGTTCATGATGAATGCGCAGGGCGAGGATGTCGTGGCCGGTGTCCGCACGCCAGATCCTGTTGCCAGACTCAAGAAGGTTCTCCCAAGCGCACACAAGGAACTGCTCCGCATCTGCAAGGTGCTTGAGAAGCATTTTCGAGATGTGCAGGACTTTGAGTTTACCATTGACGAGGAAAAGGTCTTTATGCTCCAGACTCGCAACGGTAAGCGTACCGGTCTAGCCGCCGTGCGCATCGCCTGCGAGATGGTCAAGGAGAGGCTCATCAACTGGAAGGACGCCGTGAAACGCATCCCTCCCGGCGACCTGGACCAGTTACTCGCCCCTGTGTTCGACCGCGCAGCCGTTAAGAAGGTTTCCGCCATCGCCAAAGGGCTTCCAGCAGGACCGGGTGCCGCCACCGGCAAGGCTTATTTCAACGCTGACCGCGCTGAGGCAGCCAAGTCCAAAGGTGAGGAAGTATTGCTCGTTCGGCTCGAAACCTCACCTGAGGATTTGCGTGGTATGATCGCCGCCAACGGCATCCTTACAGCTCGCGGTGGCGTTAGTTCGCACGCGGCACTGGTCGCCCGCCAGATGGGTAAGATCTGCGTCTGCGGCGCTGCCGACGTGCAGATTAATTACACCAAGCGCACCATGAAGATTGGCAAGCTAAACTTCAAAGAGGGTGACTACCTTTCAATTGACGGCACTACCGGCGAGATCTTTAACGGCGAAGTAAAAACCGCCCCGTCAGAAGTGGTTCAGGGTCTTCTAAACAATAAGGCAGCTGCCAAGCGCAGTCGTACTTATAAGGACTTCGCGCAGATCATGAAATGGTGCGCCAAGGTCTCCAAAATGCAGATTCGCACCAACGCCGACACACCAGGGCAGGTGAAAAATGCTATCGCTTTCGGCGCCACCGGTATCGGCCTCTGCCGCACCGAGCATATGTTTTTCGAAGGCAACCGTATCGATGCCGTGCGCCAGATGATCCTCGCCGAGGACGAAAGCGATCGTCGCAAGGCACTCAAGAAACTCTTGCCTTATCAACGGAAGGATTTTGAAGGAATCTTCAAATCGCTCAACGGGCTGCCTGGCACCATCCGGTTGCTCGACCCCCCTTTGCATGAGTTCCTGCCCCACGACGGTAGACAAATTAACGACCTGGCAAAAAAACTCAAGGTCAAGCCTGCTGAGATCAAACAACGCGTCAGCGAGTTGCACGAGTTCAACCCGATGCTTGGGCATCGCGGTTGTCGCCTAGCGATCTCTTATCCTGAGATTGCCGAAATGCAAGTGCGTGCCATCTTTGAGGCAGCCGCCAACGTGCAGAAAAAGAAAATTAAGGTGAGTCCTGAGATCATGGTTCCGCTAGTCGGCTTCAAAAAGGAACTTGAATTACAGGCCGAGATCGTCCATCGCGTCGCCAGAGAGGTCAGCAAGGAAAAAGGAGTTAAGCTCAATTACCTTCTCGGTACGATGATAGAAGTCCCCCGCGGCGCCCTGACCGCCGACGAGATCGCCGAAGTGGCCGAATTTTTCAGTTTCGGAACCAACGACCTCACACAAACCACCATGGGAATGAGCCGTGACGACTCAGGCTCCTTCCTGCCAAACTACGAGGAAGAGGAAATCGTTACGGACAACCCGTTCGCTGTAGTGGATCAGGCTGGTGTCGGTCAGTTGATGGAGATCGCTGTTAGCAAGGGCCGCAGCACTCGCAAGAATATCAAACTTGGCATCTGCGGCGAGCACGGTGGCGAACCTGGTAGCGTGAAGTTCTGCCACAGTCTTGGCTTAAATTACGTCAGTTGCTCACCGTTCCGCGTGCCTGTAGCCCGCTTGGCCGCAGCCCAGGCTGCTTTGGCATAAAAAGACCAGGCACTCGGTCAACTGCAAAACGAACTGCAAACGTCCGGTTTTGACCGGACGTTTTTCTTTGCCCTTGACCCTGTGCAGGTTGGCCAGCAATTTTCCCGGGTGAGGATAATCTTTGCAACCCTGCTTTACGCCTCTCTGGCGAGTCTGGCTTCAGCGGCGGATATGGGGCGTTCCGTGGTTCAGGTATTACTGTACAGCCAGACGCCGGTCTGGGATGCGCCGTGGCGCAGCAATCCGGTGGCCGGTTCCAGTGGTTCCGGCTTTGTGATCGACGGTGAGCGTGTCATGACAAATGCCCACGTGGTCAGCTGGGCCAAGCAAATCGTCCTACGCCGCTTCCAGGATCCGCGGCCTTGGCAGGCGCAAGTGGAGCATATTTCGCATGAGTGCGACCTTGCGATACTCAAGGTGACCGAGCCCGGTTTTTTTGAAGGCCTCGATCCGTTACCGATCGGCGAGTTGCCGAAGGTTCGTTCGACCGTCGTGACATGTGGCTACCCCTCGGGCGGGGAGCAGATCAGCTACACCAGTGGCGTGGTGTCACGCATCGAGTTGCAGAACTATGTGCACATCGGCAACAAGGCGTTTCTCTCCGTGCAGACGGATGCCGCGATCAACCCTGGTAACAGCGGTGGTCCGGTGTTTCAGGATGAAAAGGTAGTAGGTGTGGCATTCATGGGGATTCCAGGCTTGGAGAACACCGGTTTTTTCATACCGCCAGCGGTCATTAACCATTTTCTGGAAGATATCAGTGACGGCCGAAACGACGGTTTCCCAAAGGCGGGCGTACGAATTGTCTCGTTACAAAACCCGGCATTCCGGCGCTATCTCGGGCTAAATCCTACCGGCGATGGCGCCCGGATCGACAGCCTGACTGATTACGCGCAAAAGACTGGCTTACTCAAGAAAGACGACGTTGTCCTTGAGGTAGACGGCAGCCGCGTCGGCAGTGATGGCACGATCCTGCTCGACGGAAATCGCGTTTACTGCACCGCAGTGCTGCAGAGCGCCCAAAAAGGCCAAAAGTTAAAGATGAAACTATGGCGCGACCGGAAAGAAATCGAGGTCGACGTGCCAATGGACATTCACGTTGAGGATGCCAACACAGGAAACATCTACGACTCGTTACCGCGTTACTTTGTTTATGCAGGGCTAGTGTTCACGCCACTGACGCTAGACTATGTGAAGACATTTGGCCGCAACTGGCGGAGCGTGGCCAACCTTGAAATGGTTTATGAACTTTATTACCAGCGGAACGAAAAGCCTGAGAAGGTGCGACCGGAGCCGATCGTGCTGGCTGCCACGATGGCCCACCCAGTCAACGCCGACCTGCGCCTAGCCAACCGTGCGATGATAGATGAGATCAACGGCCGGCGCATCGAGAGCCTTGATGATGTTATCGAGGCATTCAAAGACAATGCAAAGAATCAACACATGATTAAGTTCGCCTCCGGCACAGTGGAGTGCCTCGACAAGGCCGGTAGCGACAGTGCCAACGCGGAAATCCTCTCCACCTACGGCATCCCCGCCGATCGACGCCTATGAAAATGTATCGTTTAACTTTACTTGCGCTCAGCCTGGTTGCCTCTGCTTTTTCGGTAGCTGGCGCAGACAGAGGTCCATCGACCATGCAGGAGAGCATTGTTCGGTTTGATGTCACCCGCAATAATCATAACTTTCGCGTCCCATGGGACAAGCGGGCACAGTCCATTTCCAAGCTAGGCGCTGTCATTGCTGGCAACGAGGTGTTAACCACAGCCCAAGGCTTGGCCAACCACACGTTGGTTCGGCTTCAGAAAGGCGGGCGAGGCCGCTGGTTTAACGGCCAAGTCAAGTGGGTAGACTTTCAGGCCAACCTCGCCGTGGTGGGCGTCAGTGACGAGATATTCTGGAACAACTTGACCCCCATTCAATTCGCTGAGGCGGATGAACTTCGGGACAACCTGCAGGTTGTTCGCTGGCGAGCCGGCAACATCGAGCGACGAGCGGCCGAATTCAGCCGCTTCACCGTTGCCGACGCTAACTTTAACCAGGCACCGCGCATTGAACTCAAGGCCAGTTCCGAAATCGAAGGTGCCGGGCGGGGGGAACTCATGGTCTCTGGCACTAAAGTGGTCGGCTTGGTGGCCAGCAAGTCCGGCAGCACTTGTTCTGTAATCCCCGCCCCATTTATCACCGCCGCTCTAAAGTTAAGGGCTGATGGCAATTACAGGGGGCTCGGGTATTTCGACTTTGTTTGGCAACCGGCCTCCAATCCGGCCACGACGGAATACTTTGAACTGAACGGTCCCGCTCGTGGAGTTCTCGTGATCAAGACTTCCACGCGACCCGGAGTCAAATCCCCGCTTAAGCTGCACGACATCATTCTGGAGGTGGACGGCTTTCCGATCGACATACAGGGTGACTACCTCGATCCGGACTACGGCCATGTCATCATGGAATACCTTGCCTGCCGGAATAAATGGGCGGGCGACCTTGTCAAACTCAAGGTATGGAGGGACGGCAAGACACGGGAGATTGATTACACCCTGCCTAAGGCCGATTTTACCGACAATCTCGTGACGGACCGGCCCGAGGGAGCCGAGCCGACCTACTTGATTGCCGGCGGACTCGTTTTTGTCCCGCTCTCAGCCGAGTACCTCAGCAGTTGGGGGAAGGACTGGCAACGTAGCGCGCCGTTTCGACTGGTTTTTTACAACAACCAAAAGCCGGAAAAGGCTCAACGATCCCTGGTTGTCCTCTCTCTGGTACTTCCTGACTTTTACAACATTGGCTATCAAGAGCGTAATGCGCAAAACCTGGTGCTGGACAAGGCGAACGGCCTACAGATTGACACGCTCAAAAGCTTGGCCAATGCACTTAACTCACCTGAAGAGGGCTTCCATGTTTTCGAGTTCAAGAAAGGAAGCGCCCTGCAGAAAATCATCCTCGATGCCGAAAAACTGGACGCGGCAAACCAGCGTATCGCCAAACGCTACCGGATTGCCCAGTTTCAAAAACTCAAATAACTCAAAATGAATTCTTGGGTCTCGTCCGCTTCATCAGTGGCTGTTTTTGTGCTAGCCCTAGCCCAGGCATTCCCACAAAGAACCAGAGTTCAGATTCCTTTCGAGTTAGACGATAAATCGCTCAAACTAACCCTATGGGCGAAGCAGCCCATGCTGAAAAACCCGGTTGCGTTGAGTTTCGACAATCAAGGTCGGCTGTTCGTTGTTGAGACAGCTCGGCGTGGAACCGTGGATGTAGATATTCGGAGCCACAAGGATTGGGTGATCGACGATTTATCCAGTGAAACAATTGACGATATTCGACGCTTGTTCCGCACCAAAATGGCCCCATCACTGAGCGAGCAAAACAAATCGTGGCTTCAGGACCGAAACCAGGACGGCTCTCACGATTGGCGTGATCTGACCACCGTCAAGGAGCGCATTCATCTACTCCAGGATACCAATGATGACGGCAAGGCTGATGTGGCAAAAGTGTATGCTGAAGGTTTCAACCAGGAGATTAACGGCGTAATTGCCGGTGTGCTGCCTTACAGGGGTGACGTATTTGCTACCATTTATCCTGACGTCTGGAAACTGAATGATATTGATGGCGATGGATACGCCGACAAAAAGGAAGTCTTCTTTCACGGATTCGGTGTTCACGCCGCTTTTGACGGACACGATCTTCACGGACTGACTGTTGGCCCGGATGGCAAGCTATACTTCTCAGTTGGCGACAACGGCTTCTCAGTTCGCACCCAAGAAGGCAAGCTGTTGCATCACCCCAACACAGGCGGCGTCTTGCGCTGCAATTGGGACGGTAGTGATCTCGAGGTATTTGCCATCGGCCTTCGCAATGTCCAGGAACTCGCTTTTGACGACTACGGCAACCTGTTCTCTGTGGACAACGACGGGGATATCCGTGAAGAGCGTGAGCGTTTTGTTTACATTACCGAGGGCAGTGATTCTGGGTGGAGGCTTAATTGGCAATTTAAAAAAGGAGGCTGGCCGGAACGAACCAAAACACCTCAATACTGCCCATGGATAGACGAAAAACTTTGGTTACCACACTGGAAGGGTCAGGCCGCCTACATTACCCCACCGATGAGCGAGTTCTCCGTTGGCCCTGGAGGTTTCAAATACAACCCCGGCACCGCCTTGAACAATCGTTACAAGGGCTACTTTTTTCTCTGCGAGTTCCCAGTCCAGAAGATCACTGCTTTTACCACCAAGCCGAGGGGCGCTTACTTTGAAATGTCAGATGATCACACCTTCCTATTCGGCATGATGGCAAGCGCAATTAACTTTGGCCCCGACGGCTCAATGTACATTGCAGATTGGGATGGCAAGTGGCAGCCCAACGAACTTGGTAGCATTTGGGCGGTGGATGACCCCGGTCTTCGCAAATCTAAAACACGTCTCGAGGTAGGCAGACTACTCCGCGCCGGTTTCGGCAGCCATACGGTCCCGTCTTTGCTCAAACTCCTTAGCCATGCGGACCAGAGAATCCGTCTCGAGGCCCAGTTTGAACTGGCCAGACGGAACAAATTTGACGAACTGCTTGACGTCGCAACGGACACCAAGGCGCAACTTCTGGCTAGAGTCCATGCCATGTGGGGGCTTGGCCAATTGACAATCAGCGACAGGAAGACCACCCGCTTGGGCAGGCAGCTTCCTTTCGGTGACGCCAGCTTTGAAATTCGCGCACAAGCCGCAAAGCTTGCAGGCACCTTAAAGATCAGCTCTGCCGCCGGGAGCTTGGTTAAACTTCTAAAAGATAATAACGCACGAGTTCAATTCCATGCCGCCATGGCGCTTGGTCGGGCGGGCAATCGATCAACCGTCCCCTCCCTGTTGACCCTACTCGAACAGAACGATGACCAGGACGCCTACATTCGCCACGCAGCAATTATGGGCCTCGTAGGCTCAGCAAGCGCTGGTCAGTTAGCTAAAAATGCTACGAATCCATCTTCGGCCGTTCGCGTCGCATCCGTGGTCGCCTTGCGCCGTCTCAAACACCCTTACGCCGGCGTGTTTTTGAATGATACAGACGAAAGGGTGCAACGAGAGAGCATTAGCGCAATACATGATGACACATCCATTCCAGAGGCGCTCGCCGAAGCCGCAAACCTACTCCCGTCTAACACGAGTCATGACGAAGCGATCACGCGCCGATTGCTCAGCGCCAATCTTAGAGTAGGCAAAAGAGCCAATGCCCAGCATCTAGTTGACTACGCCCTCAACGAATCCAAGCCGGTTGGAATGCGAAAAGAAGCACTGCTTTGCCTGGGCGACTGGAATCGCCACCCGTTTGTCGACCGGGTCGAGGGTCGAGTTCGAAAGCTACCCATACGCAAAAAAGATTTAGCCAAGATCTTGGTAGCCGAGAACCTGAAGAAGCTCTATCAAACTGCCGGCAACGATTTGCTTCCAGTTTTGATTCTACTCACGGAAAAATTAGGCATTGGACCGGATATAAACCAACTGTTTGCCATCGCCAATTCCACCTCCCAGTCCTCTCTTGCACGCGTACAGGCTATTCGCTCAATACAGACAAAGGAGCCTGCCACGATCAACAACCGATTGTTTGCTTTACTTAAAACAAATGAGCCGGAAATCCAAATTGCGGTCATCGACAAAATAGCAGCCTTCGAACCGGAGCGGCTCGGCCACCATCTCGACGAGCAATGGAAGTTGCTAAGCCTCCGCGCGATGCAACATTTCCTGCATTCTCTCGGCAAGGCCGCTAGCCCCACAGGCGACCGCATTCTCCGTCAATCTTTCGATGCACTGCTTAGCGGCAAACTTGCGATGGAATTGGAGTTGGACATCGTCATGGCTGCCAAAGCGAGAATGACTCCCCCCCTGGCCAAGCTGCTCGAAAAACACAAAGCCACACAAGCACCAGACGACACACTCGCCCCATTCCGCCCCACCCTAATGGGCGGTGATGCTGCGACAGGCAAACTGGTTTACGAACAACACGTCGCCGGACAGTGTGTCCGCTGCCATGATGCCGGCGGCGAGAAGAACCAGGTTGGCCCAGTTCTCAAGGGAATCGGAAAACGATTTAACCGTGAGTACCTATTGCGTTCACTTGTTGAGCCAAGCGCTAATATAGCTGAGGGGTTTGACGTGACAGTCGCAGAGATGAATGACGATCAAACATTCGTCGGAAGAACAATGAATCAGACCGACAAAGTAATCTCCCTTGTCTTGGTTGACGGAAAGTTAAAGAAACTAAAAACAGCATCGATCAAGAAGCTAACAAAAACAAAAGCTTCAGCCATGCCTCCGATGGGGGGGATTCTCACCCAGCATGAGACGCGAGACTTGGTCGCCTATCTTTCAACCCTCTAGCCGCCAGGACAGCTTATATAGGCAACCTTAACCGATGGCCTCCTTGAGCTGGCCGAGCCATTCTGGCACTGCAACCCACGGGTTTGGTGCCGCTTCATATTCGAGAGCAACAAAGCCCTGGTAGCCGCCATCACGCAATATGCCGACCAAGCGTTTGATGTCGGCCTGGCTTTTTTGCCTTGCACCTCGAGGCCGTACCTCAACCTTCAGCTGCACATTTACCGCATAGGGCGTACAACGAGTAATGTCACCGTAAACGTCAGCGGTGTGGAAGTTGCCGGTATCAAGATTAATTCCCACCCAATCGCTGCGGGTGGCCTTGACAATTTCAAGCAAGCTATCGGCCTCAGCCACGATGCCGCCATGATTTTCGATCCCAAGGAAGATTCCCTGTTTCCCTGCGTATTCACCCACCTCCTCAAGCGCCTCGATACAGAGAGCTTGAGCCTCCTTCAATGATTGACCGAGCGCACCACCAGCGAAGACTCGAACGTGCGGGGCACCCATGTGCGCGGCGTTGTCGACCCACTTTTTGACGTGGGCAATTTGCGCATCTCTCTTCTCGCCCTTGGGCAAGGTAAACTCGTTACCAACCGCGGTACCGCTGATCGCAATGCCGCGAAGAAACGCGTGGCGCTTGAGGGCAACCAGTCCAGCTCGGTCGATTTTCTGATCAAGATAATAGCTGGTCAACTCAGCCCCTTCCAACTCGTGATCGGCGCAATAATCAATAAAGTCATGCATGTCTATGATTTTGGCGCCTTCGGGCCTTCTTTGCGCATGGGTTGCCGTATTAAAATAGTCGCGAAAACTATACGCGGCCAAGCTTAGGTTTAATCGCGCCTTGCCTTTACGCTGCCTTGGCGGTGCACCAGACAAAGGAAAAGGCAATGCGACACCAAGGCCGGTAACTGCGGAGACGGCACCAACACTTTTGAGAAACTTACGCTTACTAAAACGCATGAGCTCAATTGAACAGCAATACCACTTGGCATCCAATTCTAAATACTTCCGTCAAAGCGCGCATCACCCACACGCTGCGCGGGTTTTTCACACATCTGTTTTTAAGAAAAATCACTGAAACGACTCGAATATGCGCAAGAACTAACTTTGACACTTGGCCCGCTCAATGCTACTTACCGGCCTATGAATTGTGGCTCGCGCAATGTTTTATGCACATTCCGCCTGGCTCTGTGTGCATGGTTCGGCTTACTCAGTTCCGCCACGCTAAAATCGGACGATCTTGAGCCGTTCATTTACGCCACCGAAGTCAGTGGGGGGCAGGTCGTCGTCAGCGTACACGTACCAGCGGGACACATGAGTGCTGCACTGGAGATCAGCAACGATGTTTCGTCTGGCTGGAAACCAATTGTTGCGGGCAAGCTAACCGGTGAAGAAGGGTTGGTTACATTCACCTTCCCCGACGATCAACCGATTAGATTCATGCGCATTCAAGCAGCGCCCACCACCGAGTTGCCGAAGGTGCCTTTTTCAAGCCCTAGCCATTTTTCGATTGAGCCCGGTTTTTATTTATTTCCGGAGTACGAAGAAGACAAGGTGCCACCGTTTGGGCTAAACCCGGTCTGGAGCCTTGGCCAAGCAAAAAAGATCGGCCACCTTCTAAACCGGATCGCCTACGGGCCAAGCTTGGCGGATGTCACAAAGGTGGAGGAACTTGGGGTGGAATCGTACATCGAGTCCCAACTCAATCCGAATCCCACAGATTGGCAGCATTCGTCACGGCAAACTGAAAAAGAGTCCGAGCTTTTTTACAACCATGAACCAACCCTCGACAAGATTCATATGGAGGAGGGAGAAATCTGGAGATACTTCAAGGGCACCAAGCAGCCGCCAGCAAGCTGGAGATCATTGAATTTTGACGACACTGAGTGGGAAACCGGCCCATCCGGTTTCGGGTATGGAGACAACGATGACATGACAAAGCTGTCGGACATGCGGTTTTATGAGAAAACAAATGATGAGCCAGAGCAACCCGGCTACCTGAGTTTGTTCATTAGACGCAAGTTCCAGCTTAGAAACACCTCTGAAATCAAACAGTTAATATTCCGAGTGGACTATGATGACGGTTTCATCGCCTACCTCAACGGGCGAGAAATCGCACGTGCGAATCTTGACGGTGTTGCCCGTTACAACACGCAGGCAAAAAAAGGGCACGAAGCCGGTGATCCCGAGGACTTCGATATCACCGAAAAACTAAGTCTTATACAAGAAGGCGAGAACGTGCTCGCGATACAGGTTCACAACGACAAGCTCACCAGCAATGACCTGACCATGATCCCGAGACTGTTGCAACGAACCAAGCTGGATTTACCCCCAGTAAAACGGATCAAGGATATTGAATCCTTGCAGCAACTCATTCATTTACGGGGCATCTACTCAAGGCGACAACTACAGGCTGTCCTGGCAGAATTCTGGGAAAACCACTTCACAACCGATTACGACAAGCTGGTTGATTTCTTTGAAGACTTGGAAAACTCGGACGGCCGAGAAGCTATGAGCTCCAAGCAGGCCGAACAGGAAGCCGCTCAGATGGAGTGGCAGGAATACGAGTTTTTCCATGACAACGCACTCGGTAATTTCGGAAACCTCCTGCTTTACAGCGCGAGCAGCCCCTCAATGCTCATTTACCTGGATAACGTTCTGAACGAAAAAGGAGAAGCAAACGAAAACTATGCAAGGGAAATTCTCGAGTTATTCGGGTTCGGCGTCGACAACCGCTACAACCAGACAGACATCGAGGAGTTATCCAGGACATTCACTGGCTGGAACGTAAGAAAAGCCTGGCCCGGCGATGTGAAACCTTTCCCGCAATCGGCTCGGACTCCATTTACCAAAGAGAGCGCTCAATATGAAGATGACAACAAGCTTAAGACCGGTCGGGTATGGCGCTACTTCAAGGGGCTAGCAGAACCATCCCCCAAGAAGGTTGGCAATGACATGATCCCAACTCTGGATTGGGCACAACCTGAATTCAACGACGCCAAGTGGTCTCGGGGCACGGTGAGTATTGGCTACGGTGACAATGACGACAAAACGATCCTTGCCGATATGCGCAACCGGTACACCTCCATTTATCTGCGCCACACATTTACCATTGGAGACCCGTACGAAATGGATAATCTGATGCTTCACGTGGAGTATGACGATGGATTCATCGCCTACTTGAATGGCCAGGAAATTGGCCGGAGCGACACTATGAACTTCACAGGGTCTCCGCCCCCATTCGATACTGAAGCCAATTCCGGGCATGAAGTCACTGACAAGCCAGCGGCTATTAACCTGAAGGATTATTTTCAGTTGCTCAAACCCAGCCCAAGCCAGAACGTCCTGGCGATCCAAGTACACAACACCACCAAGAACAGCTCAGACCTTTCCATTAACCCCACCCTAATCGAGCGCAAGACGCTTGCAGGCAGTATTGAAAACGGTGACCCAAATGGGACATGGACGTTTCGCTTTATCCCCGAAATACATGACACCGGTACAAAAACCCTCTTCAAGGGAACGGAACACCAGCACCGGATTCGCGCCAATCAACGTGGCATTAATGGGGTCAATGACGCGATCAGTGTCATAGACAGAATGGTAGGACACCCCTCAACCAGTGAGTTCATCTGCCAAAAACTCATCAACAAATTTGTCTCGGATGAAATCAGTTTAACAACCTACCACAGCCGAACTGCCCCAAATGAACTGCTACAACTCATGGACCAAGCCATTGAGGTGTGGCATTCCACCAAGCCGGCCGGCGACATCGACAAAGTCATGAGGGTCATCTTGGACCCCAAAAAACAAGAGAGTGCCTTCTGGCAGGACATCGGGTACCGCGGCAAGATCAAGACGCCGGTCGAGTACATCAACAGCTCCATACGCGCGCTTGATGCAGATGTCACAGACACCAAGCTGCCCGATTACAACTCCGACCTTGGGATGGAGCTATTCGTCCGAGACGACCCTGACGGCTACTCGGAGATCGGATCCGATTGGATGGACACAAGTTCCCTGCTGGAGCGGATGACCTTCGCCCAGACCATGGCCAGTAACGCAGATAAATATGTTGAGTGGGACGCTGAAACCCTCTTCTCAGAAAGAGGACCAGATACCCTTGTCCGATACCATGTCCCAACCAACGGAGCGCTCAATCTCGACTGGACAAGAGTTGATTTCAACGACGCTAAATGGAGCGCGACCGGAACCAGTGTTGGGTATGACACAAATGACGATTACACAGATATTATTGATCTAGACGTTAAATCCGGGATGCACAAAAAAGGAACCTCTGTTTACATCCGCCTGCCATTTCTTGTGGATGACCCTGGGCAATTTGACTATCTGCGACTGGACATGAGGTACGACGACGGATTTGTCGCCTACCTAAACGGCGTGAAAGTGGCCGCTGCCAACGAACCTGAAACGCTTGCGTGGGATTCCAATGCGGCCGAAGGGCACAACGACAGCGAAGCGAAGGAATTCCAGGCCTTTTCACTATCAAACCATATTAAACGCTTGAAAAAGGGTAAGAATATTCTGGCTATCCACGGACTTAACGTATCAAACACCAGTTCAGACTTCCTGATTCAACCCCGACTCCGGGGTGGTCTAGGAAGCGGCGAATCGATTGTGAATTATTTTGACAGGTTGCTGTTTCAGGAATCACTCAGCTCGGAACAGCGCGGCATACTCCTGGACTTCGTCAACTCAAACGCCGTTGGGCGCCCAAGAAAACTGGATCCAGCTTCGACCAGATACCTGCAGCAGGTCCAAGAACTTGTAGGGTTAATTTTATCCATGCCACAGTGGCAATTCCAATAAGGCAACAAACCGAACTATCACAACGGGCAAGATTATGAATATGCAACGACGCGAATTCCTCAAAACCGGCGGTTTGGCCGGTGGTGCACTTGGCCTCAATCTGTTGGGCTCTCTCGGGCTTCCTGGCAACCTGTTTGCCGACGGTCATTCCGGGAACAAAAAGATGCTCTTCATCTTTCAGCGAGGTGGCAATGACGGGATCAATGCAGTCATACCTCGTGGTGACAATGAATATAACACCACCAATCGCCCGACCTTGTTCCTTCGTGAAAACCAAGCGCTAGACCTGGGCAACGGATTCGCACAACTACACCCCGGACTGGAGCCAATGATGGAGATTTTCAACAGCCAAAAACTCAACGGCAAGGATGGCCCCGGGAACCTGGCAGTGATCCACCGTGTGGGATATGCCGGTCAATCACGGTCACATTTCAACAGCCAGCACTACTGGGAAAACGCGACCCCTGGTAACAAGAAACTCGACGAAGGAATGTTTTATCGGCAGATCACACAGACGCTGGATCTTACTGATGAAGCGAACGCCTTTGTGGCGGCCAGCCTGTCCGGTTCACAGATGGTCTCACTACGCGGTCCCAGACCATTACCGAATTTCAAAAAGGCATCAGATTTTGGGTTCAGGGGCAACACGGCACAGAATCAAAAATTTCTGGGCACGCTTCCCGGTACAGACGCCCGCTGGCCGGTTGGATCTGGCGCTCTTGGGCTTTACGGCGGACGCCCTAACCTCCCAAGGAAACGGTACCGAGAAACAGTTCACCGAACCGGGCAGCTCCTTGGTACAACTATTCAGACACTACAGGACGCCACTCGAAAGTCCTACACCCCAGCAAATAGCGCAACTTACCCTGACGGAAGCTATGGAAACCGCCTCCAGGAGGCGGCTATGCTTTTTAAGCGAACTAACGCCCGCATTCTTGGTTTAAACATCGGCGGTTGGGACACACACACCAGCCAAGGACAGCTCTACGGAAAGCACAGGCAATTACTAGAGGATGTAGCGATGGCGTTTCAGGCGTTTTACCGTGATATGCAGGATCAGTGGGATGACATGGTGATTGTGACCATGACCGAGTTCGGCCGAACATCAAAGGAGAACGGCAGCCGAGGGACGGACCATGCTGAAGCAACGGCCATGTTTGTCGCCGGAGGTGGCGTCAAGGGCGGCGTATACAATTGCGACAGCAAGACTTGGAAAAACGGTGACATGTTCAGCACCAAGAACGAGCGCTACCTGCTGCGCAAGACAGACTTTCGGTCGGTATTTGGAGAAATATTCACCGACCACTTTGGGAACACGCGAAAGCAGCTGAATCAGGTAATCCCCACCTACACCGCCGGCAAAAAAGAAAATCCCATGGATTTCAAAAAGCTCGGATTGTTTGCCTAAATTAAACGCTTGCGTTTTTCAAATTTTGGTGTTTTTAATTTTTTTTGATTTGAAATTTCTGCGCTCAACGATGAAGACAATCTTCACGCTAATCTGCGTTCTGCAAATTGGCTTGTTGTCGGCATCTATTGCTTCGCCAGAGTTGCATTTCTTGGTTTTTCACCCCCATGCCACATCGCACTCAGGCTATTCCTGTGTAGATCACAGCAATAGTGAATCTTCTAACGATGAGAAGCCGTGGGAAAATGATGAATATTGCCCGGTAGATATTTATTCTCAGGGACTAATTCTTCCAGAGTCCAACATTTCTTCAAATTGGGAGTATATTAATTATGCAGAATTTAAGTTCTCTTTAATTAAGATATCTCTCCCTAATGCCAGCGCTAAACTAACTAAACAGCGCGCCCCTCCTTTAAGTTAGCTCTTCAAACCGTAGGCACCTATTAAAGTATCTGGATTTCTCCTTAGGGATTTCTCCGGAGATTACAACAGGTGGCCCCCTTCTTCGAACTGCTGTTTAATAATTAATTAAACAACAGATCAATCAGACGGAAAATATATCATAAATACCTGTAATTAGGTTATTTATGGCTAACTTAAATTAAATGAAAAACAAAGACCCCTTAGTTGGTGGCTCTAATTACGAGCCCATAAAGCTAAATTTAAGTAGAGGGTTTACCTTAATCGAGCTTTTGGTGGTTATTGCAATAATTGCAATATTAGCTGGTTTGCTTTTACCAGCCCTCGGAAAAGCAAAAAGCAAAGCAAAGCAAATAAACTGTTTATCAAACATGAAACAATTGGGCCTTGGGTTTATGCTTTATTCGGACGACTTCAATGGAAAGTTGCCGATGACCGCTCATCAAACATCCAACCCAAACTATGTTTGGATCAACACTCTTTCTCCATACATAGGAGAAGTTGACTCAATCAGGCTTTGCGGCGCAGATCCTCTAAATAAACTAAGAAAAGAAAACGGTGGCACAAGTTATATTCTGAATGAATCCATAACCGTACCATTGGTGAACGCATTTGGAAAACTGGTTGAGCCTTTGCCAAGACTTGATCAACTCAAAAGCTCTAGCTCTACTTTTCTGCTGTTTGAAGCTTCAGACAAAT
>JAKUOU010000043.1 GCA_022451065.1 Pedosphaera sp. | reverse complement strand
GCGATCTGCTGCTGGAAAAACGGATCATACGGATAGCGATCGCGCAGCTCGTCCGGCGACAAATCACGGAGGTACCGGTGACCGAGCGTCCAGCTCCAGCGATCGTTGGGCAACAGCGAGACCGTGTGGTTGGCCTCGTTGAGCAGGTTGTCATTCGGATTGACCCGCAGCTCGGATCCGAGCAGCAGCCACGAGCGCGGCTTTAGTTCCAAGTCGGAGTAAACATCGCTGAAGCGCACCTGATTTTCGTCCGTTTCCAGGCGCCAGTCGGTGAACAGTTCCCACTTCAGCAGGTCATCGACCTGACCGTTGCGCTTGGTTTGCAGCCGGTTCCGGACGCCGAGGCGCAGAACGTTGCGCGAGTCGATGCTGTCGATCGAGTTGTAGTCGGGAAAGTCGACCGGGCGAAGACGAAGCGACTGCAACTCGCGATCGAACTGGGGCAGTTCCCAAGGGCGCCTGTCCGGTACCGGCACGTAAATGTAATTAACCAGTGGCTGCACGATGTGCCGCAGGCCATCGATACCGAGCAAGCCGCTTTTCACGTTGTCCCACGTGCTCGACGCCTTGAACGACATCTCGACACCGGTGTTGAACACGGAGCGATCCATTCCGCTCGGCCGGTCAGGTGCAGGATTGTCGCCGGATGTCGCGCCGTAATGCGTCAGACGAACACCAGCGTGCGGTGTGACATTCAGCCAGCCGAAGTAGGTGCGCGGCACAAGCAGCTGCTGGTGCGTGTCGGCGCGGAACGCCTCGTAGCCGATCAGGCCCAGGTCGGTGTCGGCCGGGCGAAACCTGAAGTGTCCGATTGAGCTTTCGCTCTCGTAAAAAACCGGCGTCTCGCCAAGCCGCTGGCGCAGGCCGGCTAAGCGAATCTCCGGCAGCCGCTCGACGGTCTGGTAAAAGTCATCGACCTGAGGCTGGGTCAGCAGGCTGACGCTGAAGTTGCGCCAGTGTTTCGCCAACTCAACGCGCGACGCCGGCTGCGGATTACGGCGAAACTGGCTCTCGAAAAAGTCGCGGTTCACAAACGCGTCGCTCTGATCCTGCAACACCAGCTTGGCCGTGAAGTCGGGCCGGATGTTGACCGAGTGATAAAGGCTCAGCCGGTGCCGGTTGTTGCGGTCGGTGAAGTCGGCACTGCGGGAGCGGCGGCCCGCGCCGGCGGCGGGATCGCGGTCGTCGAGCAGGTAAACCGACGCCTCGCCGCGGCCGGCCTGGCCAAGGTCGTAGTCCAAGTCAAGGCCACCAGCCCAGCCCCGGCGCGTGCGGTAGTCAAGGTGCGCCTCGCCGTTTAGCCGATCGCTCAAATGCCAATCGTACGAGCCCTCGAAAAACAGTCCGTAGCGGCTCCGGTAACCGGGCGTGAGACTCCATTGGCTCGTCGGCTGATCAAGCCGGCGGCGGTAGTACGGAAAATAAAACAGCGGAACCTTGCCGGCGTAGAGCGTTGCGCCCCTGGCCTCGATAAACTTGCCGGGGACGATGCTCAAGTGCCGAGTGCGGATACGCAGAACAGGGTCGGAACGGTCGTCGGTGGTCAGCCAGGCGTCGTCGGCTGAGTACTGGTTGCTTGTCGCGTCACCCTTGATATTCGTGCCCTCAACGAAAAACGGTGGCTGGCCGGCGCGAAAATTGTCAGTCTGCATCGCGCGGGTTTGGAAGTTGTAAAAGAGGCGTTCGGACGTGAAGACGCGATCCCGGTTTTGCAGCGTAACACTGCCCTCGGCAAAGATTTCGCCGGTGGCCTGGTCAAGGCGACCGCGATCGGCGATGATGAAGGCACGTTCGCCCTGCTCCTCGAACGTAATGCGGAAACGGTCGTTCAGGATGACCCGTCCCTCGTCGAGGTTATAGTCGAACTCGCCCGGCTCAAGCGACTCGATCTCCCACAACGACTCGCCCGGCGACGCTGGTTCAGTCGCCCAAATGACGCTTGGCCAAGCGACAAGCAGCGACAGAAAAAAACAAACCCAGCGAGGATGCATCAACGGGCGTTGAGTTAAGCAGAGGCCGACGGACCTGCCAAGCCGGAGTTGTCCCCAAGCCAAGCGCCAGCTCTACCCGACAAAAAAAGGGCGAAGCATTTTCTGCCCCGCCCTTGGTTTACTGTTGTTAAAAAACGGTAATTACATCATGCCGTGGTCATGACCACCGCCGCCCGCCGGCATGGGCGGTTCCTTCTCAGGGATCTCGGTGATCAAGCACTCGGTAGTCAGCAGCAACCCGGCGATGGAGCCGGCATTTTGCAGCGCTGTGCGGGTCACCTTTTTCGGATCCACCACACCGGCTTTTACCAAGTCCTCGTACTTCTCAGTCGCGACGTTGAAGCCGGTATTGCCCTTGCTCTCCAGGACTTCCTGAACGATCACGGCACCCTCAAGGCCGGCGTTGGCGGCCAGGGCGCGCAGCGGCGCCTCGACGGCTTTGCTGATGATGGAGACACCGATCTGCTGGTCACCCTCGAGTTGCAGCTTTTCGATAGTCGGACGGGTACGCAGCAAGGCGACACCACCACCGGGGACGATACCCTCCTCCACCGCGGCACGGGTCGCATGCAGGGCGTCCTCGACACGGGCCTTCTTTTCCTTCATCTCGGTCTCGGTTGCGGCACCGACGTTAATCACGGCCACACCGCCGGCCAGCTTGGCCAGGCGCTCCTGCAGCTTTTCGCGATCGTAGTCGGAGGTAGTCTCCTCGATCTGCCGACGAATCTGGTTCACGCGGCCCTGGATCTCGGAAGACTTACCGGAACCCTCGACCATAGTGGTGTTTTCCTTGTCCACAACGATACTCTTGGCACGGCCAAGGTCGCTCAACTCGACGGACTCGAGCTTGATGCCGAGATCCTCGGTGATGCAGCGGCCACCGGTCAGGATAGCGATGTCCTCGAGCATCGCTTTGCGACGGTCGCCGAAGCCGGGCGCCTTGACGGCGGCGATGTTCAGCGTACCACGAATGCGATTGACCACGAGGGTGGCCAGGGCCTCGCCCTCGACGTCCTCGGCGATGATCAGCATCGGCTTGCCGGTCTTGGCGACCTTCTCGAGAAGCGGCACCATGTCCTTGAGACTGCTGATCTTCTTCTCGAAGATGAGAATGTAGGCATCCTCGAGGCGGCACTCCATGGAATCGGTGTCCGTCGCGAAGTACGGCGAAAGGTAGCCCTTGTCGAACTGCATACCCTCGACGACGTCGAGCGAAGTCTCGATGGACTTGGCCTCCTCGACGGTAATCGTGCCGTCCTTGCCGACCTTGTCCATGGCGTCGGCGATGATCTCACCGACCTCCTCGTCCCAGTTGGCGGACACCGTGGCGACCTGGTTGATCTCCTCCTTGTCCTTGACCTTCTTGGAGGCCTTGTCCAGGGCACCTACGGCGGCCTCTACAGCCTTCTGGATGCCGCGCTGAATGGCGATCGGGCTGGCCCCTGCGGTGACGTGCTTGAGGCCGCCGCTGTAGATGGCCTCGGCAAGTACAGTTGCCGTGGTAGTTCCATCGCCGGCGGCGTCACTGGTCTTACTTGAGACCTCGCGCACCATCTGGGCACCCATGTTTTCATACGGATCCTCAAGATCGATCTCCTTGGCCACAGTGACACCGTCCTTGGTGACTGTGGGGGAGCCGAACTTCTTGTCGAGAACGACGTTGCGTCCCTTTGGGCCGAGTGTGGCTGTCACGGCCTTGGACAGGGTGCTGACACCCTTCAACAAGGCCTGCCGCGCGGATTCATCAAACTTTAATTGTTTTGCTGAC
Organism: Pedosphaera sp.; assembly: GCA_022451065.1. Taxonomy (GTDB): domain Bacteria; phylum Verrucomicrobiota; class Verrucomicrobiia; order Limisphaerales; family UBA1096; genus UBA1096. The sequence goes on along the minus strand of JAKUOU010000043.1, from coordinate 23,963 downwards.
ATACTTTATTATTCCTTTCCAAATTTATCCAATGATTGCAAGGATGTCGTCGGAATTCAAAATCTTGAGTTCCTTGCCGTCGACCTTGACCTCGGTGCCGCCATATTTGCTGATCAACACCTTGTCGCCCTTCTTGACCTCGAAGGCAATTTTTTTGCCATCGTCGTCTGTTCTGCCGGTACCCAAAGCCAGTACCTTGGCTTCGGTCGGTTTTTCCTTGGCAGAATCCGGGATGATAATACCACCCTCCGATTGCTGCTCATTCTCCTCGATCGGCTCAACAATAATGCGATCGCCGAGCGGTTTTAGTTTTAGTGCCATGTTTGTTTTTATCTAACTTGCTGTTTGGTTCCCGCCATAGGCGGGGAAGTTTGTCGCGCCGGAAAGTCGGAACCACCCGGTTCCGGCCAAGCGCGGCTAAAATCTTAGTCGGCTTTTTCCTCCACGACCTCGGCGTCGATAATGGGGCCCTCTTCCTTGTTGGCCGGCTCGTCTCCGTCCGGTGCATCGCCGCCTGGCTCGGTGCCGTCGGCCGCCTGAGCTTCCTGAGCGGCCTTGTAAATATCACCGGAGGCGTCCTGCACAACTTGCTGCAGTTTCTCCGTGGCAACCTTTATCGCGTTGGAGTCGGAGCCTTTTAGCGCGTCCTTCAATTCGTTATTGGCCGCTTCGAGCGCGCTCTTTTTGTCGCCTGAAAGCTTGTCTCCGTTTTCCTTGAGCATCTTGTCCGTCTGGTAGGCCAGATTGTCGGCGTTGTTGCAGAGGTCCACCTCTTCACGACGTTTTTTGTCATCCTCGGCATGTGTCTCGGCGTCACTCTTCATCTTCTCGATGTCCTCCTCCGAGAGGCCGCTGCTGGCGGTGATGGTGATCTTCTGCTCCTTGCCGGTGCCAAGGTCCTTGGCGTTGACATTGAGAATGCCGTTGGCGTCAATGTCGAACGTCACCTCGACCTGCGGAGTGCCGCGCGGCGCGGGCGGGATATCGGTCAGCTGAAACTTGCCGATGCTCTTGTTGTCGTTGGCGAACTCGCGCTCGCCCTGTAGCACGTGGATGTCCACAGCCGGCTGGTTGTCGGCAGCGGTGGAGAAAATTTCCGATTTCTTGGTCGGGATGGTGGTGTTGCGCTCGATGAGCTTGGTCATCACCGCGCCCATGGTCTCGATGCCAAGCGAGAGCGGCGTGACGTCGAGCAACAGAACATCCTTGACGTCGCCCTTTAAGACCCCTCCCTGGATGGCAGCACCAACCGCAACGACTTCGTCCGGGTTGACCCCTTGATTGGGCTTCCTGCCGATGGCCGCCTCGGCAGTCTCAACCACCTTGGGCATCCGGGTCATTCCACCGACCAAAACGAGATCCTTGACGTCGTTCGCGGTCACCTCGGCGTCCTTAAAGCAGGCCTCCACCGGACCAAGGGTGCGCTCAAACAAATCCTCGCACAACTGCTCCAGCTTGGCCCGTGACAATTGTAGGTTGATGTGCTTAGGACCGCTGGCATCCGCAGTAATGAACGGCAGATTCAGGTCATAGCTCGTGGAGCTGGATAAAGAAATCTTGGCCTTCTCGGCCTCCTCCTTGATGCGCTGCAGTGCGTCGGGCTGGTTCCGCAGATCCATTCCATTCTCCTCCTTAAAACTGTCGAGCACCCAGTCGATGACAGCGTTGTCCCAGTCGTCACCTCCGAGTTGGGTGTCGCCGTTTGTGGCTTTCACCTCGAACACACCATCACCGATCTCCAGCACCGATATGTCAAACGTCCCTCCGCCAAGGTCGTACACTGCGATATTTTGATCCGTCTTCTTATCGAGCCCGTACGCTAGCGACGCAGCCGTCGGCTCGTTGATGATTCGCAGCACCTCGAGACCGGCGATTTTGCCAGCATCCTTGGTCGCCTGACGCTGCGTGTCGTTGTAATAGGCGGGAACCGTGATGACGGCCTCGGTGATCGTTTCGCCCAGACGCATCTCGGCGTCGGCCTTGAGTTTGCCGAGGATCATCGCAGAAATCTCCGGCGGACTGTATTGCTTGGTCTCCGCGCTGACCTCCACCTCGACAGCGGCATCCCCGTTGGACGCTTTGGTAACCTTGTAGGGAATGCGCTTAGTCTCCTCGCAGACCTCGTCGAATTTGCGGCCCATGAACCGCTTGATGGAAAAAATCGTGTTCTTGGGGTTGGTGACCGCCTGACGCTTGGCAGGATCGCCCACAAGACGTTCGCCGTCCTTGGTGAATGCCACAACCGAGGGCGTCGTCCGTCGGCCCTCTGAATTCTCGAGAACGAGCGGCTCCCCGCCGTCCATGACAGACATGCAGGAGTTGGTCGTACCTAAATCAATTCCTAAAACTTTTCCCATAACAAATTCCACCCACCCATGAGCAACCCAGATGCCAAGCGTCAATAAAAATAGTTAAATAACTGAAAATCAGTCATATAATTGTTTTTTTACAGCGAAATACAACCTTAAACTTGAGTCATATGTGACATAATGTCTCGATTGTTGGCTATTGAAATTGGCAAGCGTCCCGCCTTTGGCTTGGTTTCCCGACTAGCACTTGGCCAAGCGCTGGACTCCTCAATCGCTGCCGAAGGGGTTGCCTGAATTCCTTGAAGTATGGTGGAAAGGATTGTCTCCCGGATCACGTTTGACCTGGGTTTTCTTCGATCTGGCCTTTTGTGACTTGGTCTGTTTTGGGGCGAGGATCGGGGAAAACATCAAATACATCCACGGAAAGGCCAAGTGCACACCCCACACGACCAGCAGAGCCACCAGGTCGAGTTGCTTTAGGCCGTATAACACGATGCCGACGCTCATCACTAACGCGCCCGGCATTTGTGCAGCAATGGCTATTTTTATGGCGCCAACCCAGTCCACTCGACTGACAGAGAAAATCTTAACGGGAAGCATGTACAGCAAACCCAGCGCGGACCAAACGAATTGCAGCGCCAAAACAACCAGTAGGCCAAGCGCTGCCAGCACCATATGGGAACGAGCCCCCCACCAAGGTTCAAGTTCGGTTTTGTTGAACGACAGAATCCATCCCATGGGATAAGGCAGCGTCAACAGGCCAAGCCCAAGGCTGCTTCCGATCCGCAGATCGCTCGAGCCAAAAGCCAGCACAAGATCGGCCGATTCCTCGACATTGGTGAAGCCTCCTGGGCGCACGGCGATCCGCATAAACGGCCCCGCTTGCTGAAGCACGGTCCCGCTTGGCCAATCGAGACGGCCGCCGCGAATTTCCCCGGTCGGCGGCATTTGCTTGATAGTTTTGCCGATCACCGGCACCCAGGCCTGTTGGACAAACCACACCACCGTAGCCGCAACCATCAGGGCGAAGACCAGTTCCACCATCAGTAACCGCCAGAGACTGGCCGCGGCAAACCGGGCTACGCCTCCGAATGTCAACGGCTGCCACGCTTCCTTCGGTCGATCTTCCACCACTCCGCCGTAAGCTACCCGTGGACAACCGGCCGGGAAACCCAAATTCGTGTTCAACGTTTGATTTTCTTTAAAAATCCAAAAAACAGCCAATCCCGACAACCTTTTGCACTTGACGCTGCTCAAGGCGAACGACTAGTCTGAAGCCAGTTGCCACCCATGGGTGGCAGCGTAGTCAGTCAATTTTGTTGAGAGTGAGTGAAGTCGGAGAGCAATCTGCCGGCTTTTTTGTTCGGTACGAACGGTTTAGGGCTTGTCGACAAACAATAACGATGAATGCAGAATTTATTGCTAGCATGGAATATTGGGAGCGTGAAAAGGGCCTCGATCGGGAGATCCTTATCAGCGCTGTCGAAGACGCAATGGTCTCTGCGGCAAAGCGGGCGGTCGGCCCCGCCAGGGAACTGAGGTGCGAAATCGACCGCAAGGACGGTGACATCCGCGCTTTCGCCTCCCTGATCGTGGTTGAGAGAGTCACCGACAAACAGAACGAAATAAGCCTCGAGTCCGCGCTTCGCCACAAACCAAGCGCCCAACTGAATGAAGAACTGGAAGTCGAAGTCACCCCGAAAAACTTTGGCCGGATTGCCTCCCAGAATGCTAAGCAGGCATTGATGCAGGCTATTCGCCGGGCGGAGAAGGCGTTGATTTACTCCGAGTTCAAAGACCGCGTCGGGGACATCGTCAGCGGCGAGGTCCGGGGATTTGACCGCTCGGATGTCCTCATTGACTTGGGCAAATTTGAAGCCCTCCTGCCTAACCGAGAGCGTGTGCCCACTGAGGAATACCAGCGGGGCGAACGCATCCGATGCCTGGTAAAAGCCGTGCAGGGTTCAGACAGCAATTCTGAAATCATTCTCTCCCGAAGGGACTCCAACTTTGTGCTCAAACTGTTTCAACTCGAGGTCTCCGAGATCAACGACGGCACCATCGAAGTCAAGGCCATTGCCCGGGAGCCGGGCTTCCGAACCAAGCTTGCGGTGCACTCTAGAGATGAAAAAGTGGATCCCGTCGGCGCCTGCGTCGGTCTTCGCGGACAACGGGTGAAAAATATCGTACGGGAACTCAACAACGAGAAAATTGACATCATCCGCTGGGATACAGACATCGAGACCTACGTGACCAACTCCCTAGCCCCAGCCCAAATAAAGCGGCTGGAGGTTGAGCAGGATCGAAAAAGAGTCCATATCCTGGTTGATCCCGATCAACTCTCATTGGCCATCGGACGCCGTGGCCAGAACGCCCGCCTCACCAGCTTACTCACCGGGTGGCAGATTGACATCGACCCGGAGCAAGAGGTCCGCGTCGGATTTGAGGAACAGGTCGCCGGAGCCGTTGACGCACTGGCCGCCATACCCGGGATCGAGAAGGAGCAAGCCGATGCCCTTGTCCATGCTGGTCTGCTGACATTGGATGCCCTGATCGGCGTCGAGGCTGGAGACCTCGCGGATATCCCGGGCCTAGCAGAGCATGCCGAACCGGTCCTAGCCGCCGCCCGCGCAGAGAAGGATCGCCGAGCCGGATCGAGCGTCAACTCGCCGACAGAGAAGGCTCCACCGGAAGCCGCCGCCGAGCCCGATGAAAACGCAGCCACCGAGCCAAAAACCACTGAAGAAGAAGCCCCGACAAAGGAGGCTAAGTAACCAGGGATATTGCCCAGCCGCTTGGCCAAGCGGCAACTCACCCTTGGCTAGGCGCTAGTAGACAATTTTTTATGCCCGTTCGCATTTACGAGATTGCCAAAAAGGCAGGGATTCCCAGCAAGGATGTCCTGGCCAAGGCCAAGGAGTTGGGGATCACCAACGCGAAGGTTGCCTCGAGCACACTCGACAAAATAACCGCCGAGTACCTCGAGGAACAAATCATCGGCACCCAGGAATCCGTGCCTGCGCCTGAGCAGCCCCAAGCGACAGCCGAGCCGGTGATCATCACTGCGCCCGAAGAGGAAGAAGAAGGGGAACCCGAAGAGGAAGAAGAGGCCAAGGAAGGCACCGAGCCGGAAGAGGCTCAGAATAACGAAGAGGAACCCAGTGATCTGGGTAAAAAGGTGGGCTTCATTGAACTGGGCAACATGCCGGTGCGCCCGGCGGTGCGTGAACACAAAAAGAAAAAGGACAAGGCGGAAAAGAAACCAACTAAGCCCACTGAGGCCGAGCAGGCAACTTCGACGCCTGCGAGTGACCCGCGCAAGTTGAAGTACGAGGCCCCGGCTGATGGTCTGCTGATCGCCATGAAGCCGCCAATCATCGTCCGTGACCTCGCCGAGGAGATGAAGCGTAAACCGTTCCAGCTGATCGCCGACCTGATGTCGCTCAACGTCTTCGCCAACATCAACCAATCCATCGAGGAGCCAGTCGCCCGCGAAATCTGCGCCAAGAATGGCTTCCGCTTCCGGCTTGAACGCCGCGAGCGCGGTGCCGGCCTCGTCAAGACCTCGACCAAGAAAAAAGTCGAGCTCGACGCCGAGGACAGTGAAGAGGATCTGCAACACCGAGCCCCGGTCGTCACGATCATGGGTCATGTGGACCACGGCAAAACCACGCTGCTCGATGTCATCCGCAAGTCCAACATCACCGCCGGGGAAGCCGGCGGCATCACACAGCATATCGGCGCGTACACCATCGATGTCCCCCACCCCGAGCACCCAAAAAAACTCGAGAAGATCACCTTCCTCGATACGCCGGGCCACGCCGCGTTCAGCGCCATGCGCGCCCGCGGAGCCAATGTCACCGACATTGTCATCCTGGTCATTGGCGCAGACGACGGGGTCATGCCGCAGACGATGGAGGCTCTCAGCCACGCGCAGGCCGCCGAGGTCCCAATCATCGTGGCCGTCAACAAGATCGACCACCCCTCCGCCAACCCGACAATGGCCCGCACGCAATTACAGGAAAAAGGCGTCGTCTGCGAGGAGTGGGGCGGCGAAACCATTTTTGTCGATATCTCCGCACTGAAAGCCACTAATGTCGACAAGCTACTCGGCATGGTCCTGCTCCAGGCCGAAGTGCTCGAACTGCAAGCCAACCCCAATCGCAAGGCAGTCGGAAATGTCGTTGAATCCGGCATGGAAGCCGGCGGCCCGACCGCCACGCTGCTCGTCCGTAAGGGCACGCTTAAGGTCGGCGACGTCATGGTCTGCGGCAACCACTTTGGCAAAGTTCGCGCGCTGGTGGACCACGAGGGCAAGCGCATCAAGCAAGCCGGCCCATCGTCTGCCGTGAAGGTGCTCGGCTTGAACGGTGTGCCCGAGGCCGGCGCCGAGTTCAATATTCTGCCCAGCGAAAAGGAAGCCCGCACCGTCTGCGACGAGCGCGAGGCAAAGCAACAGGACGAAGCCATCTCAAGTAAGCGCAAGATGACTCTGGAGACATTGTTCAGCCAGACAAAGGCGGACGAGAACAAGATCCTCAAGCTCATCATTAAGGCCGACACACAGGGCTCGGTCGAAGCCATTGTTGATACCATCAAAAAAATCGACTCGGATAAGGTGCAGCCCGAGATCGTCCACTCCGGCGTCGGGTCCATTTCCGAATCTGATGCCACACTGGCCAGCGCATCAGAAGCGGTCATCCTGGGCTTTCACGCCAAAATCGACACCGGCGTCGGCGAGGTGGCCAAGCGCGAGGGCGTCCAGATCAAGCTTTACGCCATCATCTACGAGTTGATCGACGAGGTGAAGGAGGCAATGGCAGGCCTGCTCGACCCGTTGATGAAAGATGTCGTCACTGGCCAAGCGGAGGTACGCAAGATTTTCGAGCTCAGCAAGGGCGGCAATGTCGCCGGCTGCGCCGTCACCAGCGGCAAAATTGTGCGCGGCAAAATGCGAGTCATCCGGAAGGGAGACCTTGTGTATGAGGGCATCTCCCACACGCTCAGGCGCTTCAAGGACGAAGTCAACGAGGTGCGCTCCGGCATGGAGTGCGGCATTCGCCTCGACGGCTTCGATGACTTTAAAGAGGGTGACATCGTCGAGTGTTATACGCATGAGAAGATCGCCCAGTCACTGTAAACCCACTGCTCGTCTAGCCATGCCCAACCTGCGCCACATGCGCGTGAAAGAGCTGCTCAAGCGGGAACTCAACGAGATTTTCCGGCGCGAGTTCCCGGTCGAGCTTGGCCTCATCAGCGTCAGCCAGGTCGGCGTCTCGAATGATCTCCATTCCGCAACCGTTTTTGTCTCCTCCATCGGCGATGAGCGGGCCCAGCATAAGTCGTTCCGGGCCGTGCGAAAGGCGGCCGGAAAAATCCAGGCCCAGCTTGGCCAAGCAGTGGAACTACGCTACACACCGAGGTTGAAGTTCACCCTCGACAAAGACCGCAACCGGGGGGACCGGGTGCTCCACATTCTGGACGAGCTCGAGAATGAATCGCCCCCTGACAATGCCCATGACGAAGGCTCGACTCAAAACGATTGACCGGATCATCGAGATCATTGGAGAGAGTCATACCATCGCCGTCTGCAGCCATATGCGGCCGGACGGCGATTGCATTGGCTCGACGCTTGGCCTCGCGCTAGCGCTGCTCGACCAAGGCAGGGAAGTGACGTGCTGGAATCAGGATCCCGTTCCCTCCAAACTGCGGTTTCTCGACCCGGATCAGCTCATTCAGACGCCGAGGCCGATCAAGCGCCAGTTCGACTGCGTCATCGCCGTCGATTCGGCCAGCATCGAGCGGCTTGGCACTACGCAGGAGCACATCGCCAACCGCCGTATACTCATCAACATCGACCACCACGCCAGCAACACCCACTTCGGCGACTTGAACTGGATCGCCAGCAAGGAACCATCGAGCGGCGAGTTGGTCTACCAGCTCATCAGGCAGGCCGGCTGGAAAATCACACCCCGCATCGCCGACTGCCTGTTCACTGCCATCTCGACTGACACCGGTTCATTCCAGTACCCGAGCACCCTGCCGGAGACCTACTACGCCGCCGGTGACCTGGTAAAGAAAGGTGCCAACCTCGCTACCGTCTGCGACGAGGTTTACCAGTCGTACCCCCTCTCGCGCGTCAAGTTGCTGAAGCGCGTTTACAACAATTTTCGACTCACACACGACAACCAGATTGCCTACTTTTGGCTGAAAAAAGAGGACTTCTCCTGCACCGAAGCCACGCCCAACGACACGGAGGGGTTGATCGACCACGTCCGAGCCATCGAGCCAGTCGTCGTCGCCTGTGTCTTCGAGGAGCTCGAGCCGGAACTGACCCGCATCAGCCTACGCTCCAAGGACGAAAACGTGAATGTAAGTGACATCGCCAACCAGTTCGGCGGTGGCGGACACCAGGCTGCGGCCGGCGCACGCATAACCGGCAAACCGATGGGCATTCAGCAACGCGTGATCGCCGCCATTCGCGGGGCTCTCGATGACCGCCAGTCATGAGCATGCAAGGATTCGACGCCCTGGACGGCGCACTCCTCATCGACAAGCCGGCCGGCCCGACCTCGCACGACATCGTCGACACCATCCGCCAATGTTACCGCATCAGGAAAGTCGGCCACTGCGGCACGCTCGACCCAGCCGCCACCGGCCTGCTCATTCTCCTGCTTGGCAAGGCAACCAAGCTCTCCGAAAAAATAATGTCCGACGACAAGGTATATGTTGGGTCGATCAAGCTTGGCGAAACCACCAATACTTACGATGCCGAGGGCGAAATTGGTGAAACCAGGTCTGTGCCCAGCCTCACCATCGATGCGCTGCAGGAAAAAGCCAACGACTTTCTCGGTGATCAACTGCAGCTACCACCGATGGTTAGTGCCATCAAGATCGACGGCATGCCGCTTTACAAGCTCGCCCGCAAAGGCATTGAAGTCGAACGCAGAGAACGATTCGTTCACCTCTACCAATTCCTCATCAGCCATTACGAGGCGCCGTACGCCTGGTTCAAGGTCGCCTGCACCAAGGGCACTTACGTCCGCACACTGGTACATGATCTTGGCCAGGCGCTTGGTTGTGGTGCGCACCTGGCCGGACTTCGCCGAACCGTCTCCGGCAAATTCAAAGTCGGTGACGCCACCCAGCTCGAGGAACTCACGACGCTATCGCCGGGCGACCTAGCCAGACGCGTCATCCCCATGCTCAAACTTTCCGCCGCCACCGAGCCGTGAAACTCATCCACAAACCGGACGACCTGATCAACGGAGACCGCAAGGCCTGCCTCGCCATCGGGATGTTCGACGGCGTGCACCTCGGGCACCAGCAAGTCTTGCGGCAGGCCATCGAGGACAGCCACCGGCATGAGGCTCGCTCCGTCGCCGTGACGTTTGACCGCCACCCGGCTACCGTCATCGCGCCCGGCCGCGCCCCTGCCCTACTGCAAACCCGCGCCCAGCGGCTCCACGCCATCGAGTCGCTGGGCATCGACGCAGCGCTACTCATCAAGTTCGACAAGGCGTTCAGCTGCAAACCCGGTGCTGAATTCGTCCGCGAACTCGCCGACGGCTTCGGTACGATCCACAGCATTTGTGTCGGCGTAAACTTTGCCTTCGGCCACAAGCGCGACGGCAATGTCGATTTGCTCCGCACGCTTGGCCAAGCGCTTAGCTTCCACGTGCACGGACTACGGGCCGTGTCGCTCGACGGCCAAGCGGTCAGCAGCACGCGCATCCGCGACGCCGTGCGGGACGGCCGCCTCGACGATGCCGGGCAGATGCTCGGGCGTACATTCGCCATTGAGGGCACCGTCATTGAGGGCGAGCGCCAAGGCCGCGAGCTCGGTTTCCCGACGGCTAATCTCAACACCGATGGCTTGGTCCTGCCGCCGAACGGCGTTTACGCCGCGCACGCCCGGCTTGGCCAGGAAACGCATCGCGCCGTGCTCAACATCGGCCTGCGACCGACCCTGGCCAGCCCCGAGCCGGCGCTGCAGGTCGAGGCTCACCTGCTCGACTTCAACGGCGAACTATACGGCCAGGCGCTGGAGATCGAGCTGGTCGAGCGACTGCGCGACGAGCAGCGGTTCGGCTCGACCGACGAATTGGCCACCCAAATTTCGCGCGACATCGAGCGTGCACGTACCTTGTTTTAATGTCTAAAAATGCAGATACTCGGCCGCCCATGAACGCAGGGATCACAGCCATCAACGAGGAAGTCGAACGGGCCAGCGCCTTCGTGCAGCCGTTGTTGGGAGAACTTGGCAAGGTCATCATCGGGCAGAAGTTGCTCGTCGAGCGATTGATTATCGGCCTGCTGGCCAACGGTCACGTGCTGCTCGAGGGCGTGCCGGGCCTCGCCAAAACGCTCTCGATCAAGTCGCTTGCTAACTGCATGGACGCCCAGTTCGCTCGACTGCAGTTCACACCGGATATGCTCCCGGCCGACGTCGTTGGGACGCAGATTTACAACCCGCAATCCGGCGGCTTTAGCACGCGACAGGGACCGGTATTCGCCAACCTAGTGCTGGCCGACGAGATCAACCGTGCTCCGGCCAAAGTGCAGAGCGCCCTGCTCGAGGCGATGCAGGAACGGCAGGTCACCATCGGCGACGAGACCTTCCTACTCCCGGAACCGTTCCTCGTACTAGCCACGCAAAACCCAATCGAGCAGGAAGGCACCTACCCTCTACCCGAAGCGCAAGTGGACCGATTCATGCTCAAGGTGAAGATCACTCACCCGGACCGCGACGAGGAACGCCAGATCCTCGACCTCATGGGCCGCACCAGCGCCGGGCCGGAGACGCAGCAAGTCATCTCGATCGACGATATCCTCACCGCCCGCGAGGTCATCAACAACATTTACACCGACGACAAGGTCAAGGACTACATCGTGGACATGGTCTGCTGCACACGCGAACCGGAGCGTTACGGCATCGACATCGCCGATTTCATCCAGTTGGGCGCCTCACCTCGCGCCACCATCGCGCTTACGCTCACGGCCAAGGCACACGCCTTCCTGCATGCACGCGGATTCGTCACGCCGCAGGATGTGAAAAGCGTCGCGCAGGATGTATTACGCCACCGCGTGGCGGTCACGTTCGAGGCCGAGGCCGAGGAGAAAAACTCCGAGACCATCATCCAAAAAATCCTCGACGAACTCCCCGTGCCGTAACGCATCCGACGCCGCAACCGCGATCCGCCGACGACTGACTAGCTCAAGAACTACGCTCTGCAACACTTCATGATCTCCTTCGAGCTGACGATATTCGTTAGCTTGATGATATCGATCATCTCGGTGGCATTCGTGGAGGGTATTGCTTGGATCAACGGCAAGCTGCTCATCACTCATCACGCGCGTGAAGCCATCGGAAAATCCGCCAAGAAGAATACGGCGACAGCTAAACCTGCACCGCTCTAAAAACGCCCTCCTCGCCGGAGGAGTCAACCTGCGAGGCAGCGATGCTAAATCCATGCTTGGCCAGGCTCCTTGCCAGGGTTCGCTTCGTGTGGCGGTAGGAAAAAAAGAGCCGCAACGAGCGCCCGGCAATGAACTCAACCGGCTCTCCATTGATCGTCAACTCGAGCGCCTTGGAAAACACGAAATCAGCGACGACTCGCAGCAACTTGTCAACTTCCTCGATACCAAATCGCAGCTGCCCCGCCGTCACCGGCACTCCCAAGCCAACGAGAAACGACAGCAGCCAGTCGCGTGTTTCAGCGTTGTTGTATTGCGGCAGCACCACTTCTACGCCACTTCGATAATTGTCGCCGGGCGCGAGGTTGGCGCTGAGCAGCAACAGATCACCCTCCCGCAGTAATGCTGCCAAGCGCGGCAGGATCACGTCCGGCTCGAGGTTAGGGATCATGCCAAAGAAGGTGAACGCGCGCCTGGTTTGCGGCGGCAGCATCCCATCGAGCACTTGGCCAAGGTCAGGCGCGTTGGCCAAGTCGCACACGAGCGGATGGATTCGTTCGGGTGGCAACTCCGCCGTTGCCGCTTCGCGCGCTACCAGCGTCATCGCTTGGCTGACATCGCAAGGCACATAGTCGACGACAGGGTAAATCGACTTTAGCTTGTCCAAGTAGCGTGTGTCCTTTTGGCCCCCACCGCAGCCCAAGCCGACGAGACAAACCGACTCGCCCGCCGCTTGGCCAAGCGACTCGTCGAACGCCAAATCATAAATCGACTGCACACCGGCTTCGGTTCGCGAGGGCGAATGAGCCCGGTGCACCGCAAGCCACTTCTGCGTTTGGCGATCGCTGTCGTATAAAAACTTGGGCGGCACCTGACCAAGCCGCAGGCCGTCGAGCAACTGCCTCTGAACGGCATCGGGAAATTGGCTCGGATGAACAATCACTATCGGCGGCGGTCAGCTAAAGCTTTTTTTTTATCTGCTTGAGTTGATCGAACTCGGGACGGTTTTTGTAGTACTCATCCAGCGGAAAGCAGCCGCTGATCATTCCATTGCGCGGGCCAGTGGTGCAATCGCTAAAGGTGCGGCAAATGCGCCTGGACACCGGCGCGCCGTTAGTCATCGCTTCGGATAGCATGTCCGGATAACTCAAAACGATCCGCCCCAAGCCAACAACATCCACCCACCCTTCCCGCACAAGGCGCTGCGTCACGTGCGGTAAAAAATCCTGCAGGTAGCTGTAGGCACAACCGGCAATGGCCAGATTCGCGGGAGCAGCTTCGCGGATTTGGCGGACGACTTGAATCTGCCGCTCGACATCGATGAGCGGATCGTAGGCCGGCTGATAGCCGTCAGAAGGCGGATACGCGGCGGGCCGCTGAATGTGCGGATTGTAGTACGGCGAACCGGCGCTGAGGCTCACTAACTTGACACCCAACTCGGCACACAGTTTCACGAACTGAATCGGCTCGGCGAGATCGACCTCGAGTGGGTTGTCGGGGTTCAACCCGAATCCGTAATGGTACGGCAGGCAGCTGGAGAAATCCTCCGGGATGCCGGGGCCGAGTTTACCCGACTGCGACCGGTCCGCATCGGGCCGGAACGGCACGAAGTCGAACGCGCTCAGGCGAACGATCACGTCGATGTCGTTTCCGTCTGCACGTATGCCTGCGATGATCTCGCGCATGATACGCGTACGATTTTCGAACGAGCCACCGTATTTGCCGGGCCGCGTGTGGGCACTGAGAAACTCGTGCAGTAAATAACCGTGGCAATGCTTTAGGTCAACGAAGTCGGCCCCCGCCCCCGCAGCGAGCCGCGCAGCGTGGACGTAGCTGCCGACGAGCTCACCGACCTCGTCGTCGGTCAGGATTTGCTCGTCGCTGGTGACTTTGAATTTTGCATCGAGTATCGGATGCCGATACGCGATCTGGGGCTCAAACCTGTTTTTCTCGTTCGGTCGGCAGAAGCGTCCCGAGTGGGTCAACTGAAAGCCAATCGCCAGGTCATCGGTTGAATCGTACCGCTCGGCATGCGCCCTAAGGAGGGTATCAAGGAGGCTCACGATCCCGGCTTGGTTGTCGTTGTTGATGACAAGTTGGTTTGGATTGGCACGGCCGTCGGGCCGCACCGCCATCGCCTCGCCGCCGAGGATCAGCTTGGCGCCACTCTCGCCAAAACGTTGCCAGCGACGCGTCATCTCCTCCGTCACGCCACCACTCGTCGTTCCGTCCCAGCCCTCCATCGGGTGAATGGCGATGCGATTGCCTGGTGTTTTGCCGCCAAGCGTGATGCGGTCAAGCGGCTTGGCCAACGGCGACTCGGCGGCAGGCTGTATGCTGTCGTCGCACGGCAAGTCGAGGTCAAGCGACGCAATGTGTTCGCGGAATGCCTCCGTAGTTTTCAACGACGGAATGCGCGTGAGTTTGAACGGCTCAGCCACGGTCAGGTCAGTAGTCGAAAAAGGTCAGGTAACACTCACCTCGAGCCTCGCGAAGAAGCATCAGCGCCAGTTCGCGCACGTGGTAGTCTCCCCACATCGAGCTTTCGCCGCAGGGGATCTTGCTGCCGCGCGGGATATGGTCCCAGCCGTTGGGTCGATGATAAATCGAGTGCAGTACCAACCCCTGATGCCTGGCACTCGTGGAGAGATACGGCGCCTGCAACAAGGTGTTGGCAATGGTCAAGCCGGCCTGGCGGTAGCGCGTGCCATCGGCTTTTTTACCGGCGTTGACGAGATAGTTGCCCAGCCGGACCAAGCCCTGTGCCGCGATCGCCGCCGCCGAGGAATCGACCGGCTCAAAGTTGTTGTGCGGGTTCGAGCGCTTGGCCAAGTAGTCGCCAAGGCGATGCAGTTGCGGCGCGGCGGTGTCCCAAGCGGGAACGCCGTCGGTGCAACTATTCTGGATGTAAAAATCAGCAGTGGCCGTCGCAGACTTCAGCAGCATGGCGCTCATCTTGCGCCGACCACCGAGCGGCTTGAATTCAGTGTCCCTGAGCGTACGGAAGAACTCGAGTTGCTCCGCGTAGCCACAGAGCGCCCAGGCCAGACCACGCGTCCACGTGCTGAACGGTGAATAACCCTGCTGCGAGTTCGGGCAGCGATAGCTGCCGTCATTCAAGTTAAAAATACTCTCATGAGCCGTTCGACCGGACACGTCGTATGCGTCGCGGCCTTCGCCGTAATAAATCCCGTACGTCGCCGTCGCCTCGGCGTGCCGTACGAGTCGCTCGAGCAGCGAAATTCTTCGATCCCTCTCGCCCATCAACACGTGGCCAAGCTGATGTGCCACGCCCAACACACGCAGTGATCGAATCGTGTCGATGAACAGCGAGTGCGGACCATTGAACGAGTAAATGTAGCCGCCGCCCGGGATGTCGGTCCAGCGAGCCGCCTGCACCGCGCCGGAGACCTTTAGCGCCAGTTCGTAGAAATCCATCTCACGCGAGTCGTGGACTAGCTTCCCCTCGCGCATGAGCCGGCGGAGGTTTCCGTAGGTGGAGACATTGTTGAAGCCGTGATCGTGCACGCCAGTATGTGACACGTGCGAGGCCATGTACTTCACCGTGCCGCGGCGTCCGTACTTCAAAAACCGCTCGTCGCCGGTGGCATCGTATTGCAGCACGGCCGAGCCGAACTGAAAGCCCTGCGTCCACTCGGTCCAACCGCGCGTGGTGTATTGACCCTTCACGGTGGACACCGGCGCGCCCTTCGACATGCGCCAACTCTTTTGAATGGATAAAATCTTTTGTCCTGACAGGTCAAAAAATCGCTCCAGTTTGGGAACAAGTTTCTGCGGGGTCAGCCTGCGGTCAATCTTGATGGCCATGGTCTAAAGTTTGCGAACGTTGAAGCCGCCGTCCACATTGAATACCTCGCCGGTGGTGAACGGAAAATAATCGTGCGCCAACGCCACGACCGCCTTGCCGACATCGCCTGGCTCACCCCAACGTCGGATCGGCGTCATCCCGTCGGCGATCAGTTTGTCGTATTTCTCCCGAACCGGCGCGGTCATGTCGGAGGCGATCACGCCGGGGCAAACCTCGTACACGTTGATGCCGTGATCGGCCAAGCGCGCGGCGAAGAGCCTCGTCACCATCCCCAGGCCGGCCTTGGCCACGCAGTAGTCGCCACGGTTGCTCGAGACAGCATGAGCGCTGACCGAAGAGATATTGATAATCTTGGCCTTGCGGCTGGCATCTGCCTCAAACTGTTCCACCATCCAACGGGCGGCGAGTTGGCTGAGAAAAAACGGTCCCTTGAGGTTGATTGCCATGAGGGCGTCCCAGTTTTTCTCGGTTGCATCGAGCAGATCGGCGCGACCGATAGAGGTGATGCCGGCGTTGTTCACAAGCAGATCGAGTCGGCCAAGCGACTCACGGGTGAACCCGATCAACCGCTCGCGATGCGCCGCTTGACCAACGTCGGCCTGGCACACCTTGGCGCGGATCGTGTGATCGGCAGCGGCGGCGCGCTCAGTGCAGAGCTTGGCTGTCTCGTCAGCCGCCTCTTGGTTTGCGGCAAAATTAATCACCAAATCAAACCCCGCCGCAGCCAACTCAAGTGCAATCCCACGACCAATCCCGCGAGACGCACCCGTAATGAGAGCCACCTGATTCATGCGCGGCAGAGTCTAAAGAACAAGCTTGCCAATGAACATTCAAAACCCCGCTTGGCAAAGCAGCTGAAAACCGGAGCTGCGACACTAAGAACCGATTACGTTACATTGTGACACGGAAATCATCCCCTCCATCCTGCTATTTAGGTGTATGTATTGCAGACTTCCAGAAATGGAATTAGAATTGGAAGTTGAATAGAAAAATAAAACTCATCCTGAGCCAACTACGAGACCAGCTGCAATACCAATGAAAGCTAAAAACACAAAGAATTGGACAAACCCAGTAACGACTGTTGTAAGGATGGCGTCAGGCCATATCTCCGCATCCGTAAATTTCGAAAATAGTAACAAGAAAACTATAAAACCTCCAAAGCCAAGAAATGTATCCCAAAGAGCCCAAATTAGGGACATAAGAATAATGGCTGGCACCTCGCAACCAACCCCACAAACCTTCATCCCTATATAGAGTGAAAGTGAATTGGCCAAATTTAGAACCCCAAAAAACAAAATAATTGCACCAACCCCAGCAATTGATTCCCAACCAAGGAAAGCTCCTAAAGCTATCATGATTATTGGGATTAATATTAGAATAACATAATACCCTGCGTAGAGCATCCAGTTTTTCACTACAAAGGTTTTCTTCGTTTTTTTCTGATCATATTTTTTTGGAGGATTGGGCTTGGCTGGCTTCTTGAAACTTTTTTTGGTCTCACTAGGAGACTCTTTTTCAATGAAAAAGACTTCACTGCAACTTGGGCAAGTCACATCGAAACCCATGTCAGCACTGGTAACTGAAAGTGACTCATCACAATATGGACAACTGATATCTAAATCTTTCATAAAATTAAAAGACTAAACTATCATCATGTCTTTGAATAGGTCAATTTTCATTTAACCTTACGAAACCGGAGAGTGAAGAACTGTGCTACGCAGCCTTGTTGACGATTTGCACCAGCGCCTGTTGCAGAATTAGCGTGTCGTCGGTGCTCGATGAGACCAACTGCCGGTTGCATCGCAGCAAAATATCCATCGCTCGAGTTAGTTCCCCTTCCGAGTACTGCCGCGCGTGGCCAAGCGCGTTGAAGAGCATGTACGGATGCATCGCCTTGGGGTTGAATTTCCGCTCATCCGGCAACCGGTCATCCTGAATGGCCTCGAGTTGTGACTTGAACTGCTGGTAGCCACCACCGGTGCGAATCCATTTCAGCCGCAACATTTCCTTGAGGAAAATCATCGTCCTCACCTTCGTGATCAAACCGTAAAGCAGCGCGATCGGCGATTTTTTGGCGTCGAGTTTCACGACCCATAATTCCTCATCGAGCACGCGCAGGAGCTTGGGCAGATTCCGCTCGCCCAGTGCATCGGCCAGCGCAAACCCCTGCGCCTGCCTGGTACGGGTGGCGATCTCGTGCACATCCTGCCGCATAACCTCCTCGCGCTCGCCCACGTATGCCGCGAGTTTGTCGGCCTCGGTGTGCAGTTGTTGAAGGTCCGAGCCGGCCAGCAGGATCAACTCGTCGGCGACGTGCGGCGCGATTTTTTTGCCGAGCTCGGCCAGGCGCTGCCGGACGATCAACGCCGCCCTACTGCCGCGTTCCTTGTCGGCGATCGACAGGTCCTCAACGGCGGCGATCTTCTTGGCCGACTTGAAAAACGCCTTTCGCTTGTCAACCTTGCCGCAGCTGATCAGCACCCGCACCCCCTGCCAGTCAAACGTCTCCCAGCCCTTGGCTAAGCCGTTTAACCGATCGGTCACATCACGGCTCGAGGCTGTGCGCTCGTCGCCGAGGAAGTTGGCACCGCGAAGCCACACCACCTTGGCCCCACCGAAAAACGGCAGGGTTTGCACCGCCTCATTGAGCTTGGCCAAGGCCTCCAGCGCCTCGGCGGCGTTTCGCACCGTGCCGTCGATAATCTGGTGATCCTCCCCCCCGGCCTCGGCGCACCATCCCTCGTAAACCTGACTGGCTCGGTCGCGCACAAGGAAATCCTCGTCGCCAAAAACGAGGCAAAGCGGTTCAGTTGGCAGCTTGGTTTTGGAGGCAGGCATGCCGGCGAAAATCAACGCGGATCCTCGTCACCGGCGGATTCTTGAATCTGCGCCAGCACCTCGGACATGTCCTCCACCTCGGCGAACAGATCCGCCGCCACATACACCGGCGACTTGTAATGGGCGGCGAGTGCCAGGCAATCGCTCGGCCGGGCATCGACCTCCACGATTTTACGACCAATCTCATTGTCCTGCTCGAGAATCAACCGGGCGAAGTAGGTAGAGTTTTTCAGCTCTGTGATGACCACCCGTAGCAGCTTGATGCCGAACCCGTCCAGCACGTGCCCGATCAGGTCGTGGGTTAGTGGCCGTTCCTTCGGGGTGTCGTTTAGGAACATACCAATCACGGCACCCATGTTGTGCTCCACCTGGATGACGAACACCTTCTCCTCGTTCCCGATAAACACGGCGCAACCGCTGTTCGCAGGAAGAATCCCACGCACTTCAACGGATATCGCGTCCTGACTCATCAGCGCTGACGTTAGCACTGTACAAGCCAAAGACAAGCCCAGCACGCGCTGAAAACCGTCAGGCCGAATCGCCGCTAACAAGCCGCCGAACCACCTCCCCGGCCGCTGCAAAGCCAAACGCACCGGTCACGAATGTCGCCGCGCCGAACCCCCATTCGCAGTTGAGCTTAAGCGATCCATCCAACTCGCCCGCTTCCGGGCGACTGGCACAAACCGTGCCGTCGTTCTTCGGGTACACCGGCGTCTCTGGCGAAAAAACGCAGGGCACACCCATCGTCTTTCCCGCACGCGGGAAACCATACTCCTTGCGCAACTGCGCACGTACCTTGGAGAGCAGCGGGTCGTTCGTTGAGTTGGCCAGATCGGCCACCTCCGCCCGCGTGCCGTCTCGCCGACCGCCCGCCGCGCCACTGGTGATCAGCTGGATGCCACGCTCCCGGCAGGCGGCGATTAGCAACGCCTTATTGGCTACATTGTCGATCGCGTCCACCACAAAATCGAAGCCGGTCGCCAGGATCATGCCGCTAGTTTTGTCGTTGAAAAACTCGGTGCATGCCGCCGCTCGGCAGTCAGGATTGATCGCAGTAACGCGCTTGGCCAATTCCTCCACCTTGAACTTCCCGAAGCCGCCCTCGAGCGCCGGCAACTGGCGATTCACATTCGTCACGCAGACCTCGTCGAGGTCCACCAGAGTCAATGCCCCGACACCCGACCGTGCCAGCGCCTCAACCGTCCACGACCCGACGCCGCCCACGCCGACAACACAGACATGCGCCTGGGCAAGCGCCCGCAGTCCCGCTTCCCCATAAAGCCGGGCAACACCCCCGAACCGGTCTGATTGTGTGTCATTGCCCCTCAAGATATACCTCCGCACTTGGCTAAATATCCGCCAGCGCTGTTCCAACGCCTCGATGGTCTGCACGTTGGATTGAAATAGCCCCGCGAGCTTGATGCTTTTTCTGCGGCTTGCGACGAAAAAAAAGGCATCAGGGCGAGGAGTCCCGACACAAAACCCAGCCAAGCGGGTGAACATTAGCGCTACCAAAAAAACAGAAAAGCAGGGCCAAGCTGCATACGGAAGTTAGCCCAACCCTGCCACCTCTTCACCCGAAGAGGCTTCGGGGGACAGTCGATCCAAGCTCTGGATGAGTCAATCCGTTTTCAGATTTTTTTTGGCGCCGGTTTCCGCGCTCGCCTTGGTTCGGCAGCTTGGGCAATCTTCGCCGTCTTGTGAGGGAATCGACCCGTTTAATCGCCGGCTGTTGCATCTTTTTCATCGCCGCATCGACTTCCCTGCTCGCGCAGGAAACCAAGCCGACCGACATCTGGACAGCGGCGGCCCAGGGCAACATTGACCGGCTGACCGTGTTGCTGGCCAGGAATGATAAAGCCGACGCCCGCGATGAGGACGGCAACTCACCCCTGCACCACGCCGCTTGGAACAGTCAACTCGCAGCGATGCAACTGCTGCTCGACCACGACGCCGACATCGACCTTCAGAGCGACCAACTCTGGACACCGCTCCACTGGGCCACACGCAACGGACAGGCGCAGTCGGTTGAGTGGCTGCTCGATAACGGAGCCAAGGTGGATGTCCCCGCGCACCTTGGCCAAACCGCGCTGCACCTTGCCGCCAAAGAAAATTTCAGGGTCACCCTCGCGCTGCTGCTCAAGGCCGGGGCCGATCCCAAAGCGGGTGACATCAATGGCCAAACGCCGGTTCACCTTGCCTCACTCGACGGCTATACGGTGACGGTGATACAACTGCTCGACCACGGCGGCAACATCGAGGCCCGAACCTCCTGGGGCGCGACGCCGCTTAGCGCCGCCGCCGCCCGCGGACGCACCTCGACCGTCGCTGCACTGCTCCTGCGCAAGGCCGAGGTGGATCCAAAAACCGACACTGGCTGGACACCACTCTTTGCCGCGCTCGTTGGCAAGTACAAGGCGTCGGCCCAATTCCTACGCAACAACGGCGCGGACCTTCACATCATCACCGGGACCGGCAACACGCTGCTGCACGCCGTCGCCTCTAGCGGCATGGACGAATGGATCGTCGAGCTGCTCGAAGCCGGGCTCGACATCAATGCACTGGACGATGGTGGCCGTACGCCGCTCGACCACGCCCGAGAAAATCTCTGGTCGGAATCCGCCGATCTGCTCCTGACCAAGGGAGCCGAACCAGGGCCAAAGTCGACATTGCATCACGCCGCCATTTCCAGCGACTTGGCCAGGGTGCAGCAGTTCATCGCCGCCGATGCCGACTTGGCCAAGCGCGACGACTGGCATCTACCACCGCGCAACTGGACGCCGCTGCACTATGCCGCCGCAGGCGGCGACCTGGATGTGGTTGATACCCTCATCCGTGCCGGGGCCGATCCGCGCTCGATCGATTACTCCGGCTGGACACCCATGGTGGTAGCCTTGGCCAACGGCAACATACCCGCCGCCAATGTGCTAAAGAAATGGCAGTCGCTCCCCGGCATCGTAAGTGTGAACCACGATGGACAGATGAACTTCGATGTGATCGGAGTCGCCGGCACGCAATGCGACATCGAAGCGTCGGTAGACTTGAAAAAATGGAGCCGCATTGGCCAGGTGAGCCTCGAGAACGGCCGGGGCAGTTTTCTCGATGCCCGCCGTATCTGGCTGCCCCGCTGCTTCTACCGCGCCAAGGCGGTGGAGTAGTTTTAGGCCAACTTGAGCCGCGACTGCCGCGCCGCCCAGGTGAACGCCAAGCCCGAGAACAGCATCAGAGCCGACTCTGCGCCGAGCGTCAGCCAGGCGGCGGCGGTGTTGCCATGGATCGGTAGCAGCCAAAAGTAGAGTGCGCCGGAGACCAGGCAGCACGGTAGGCAGCAGAGCACCGGCAGCTTGTCGCGATGCTCCGCCCAAAGCGCCCACGTAAACATCGCCGTACCGACCGCGAAAAACTTGCCAAGCACAAGCACCGGTAGCAGCCCCGACGCATCTGCAAATGTTTCGCCGTAAAGCACCGGGTAAAGCCAATCGACCACCAGCCACAACCCCCCAGAGAACAGCAAGCCCATTGCAGCCGCGCCGCCGGTCAGCATCAGCACCCGGCGCCGGAACATCGCCACATCGGCCTGCCGCCAGATGACCAGGCGCGGCGCCATGATGATACCGAAGTAATGCAGGAACATTTGTAGCGCAACCACCAGTTGCTGCGCCGACACAAACAGGCCTGCGTCGGTTTTGCCGAGCAGAAAGAAGCTCATTGGCAGCGCCATGTTCGCCAGCAAAAAGTAGCTCAAGTTGAACGCCCAAATCAGCCACGCCTCGCGGAACAGCGCACCAGCCTTGGCCAAGCGCGCAAAGCTCAGGCAACAAAAACCCAACTCTTGCGACATCCGCCACCACACGAAACCGACCACCAGCGCATTCGCCCCGAGCAGCACAAACAAGTCGCTACCAAGCGCCTGGCCTTTCTCGAAAAACAGGATGAACCACAGGCTCGCCGCGACTGACGGGAGCAATTGGAACCGCGACGCGCGCGGCATTTGTTCCGTCGCTTGAAACAGCCAACTGTAGTCAAGACTCACCACGAGCAGGAACAGCGCGCCGGCCAGCCACGTCCACCGCTCCAGCCCGCCTAGTTCGCTCACACACACACACACCGCCCATAGCACGGCGGCTACCAGGCCAAGCGCGAACCGGAACGTAAAAATCGCCGGAGCGATCTCGCCCGCCTTGGCCAAACCCTTGGCTACATGTCGCACCGCAACTGCGTCCAGCCCAAATGCGAGGAACAACTGCAGCGTCATCGCCAGCGTGATGATCGTACGCGACACACCGATGTTGTCCGTGCCTAGACAGCGCGTGGCGTACACTATGCCGACGACCTGGAACAATTTGCCCAGCACCTGCCACAGCATCGTGCCGGAGAAGTCGCGAAACAGCTTGACCTTGAACAGGTCGCCTGGCGCGTTGCGTTGGCTGGATTCCGTGTCGCTCAAAACTGGTGTGTAAAGGCCAGTTGCACGATGCCCCAATCTCGCCCACGGTATAGATTATAGAACGGCTCCGTCCACGGACCAAGCGTACCGTAACGGGTAAAATACGGTCCGCCGAAAAGTTTCACTGCCGAGTTCGCGCCCTGCCAACGGATACCCAAGCCGATGTGCCATGTCTCTAATTCCGGCGCGGCGCTGGAGAGCAACAACGAATCGTCAATCTCTCCGGTGTCGGTGTACCAACGACTGGTCAGGCTAAAGTACCATTGCTCATCGATGTCCATCTCAAGCGTCTCATCGACGAACCACGCCTCGAACTCCGGGGCTTCCTCCGAATAACCCACCGTCGAACGCAGCACCCAACTCTCGGCCAACGCCCAGTTGAGTGACGCCTGACCGCCGTAGCGCAATTCACGTCCGGTGGTGTCCGTGACGAATCCCACCACTTGGCTTCGAAACGAAGGGGTGAGGATATTTTCGAGTGTTACGCTGGCAGTATGCGTATCGAGTTCGTCGCGTCCCTTGGCCAACGGCTCGAACGGTTTCTTCTCGTAGCCGGGAGCGATCTCGTCTTTCTGCCAGGCATAGTCAACCTGCAGAAAACCGGTCGTCGGCGCGTACTCCCAACGCAAGCCAATGCCAACGTTGACACCCCACGGCTCGGCCTCGATGTAGCCATTCGGATATTCCTGGCGATAAAACTCATTCAGCCAAAGCGAACGATAATCCTGATACCCATCATAGCCGCCTATCGCACCGTTCAAAGTGAGCGAAGGCCAATCGGCGAACGTGTGACGAATCGCCTCCTGTAATGTGTGGCTAATCTCGGAGATATTCGCCGGTTGCCGCCAAAAAACAAACGCCTCCTCCGCAGGGTCGTAATCGAGATCAAGGCTCCCGGAGCTGTACGACGTCCGGAACTCAGTGGCACCGCGAGTGAATACATGCATCGCCGTCTTGTCGGTCAGCAAAATATCATCCGACCAAAGTCCGTCCAAACCAAGCTCAAGTCCATGCGCTAACGGAGTTGCGACGTCCGGGGTAGGTTTGTCCAATGGACGGATCGCCGACGGATCGTCCGGCCGTATTGAATCGATGACTTGACGCACTTTTTCAAACCCCTCGT
>JAKUOU010000042.1 GCA_022451065.1 Pedosphaera sp. | reverse complement strand
CGGACGCGTCAACCGCAAAACCAAACCACAGTAAACCCAAGCCATGTTAACCAAGATGCATTGCGTACTGCTGAGACAGTCGTCTCTACTCTCGCTTGCTAGGCGATCAGATCGTAAATCACTTTGCCGTGCACGTCGGTCAACCTAAAATCACGGGCAGCCTGACGGAAGGTGAATTTCTCGTGGTCGAACCCCAGCATCGCCAGCATGGTGGCGTGTAGGTCGTGCACGTGCATGCGGTTGACCTCCGCGCGGAAACCAAACTCATCGGTCGCGCCGTAAACGCTCCCGCCCTTGGCTCCGCCGCCGGCCATCCACATTGTGAAACCGTGGTGATTGTGGTCGCGGCCATTGATCTTGCCGGCGTTCGAACCGGGTGTCGGCAACTCGACGGTAGGTGTCCGGCCAAACTCACCCCCCCAAAGCACAAGCGTCTCGTCGAGCAACCCACGCTGCTTGAGGTCCATTAGCAGCGCGCCGATACCCCGGTCACACTGCCCCGCCAAACGTCGATGGTTCACTTCAATGTCGTCGTGGTTATCCCACGGCTGGCCTGAACCATGCCACACCTGCACAAACCGTACACCGCGCTCAACTAGGCGCCGCGCTATGAGCAACTGTCGCGCCTGCGTCCCCTTGCCATATAACTCGCGGATATGCTTTGGCTCGCGGTTGACATCGAACGCGTCGCTCGCCTGCATCTGCATCCGGTATGCCAACTCGAATGACTGAATGCGCGCCTCGAGTTGTGCGTCCTTCTGCCGCCTTGCCGCGTGCCGGCGATTGAGCTCCTGGATGAAATCGAGTTGCCTCCGCTGCTCAGTAAGAGAGAGCCCACGATTCTTAATGTGTTGGATCAGTTTCTCGACAGAGGTGTGCCGGGTGTCGATGTGAGTGCCTTGGTAAATACCTGGAAGAAAACCGGACTGCCAGTTTTGTGACTCCTGAATCGGGTAACCTCCGGGACACATGACGATGAAGCCGGGCAGATTCTGGTTCTCGCTGCCAAGCCCATACGTTACCCACGAGCCAACGCTTGGCCGGATCAACCGCGCCTCACCACA
This sequence comes from Pedosphaera sp., assembly GCA_022451065.1. GTDB lineage: Bacteria > Verrucomicrobiota > Verrucomicrobiia > Limisphaerales > UBA1096 > UBA1096. Next base: position 26,686 of record JAKUOU010000042.1, on the reverse strand, counting down.
GTTCATCAGCATAAGCGACGGCTCGTGATTGGGCACGTCAGCGTGCATGGAGCGGATCACCGCAATATCGTCGACGCACTTCGCGGTGTGCGGGAAGATATCGCTGACCTCCGTGCCGCTTTGGCCGTGCCGCTTGAACTTGTATGGGCTCGGAAACGCCGCCCCTGTTTTGCGCTCCGTCCTCAGATTGCTCATCGGGAGGAGTTTGCCCGCGTATTTTTGCAATGACGGCTTGGGGTCAAACGTATCGACATGAGACGGGCCGCCATTGAGGAAAATATGGATAACCCGCTTGGCTCGGGGAGTGAAATGCGCCCCCTTGACCGAGAGTGCCGATGAGGCGGAGGCCTGCCCGGCATCAGGCAATATTGAGCTAAGCGCCAATCCACCCATGCCAATGCCGCAACGGGACAAAAACTCACGCCGGGTAAAAAAATGGTCGCTCAATCTTGGTCCGTGATGCTGCATCGCCCTATCGGTACGGAGGAGGCTACTGTTCTATTCAGAAGTTTGCAACCCGTCCCGCTTGGCCGGGTGCTCAGAATTAAAGCCCGGTTTCCAGGCCCCACCGCCTAAAACTCCCAGTCGATGCCGGCGGTGTAAACGCGGTAACGGTACTCGTCCTGCGGGATAATGGGGTTGAGCGGCACATTCGAGTTGATGATTTCCTGCTCGTAGCCAATTTGAAATGTGAGGTGGTCGTTGTACTCGTAACCGACGGTAATATCCCACGAGAGGTCATTGCGTTGGCGGCGTTCGCCGAAAGCGAATAAACCCTGGAGGTCATATTCGTAGGCGGCCTTGCGCACTGTTGCCGAGATGCTCCACGAATCACCGCGATAGCGCCAGCCGTGTGACATGCGCTCGCGCCGGTAGTCGAAATACCCGGAACCACTGTCCTCGTTCTCGAGAATCGAGTAACGAGTGCGCATGCGCAATCGTCGACTGCTGTCCCAGTAATGCGCCCACTCGACGCCGCGCTCAGGGCGGTCGTAGCTCAGGTCGGTTTCCGGCATGTATATCCCGATCTCATCCCGCTGGCTACGTGTGTTGTAATCGCGCCGCAACGTCTCCACGTAAAGGAACAGCTCAGACTGAAATCCGTAGTCCACCCCGAGCGATATTCGGCCGCCAATTTCCAGGTAGTCATCCAGCGGCTCGGCGAAATATTGGCGCGTGACTTCCGGCTTGGCCTCAATCCACAGGTCCGCCGGAAAGCTCCGGCGCAACGCCGGTTCAAGGCTGATTTGTTTCCCAACCACCTGCACCGTCCCGATGTCGTCCTCGGTCAACGATGCGTCAAATATTTCGTCGATGTAAATGACACGGATGTCCGTCTTCAGTTGCCAATGCTCAGACAGTCTTTTTTCGAGGCTGACATTGAGCAGGCCGGACTGTTCTGAATCCACGCTCTCGGCGTCGAGATAGCGGCGCTCATCCAACGCGCCGAACACCGTAACCTCCACCCCGTCTTCTGCGAGTGGAATCCGGATGGCCATAAAGTCGAAACCAATTGCCGCAAAGGGACTCGATTCCTCGGCAAAGGCCGACAGGGTGACGTTCTCCTTGTAGCCGCCGCCAAGCCGCAGGTCAGTGCTGTAATCCCAGACAGATATTTCCTCCATCAATTCCTTCTCGATGGCAGCAATCTCCTTGTCGAAATCCTCGCTTTCCAAGTCGGTATTCTGCGCGGGAGCGGTTGCCCAGGGACACAATCCTACCAAAAACAATAGTCGCGGGAGAAATTCATCCATCCTCAAAAACCCTTAAACGCCCATCACCTAGCCAAGGTTACAATTTAACCGTCACCCCAGTCACTTGATCTGAGCCCTGAGCCAGGCCGGCCGATCGGTGGTGATGCCCTTGAGGCCAAGATTGGCTAGGCGCCTGGCTTCTGTCGGCGAGTTAACCGTCCACGTGAACAACTCCAACCCGGCGGCATGTACCTTCTCGATGAACACCTCATTCGACAGCCCCTTATAATTGACATTGATTCCCTCCAAATTGGCCGCCTTGGCCAAGGTAATCAATTCCTCCGCGCTTGGCTTAAGTTTCCCATTTTTTTTGTCTTTTTCAAAACTGGATAGGTAAAAGCAGGCGATCTTCGGCAGCCTGGCCTTGACCTGCTTGACGACTTCGTAGTCGAAGGAAATCACGACCAACTGCCTCGGCTTCTTTCCGCAACGCTCGAACGCCCTAACAAGGTTAGGAACGATCTCCGGCCCGCACTTCACCTCGACGAACAACCGTCGACCCTCGGGAATAGTCTCCAGCACGCTTTTGAGTTCCGGGATACGTACCCCTTTCCACTTGGCCCCCTTCCAAGCCCCGACATCGAGTTGCCGCAACTCGGCGAGCGTTTGATCCTCGACCTTGCGATCCACTCCGGCGAGTTTCTTGGTGTCGGAATCGTGATGAACAACAATGTGGCCATCCTTTGATAAATACACATCCACCTCCACCGCGTCAGCACCCTGCGCCCAGCCGAGATTGACCGACTCAAGGGTGTTTTCCGGGGCATCATAGGACGCGCCACGGTGCGCAATGATTTCCACGTCCGTCGCGCTTGCCAGACGGCAAAACACCACTGCGTAAGTCCAAACTGCAAGGTACCATTTGAATCTCATTGAATCTGTAGTTTACGCCAGGATGCCGCGCACAATCTTACCGTAAACGTCGGTCAGGCGAAAGTGGCGCCCCTGATATTTGAACCTTAACTGCTCATGCCTGAGGCCGAGTTGATGAAGAATCGTCGCGTTGACATCGTGAATGTGAACCGGATTCTCCTCAACCCCGTAACCCAATTCATCCGTTTTCCCGTAACTGACACCACCTCTCACACCACCACCGGCGAACAGCATGCAGTAGGCCTCCTTATGATGATCGCGGCCGACGTTGTTCACGGCGCCACCGTTGCTTTTACTCTGCAACATCGGCGTACGGCCAAATTCCGCGCCGATCACAACCAGTGTTTCATTCAACAGTCCTCTAGTCTTGAGGTCGCTGATTAACGCCGCCACTGGACGATCGAGCTGGCGTGCCTTCTTAGGAATGCTCCCAAAAATGCCACTGTGGTGATCCCATCCCTGGTCGAACAACTGCACAAAACGCACACCCTTCTCGACAAGCCGCCGAGCCAGCAGGCAGTTGTTGGCCAGGCTCGTCGCGCCCGGCTTGGCTCCGTAGGCCTCCAGTGTCGTGGCGGATTCACGGCGTATGTCCATCAACTCCGGCACACTACTCTGCATGCGGTATGCCAACTCGTACTGGGCGATCCGTGTCGCAATCTCCGGATCGCCGACATCGGCCAGAGTGGTTTGGTTGAGAAAATTGATCCCATCCACGATGTCACGACGACTGTCGGGCGAGATGCCTTTCGGGTTGGAAAGAAACAGAACCGGATCACCCTCGCTGCGAAACTCGACACCCTGATGCAGCGTCGGCAGAAAGCCGCTCCCCCAGAGACTGTTGCCCGCACCTGCCACACTGCCGGTAATCAGCACCACATAACTGGGTAGGTTGCGGTTCTCCGTGCCCAAGCCGTAGCTCACCCAAGATCCAATCCCCGGCCGACCAAACCGCTCGAAGCCAGTGTGCAAAAACAACTGGGCCGGCGCGTGGTTGAACTGGTCGGTACGCACGGTCTTGATGACGGCCAGTTGATCAGCAACGCCGCCGAGGTGCGGCAGATGCTCCGACAATTCCACCCCACCTTGTCCATGTCGCTTAAACTGGAACCGCGTGCCAAGCAGCGTCGGGTGATCGCGGATGAATGCCAACTGCTTGCCATTGAACATGTGATCCGGGCACTTCTCGCCATTGTGCCTGACCAACTCTGGCTTGAAGTCGAACAACTCCAGATGCGACGGCCCACCGACTAGGTGAATGTAAATAACGTTCTTCGCCCTCGGTGCAAAGTGCGGCCGACTCGGGGAGAACGGATCCGCGGGCACACCGGCAGTCGGACCGGCAAACATACGGTCGTTGAGCACCGACGCCAAACCAAGCGCACCCATTCCTGCACCGGTGTGCTTGAGAAACTCCCGTCTGGACTCGGTTAAATAGTAATGTTGTTTCGGTGTCATCAATCAGCCCTTGGTGATCGCCTCGTCCAGATTGAGCAATACATTGGCCACTGTGAACCACTTGGCCAAGTCGCCTGTGTCTATGCCAGTCGGCGCCCTCCAGCCATTCGCCGCTGATACAAGCTGCCCCGCGGCTCCGGGCTTGGCCGCCAATTCGTCCTGGCGCTTGCTCAGTATTTGCTTCAAGAACTCGACCTCAACCGGTCTAGCCTCTCTGGAGAGTGCCACGCGGAACGCAAATCCGATTCGCTGCTCGTCATTGACCAAGCCTGGTTCGCCAAGGATTCGGCCGGCAAACGCCAGCGCCATCTCAACAAACGCCTCGTCGTTTAAAAGCGTCAGCGCCTGCAGCGGCGTATTGGTGCGTGGCCGGTCAACCACGCAGGTTCCCCGGTCCGGTGCATCGAAATTCACGAAACTGGCATACGGCGCACCCCGTCGCCAAACAATGTACACGCCGCGCCGGAACCGGTTTTCGTTGGTCGCCACCACGAACTTTGGGGCGTTCCGGCCAACATGCCGCCAAATGCCACCGGGCTGCGGCGGGTAAATCGGTGGCCCATGCATCCGATTTACCAGCAGGCCGCTCGCCGCCAAAGCCGAGTCGCGGATCATTTCCGCACTCATCCGCACCCGTGGCGCGCGCGCGAAGTAACGGTTGGCCGGGTCTTTTTCGAGATGTTCATCGGTCACCCTCGACGACTGTCGATAGGTGCGACTCGTCACTATTAATTTGTGGATGTGTTTCATCGACCAGCCGCTATTGATCAACTCCAGTCCCAACCAGTCCAGCAGCCCGCGATGCGTCGGTGGTTCGCCCTGAGTCCCAAAATCCTCCTGTGTCGACACGATCCCCCGTCCCATGAATGCGGCCCACCATCGGTTCACAGTCACCCGAGAAGTCAACGGATTTGCCGGATCAACCAGCCACTTGGCCAAGCCCAACCGATTCGACGGCAGCGAACCATCAAAGTCGTGCAACACTCCCGGTGTACCAGCCTTTACCGAATCGCCGGGAGTCAGATAATTGCCTCGCAGCATGACTTTCGTTTGGCGCGGCTTGCTCATTTCGCTCATCACGAGCGTTGTGTACGGCTTGATAGACTTTCTGTCTTGATCGAGTTTAGCGATCCTCTTTTCCGCTTTAGAGTTATCGATTTCCCTTTGCAATTCAGCCCGCCTGGCCTGCTGTTCAGACGTGAGCGGCAGACTTATCGTTGGGCCGTAAAAGTTCCATGTTACTCCGTCACCCTGCTGTTTTACTTCAAGGGGCGTGTTATTAAAGAAAGCCAACATCCTGTAGTAGTCGGTCATCGAGAAAGGTTCATACTTGTGGTCGTGACACTGTGCGCACTCGAGTGTTGTACCAAGGAATACCGTGCCGGTGGTGTTCACACGGTCGATCACCTGGTTGACTCGATTTGACTCCGGGTGTACGCCGGCCTCGACATTACAGGTCGGCGCCCGATGAAAACCGGTTGCAACTTTCTGTGCTGATGTGGCATTCGGCAACAGGTCACCGGCCAATTGCTCGATGGTGAACTGGTCAAACGGCATCCCGGAGTTGAAGGCGTCGATCACCCAGTCCCGATACGCCCAGCTGTCGCGCAACTGGTCGGCCTGAAATCCGTTTGAGTCGGCATAACGCGCAAGGTCAAGCCAGCGCCGCGCCCACTTCTCCCCGTATTGCGGGTTGGCCAAGAGACGATCAACCATCTGCCCGTACCCGCGCTCGCTCGGGCTGGCCAAAAAGTCATCGATCTCACCCGGTTGCGGCGGTCGCCCGATAAGGTCAAGGAACACACGACGGGCCTGCTGCTGCGGCTTGGCCGGGGTCGACATCGTCATGGCCCGCCTGGCTAGGCGATCTATTATAAAGTGATCGATGGCGTTTACGCCCTGCTGCGGCTTAGGCAAGAGTGGCAGCGCGGGACGAACCGTGCGTTGGTAAGCCCAATGATCGCTGCCAGTGACCGTGCATTTGCCCCCAACCCACAAGACCCAAAACAAGGAAATCACGGCTCCGAAAAATTGAGCCTTGATGACCTCTAGTATGGAGTGTCGGAACATCATCGTAATGACGAAAACCTAACGCTTAGAGCATTTTTTGCAAATGGAATCAAGGGTGAGCCCGTGAAAGCGACCGGGGAAATTTTCGGTCCAAAAAAAAGAATCCGGGGGAGCCAGGTTGATGATACCTGCAACCCCCCCGGGGATAATTCGAGCTGGCAATGTTAGAGTTTGTAGATATCCACGACAGCGCTTGCGAGCCCACGCCGTGCAGAACGCGGGGAAAAATATAGATTAAACCTAGTCAGTCAACACTTTATTGAAGAAAAATGAAGTTTTTTTAAAAGCGATTTCCGAATGAAAACCGGTCACTCAAGTGCTCTCGGCAAGTAGCCCACCGAGGTCTGGATGGAGTGGGTGCAGGAACACCCCGCGCTCGTCTCCGGCGCAAGCAGCATTCCCCCCGCCGGAATCAACCCCAGCCAACATCCGCTCCGGATTCCCTCAAACTGGCTCCGTTTGTTCGTATCAAGGTTCCACATACCGTGGAAGTAATGCCGGAAAAACATGCTGTGATTGCTTGCAGACATCGTGCCGCAGCCGCGCCGCTCAGGCAAATCATCACGCAACTCCTTGCCGGTCTTCAGATCAAACGCCCATTGGTCGGAGTAAAACGTGTCGCCAATTACCACCGGGTGTTGCAGATGACCGCTATGGTGATTCTTGCCCGCCACGTGGTGATCCTCCCAAAGCAGACTACCCGGCGGGACTAACGTTTGCTCGCCATCCTTTGCCTCCACCGGTTTCTCCACGGCGGCAATGGCGTAAGTGTGAAAGTGTTTATCCTTGTCAGTGCCAGTGGCCACGAGCGTGCCATTGGCGTAAACCAGATATGTCATGTACTGCAACTTGGAGAAATCGTGCGGGCGATCCCACTTCGACCTTCCAGTACGGAGGTCCAGCGCAACGAGATGTTGATCACCCAATTGCTGAATTGGCTGAATGCCTCCGGCCTTTTCAACAGCCATCGTGGCACGACTCTCAATAAAATAAATAACGTCCTCCCCTATGGTGATGGTCGAATTGACAATCGCCCCGCCATTGTACTCCCAAGCACGTTCACCGCTCTTCGGGTCGACCCCAAAAAGCCTGTCGCTGGTGACCCGGCTAATGTCCGCTGAATCAAAATTCTCAAACCACTGCCCGTCATCACCGAGGTAAACCGCCCCTTTTTTCACTCGGCTACCGATCAACATGCCGTCGGTCGCCGCGAGATAGGACCAATCATGATGTTCCCCATCGGAAACCGAGAAGCGCACCGCTCGTTCACCCGTAGCCCCTTCAATGCCGATACAGTAGCGTCCCTGAACGAGATAAAGTTGATCCCCTGCCGCGACCATGTTGCTGCTGTCACGCGGGATGTTGGCTCGGCGCATTTCCGGGCTGGAGAAGCTCCAGAGCACCGTGCCGTTGTAGGCGTCCAGCCCGAACAACATACGGTCGCCCTGCACGAAGAGACGGCCGTTGACCGACAGTGGTGCGGGGTTTCTCGGACCTCGATCCGGCATCGGACGCGGGCCAGGTTCCCCCCACCATTTGACGCCCATCTCACCTTTCACGAGATCGTCGCCGCTGCATGAAGTATTCTGGGCATTGCCGTATTGGTGCGTCCAGTCACCGGCACCGGCCAGGGTCGGCCGCTCATGGACAAGCCAGCGCGCATCCCCGTCATCGGACAGAACCAGGCGGCTCGCCGCTTGGCCCAACCAACGCTGCGCCTCGCCAAGATTATCCGTTTGCCCACGGTGCAGATGCATGGCGGTAGTAAGCACCAGCGTTCCGCCGGATGGCACAAGGCTGCGTACTACTTCGGCACCAGTCGCGGGTGGCAACTGCCCCTCGAGTAAATGCCGCTCCGAAACGATCAGGTTGAACAGCATTGGGCCGAGTACCCCATCGCCTAGCGAGCCATCCTTCACTGAGGCACGAACGCCATAAACGCCCGCCTCATCGAGCTCGGAACGGATTCGCCTCACTCTGGCGGCGTCCTGCTCCAGCACCACGACTTGCAGATCGGATTTACGAACTAGCTCCAGCGCCAAGCTGCCATCCACACCACCGAGCACCAAGCAGTACCCGGCGCGCGCATCGGCCAACTCGAGGATTTGATCAGCCGCCCCAGAGAGTTTAGTGGGCGAGGCCGCTTGACCAAGCGGCGCGTCAGGGAGCCGATAATAAAACGAGGAATCAAACTTGTACGGCTTGCTTTGAACCGGTCGACCCCCAGCTGAGCCGAGGAACTGGTAATTGTATTCCCCATCCGGCACGAGATCTCGAATCGTCACCAGGTGTCGCCTGCCTTGGTGCCCGTCGGACAAGTTCACCGATTTGCCGTTCGGCATCGACAAACGAACACGGCCGAGCATCGGCTCGTCCACTTCCCAACTGATCGTTGCCGTCGTGCGATCCAACCAGTCAACAAACGGGCCATAGGCGATCGCGAGTGGCTTTGGCTTTGGCACCGGCTTGGGAAAAACATCGCGCCTAGCCAAATACCGCTCGGTAAGCTCCGAGGCGGAGGCAGCGCTGCCAAGGATGCGTACCTCATTTAGCTTCCCGGTCATGGAGAAAAACTCATCGTCATCCTGGTAGGCACCAATGGTCAACCATGCCTTTGGTGGGTAAACAATCGCTCCCTTTTGCTCCGTCGACTCACCAACCAACTCGCCATCAACGTAAAGCCGCTGCACAGTGCCATCATAAACGCCGGCCACGTGATACCACCGACCCAACTCAAGGGCCCGATCCGCCGTCAGGTAGGTCAGAGACTTATGCCCCGCCGTGTTGATCGCGAAACAAAACCGATCATTGCGGTAGCCAAGCAGCCAGCCTTTTTCGTATGTGCCGTTGTCCTGTAGCGCGCCAACGATGCCACCCCACTGCATCGGCTTGCCGATGCTCACCCAAGCCTCCAGGGTCAATTGGCCCTTGGGTAAATCAAGGTTTGCTATGTTTGCAGAAATCTCGATGCGGGAGCGTTGGCCGAAAAACTCAGCGTGGCTCGGCAGTGGCGAATCAACAAAACGCACTGAACGACCAAGCCCCTCCGGCACACCGTCAGGGCCGGTCAATGCCTTGAGCGTGTTTCCATCCAGCCGGCTGGACTCAAGCAGCCAATGAGCGAAAACGTTCTCATCCTCCACCGCTTTGGCCAAGCGCCCCCCACCGGCACAGGCCAATAACATCGCCAAACAACAAATTGTACGGACTCTTATGGACACAACGCAGCAACTGTCGCGAATTCCTCGTATCGCCGCCAGCCTTTTATTGTGCGCGCTGGAATTGCCTCTGGCACGTTTTTCCCGCACAATAGACGCATGCCAAACACGTTTGGCCATCTGTTCCGCATCACCACCTGGGGCGAATCTCACGGGGGGGGCGTCGGCGTCGTACTCGACGGCTGCCCGCCGCAGCTCGCACTCGACGAGTCGGATATCCAGCCGGATCTCGACCGGCGACGGCCCGGCCAGTCCAGTATCGTCACTCCGCGCGACGAGGCCGACCGAGTGCAAATCCTCTCCGGCACCTTCGAGGGTAAAACCATCGGCACGCCCATCATGATGATGGTGAACAACAACGATTTCCGCCCCGAGGCCTACTCGGAGATGAAGACCAAGTTTCGCCCTTCGCACGCTGACTACACCTACCAGCAGAAGTTTGGCTTCCGCAACTGGCAGGGTGGCGGCCGATCCAGCGCGCGCGAAACTATCGGCCGCGTCGCCGCCGGTGCCGTTGCCAAAAAACTTTTGAAACAACGCTTCGGCGTCGAGGTACTATCCTACGTCAAGCAGGTCAAAAAAATCATCGCCGAAGTCAACCACGAGAAGGTCAGGTTGCGTGATATCGAGGCTAACATTGTCCGTTGCCCCGACACAGCTGTCGCCGACAAAATGATCCGCCTGATTGAGCGCACCCGCAAGACCGGCGACACGGTCGGCGGCATCATCGAGGGCGTGGCACGGGGCTTGCCGGTCGGTTGGGGTGACCCAGTGTTCGACCGCCTCGAGGCCGACCTGGCCAAGGCAATGCTCAGTCTGCCTGCGTCCAAGGGCTTCGAAGTCGGCTCCGGCTTCGACGGCATCTCCATGACCGGCCGAGAGCACAACGACCCCATGCGATCCAGGCGCGGCAAAGTGCGCACGACAAAAAACGACTCAGGCGGCGTGCAGGGTGGCATTTCCAACGGTGAGACTGTCCACTTCCGTGTCGCCTTCAAGCCGGTAGCCACCGTCATGCACGAACAGGACACCGTCGATGCGCAGTTTAAGAACACAACCCTCAAGGGCCGCGGCCGCCACGATCCTTGTGTCCTCCCACGCGCCGTCCCAATGGTCGAGGCCATGACCGCCCTCGTGCTGGCCGACCACGCACTACGTCACCGCGCGCAAAACGAGTGGTAGCCCCTTCGGTTGGCTTCCAGCCGTGGACGCAGCGTTTCAACGCACTTGATTTCCCTCCTGGTATAGAGCACTTTTCTCGGGCTCGCTCTTGTGGACGCTCACTGATGAATTGGCACCTAAAAATCATTATTGCTGCCGTGCTACTGCTATTACCTTGCCAGGCTACAGTCTTTAGCGAGGAGCAGTCATCCAGCCCTGAATCGGGGCTGTTTGAATTTTGGTCGCTTAAGCCAATCATTAAATACGCCCCACCCGCACTTGGTCAGGCGGATCGCGGGTGGGCGCGGAATCCAATCGACCACTTCATCACCGCTAAGCTTGCCGAAAAGAACCTCACCTACTCAGGCGAAGCCAAGCGGCAGACGCTGATTCGCCGCGTGTACTTCGACCTGCTTGGCCTCCCGCCGACGCCGACTGAAATCAAGGTATTCTTGCAGGACCGCGATCCTTTGGCTTACGAAAAACTCGTCGAAAAACTCCTCGCCTCGCCTCGCTACGGTGAACGCTGGGCTCGTCATTGGCTTGACGTCGTCCACTACGGCGACACGCACGGGTACGACAAGGACAAGTTACGTCCCAACGCCTGGCCGTATCGCGATTACGTCATCCGCGTGTTCAACAGCGACAAGCCGTACGGGCGGTTTGTGCGCGAGCAAGTTGCCGGCGATGCCCTTTACCCCGACACCCGCGACGGCATTGAGGCGACTGGTTTCATCTCGGCCGGCCCCTGGGATTTCATCGGCCACGCCGAGGTGCCGGAAACCAAGCTTGATGGCCGCATCGCCCGCAACATAGACCGTGACGACATGGTCAAAAACACAATGAACACATTCATCAGCGCCACCGTACAATGCGCTCGATGCCACGACCACAAATTTGACGCTGTCAACATGACCGACTACTACCGCATGCAAGCCGTGTTTGCTGCGCTCGACCGCGCGGATCGCGAATATCATCCGAACCCAGAAATCTCCAAGCAGCTTGTTTCCCTCAAAGCCAAGATTGACCGATACCAGACTGAACTCAAAGGCATCGAAGACAAAATCAAAGCCAGAGGAGGTGCCGACCTCGCCGACCTCGACAAACAACTCCGCGACCTTCGTAAACGCATCAAAACAAAGAAACGCCCAGAGTACGGCTATCACAGCCAGATCAGTGCTAAACAGGACGTGGCCAAGTGGGTACAGGTTGACCTTGGCCAAGCGCAAACCATCGAACAAATCACAATTATTGGCACGAGCGACAGCTTCAACAACATCGGTGATGGCTTTGGTTTTCCGATACGCTACAAGATTGAAGCGTCGAATGATGCAGAAATCTCTAGAGGTGTCACAGTCGTCGCCGATAAAACGATGGGCGACGAACCAAACCCCGGCATCGCGCCGCAACATTTCAAGCCGAATAACCTTCAGTCTCGTTACATCCGAATCACTGCCACTAAGTTGGCCAAACGCAGCAATGACTACATCCTCGCCGTGGGTGAACTCCGTGTCATGGACCCCAATGGCAACAACCTTGCGCAAGGTAAAACCGTCACCGCTCTCGACTCCATCGAGGCACCGGTCCGCTGGCGGAGAAGCAACCTAGTCGACGATCTGTATCCAGGCCAGGCATCCGATCCGGCCATCGCTGTGAAACTTGAGGCTCTTTCAAGCGTTCGGGAGAAGCTAATCCAATCCATCGTATCAGGCGAAATTACCGCCAATCGTAACACCGCCCAAGCCGGGTTGGCCAAAGCTGAAGAGGCATTGAAAAAGCTTCCCAAAGCAGCGCGTGTTTACGCCGGCACCGTCCACAAGGGTAGTGGTGCATTTCTTGGCACCGGCAATAAAGGCGGCAAGCCTCGTACGATTCAAGTCTTGCATCGAGGCGACATGAGCCAACCACGGCATGAAGTTCACCCCGGCACCCTTCGAATGACCAAGCGCGATGTCGGTACATTCAAACTACCCACACCACACAAGGAAAGCGACCGCCGCATCGCCCTCGCACATTGGTTGACTAAAAAAGATCACCCGCTCACCTGGCGATCAATCGTCAACCGAGTTTGGCAATACCATTTCGGCAACGGCATCGTCACAACACCAAATGATTTCGGCCGCATGGGCGCAAAGCCCACTCATCCAAAACTCCTTGATTGGCTTGCCGCCAATTTTCGTGACAACGGCCAATCGATTAAACAACTGCACCGACTCATCCTCACCAGCGCCACCTACCGGCAGTCATCCAAGTCCGTTGCCGCACACGAAACCATCGATAGCCAAAACCGCTACCTTTGGCGAATGAACCGTCGGCAACTCGAGGCCGAAGCATTGCGCGACACCGTTCTTCAGGTCGCCGGTAAAATGAACAATCAAATGTACGGCCCCGGCTTCCGTGACTTCGTCCTCGAGCATCCCGAGCACTCTCCACATTACGAGTATCATAAGCACGACCCGGAAGACGTGAAGATCCATCGCCGCTCCGTTTATCGCTTTTTGGTTCGCTCACAGCAGCAACCGTTTATGAGTACGCTAAACTGCGCCGATCCCTCGCAACAGGTCGCCAGACGCGACGAAGCCATCACCGCCCTGCAATCACTGGCGTTGCTCAACAATAAACTGATGGTTGCTATGGCCAGACACTTTGCCAGCGATCTTGAGCAAACCCACACTGATCAGAGTGTCGCGGTGAGCGAGGCATTCTTCCGCGTTACCGGCCGCCAACCGAGTATGGAAGAAACATCCGACCTGATTGCCTACGCAGGCAAACACGGCTTGGCCAACGCCTGCAGGCTAATGTTCAACCTCAACGAATTTTCCTTTGTGGATTGATCATGAATCCCTTTTCCGATATGCCCAATAATCTACCGCTTGGCCAAGCGCAAAATCGACGCGACTTTCTTTGGCGCTCGGGCGGCGGATTGGGCGGCATCGCCCTTGCCGGCATGCTCGGACGCGATGGGGTGCTTGCAGATACAGCGGCAACCAGCCAGCCGGTCGGCCTGCACCACGTGCCCAGGGCCAAGCGAGTAATTCAGTTGTTTATGGGCGGCGCAGCAAGTCATTTGGACTTGTTCGACTACAAGCCGGAGCTCCTCAAACGCCATGGTCAAAAATGGGACCCGGGCGAAACGGTCGAGTTGTTCCAAAGTTCCCCAGGCAATACATTCAAATCGCCCTGGGAATGGTCGCAGCACGGCCAGTGCGGTAAGCCGCTGACATCCATCGTGTCGGAACTTGGCCAATGCGTGGATGACATAACATTCATTCACAATGTCGTCGGCAAAACCGGTGTTCATAGTCAGGCTACCTACCTGCAGTCGACCGGCTTTCAGCGCCCTGGTTTCCCTGGGATGGGAGCTTGGGTGAGCTATGGCTTAGGCAGCCTAAATGATAATCTGCCAACATTCGTGGTGTTGCCGGATCATCGTGGCTATGCCTCTAACGGGCCAAAAAACTGGAGTTCCGCATTTCTCCCAGCAGCGCACCAGGGCACGACACTGTTCCCCGGACGGGCCAATCCGATCGCTGATCTTTACCCGCCGAAAGGTTCGTTTGTGAACCCCGAGAGCGAGACAGACACCCAATCACTATTGGCCAAGTTCAATCGAAGACACGCCGCAACGCGCCCGACCGATTCACGATTGGACGCCCGAATCAAATCGTACGAACTTGCGGCCCGCATGCAGTTGAGTGCCCCTGAGGCACTCGATATTTCCGGTGAACCCAACCACATCAAGCGGCTATACGGTCTTGATCATAATACCAAAACCTGGCCCAAGGAAATAAACGAGATCGAGGAGATCGACTACTTCTCCCGCAAGTGCGTCGTCGCGCGGCGACTGCTCGAGCGCGGCGTGCGGTTCGTCCAGATTTGGTCCGGGAACGACAACGGGTTCCCGCGCCGCAATTGGGACTCGCACGAGGACATCCAACGCGATCATGGTCCTTTGGCTCGCGGCATGGCTCGCGGCACGGCAGCGTTGATCCTTGACCTCAAACAACGAGGTATGCTTGAGGACACGATCATTCTTTGGACGACCGAATTCGGCCGGATGCCGTGCGCACAGGGCAGTAAGGGACGAGATCATAACCCGTTCGTGTTTACCAATTGGCTGGCAGGGGGCGGGATTAGGGGCGGTGTAACCCATGGTGAAAGTGATCAATGGGGCTTTCGACCAGCCGAGCGCAGCAACTCAACTGCCTGCCATGACATTCATGCGACCATCCTGCACCAACTTGGAATCAACCACGAACAGCTGACCGTGCGCCACGATGGGATTGACCGACGACTCACCGACGTTCATGGTCACGTCATCCAAGAGATTTTAGCCTAAAAGATCTTATGAAAAACAAATTTGACCGATACGGTTTCACGCTGATCGAACTACTGGTCGTAATCGCAATTATTGCCATTCTTGCCGCCCTACTGCTGCCCGCTTTGGCAAAAGCCAAACAGTCCGCCGTCAAGACCCACTGCGCCAGCAACATGAAACAGTGGGGCATTGGTACAATGATGTATGGCGGGGACAATGATGATTACTTTCCAGATAACACAAGAGGCCAACACACCAGTTGGGTCAGCAAGGAAGTCGACGACTTTTGGAAAAAGTACATCATGCCGCAAAAGTTTGATTCCAAGAAAAAAAAGAAGGACCGAGGGCATGTGATTTTCTGCCCTTCGGATGAATGGCACCGCGAAGCGGATTTGTGGCGAAACAGCGCCACCTCATACCCCATTTTGACCGGCTACTTTTGGCTACCTCACAGGACACTCAGTTCATGGGGGTATAACGTCAACGGCTTGGAAGAGATGGCAAGAAAAGGTGTTGCCGGTTGGCATTCCCGAAAAAAAATTAATCAGGCCGTTTTTCCCGGAACGCCTTCACAAATCCCAACCTTGGTTGATCGGATACAGGGTTTTGGCTCCTTTGGCGGTGGGAAATTGAGAATGAGCAATTGGTACACCGATTCCGGTGGGAAAAGTATTCCGACGGCCAATCACCCCACCGGCCCGAAAGGTGAACCTCCCGGCGGAAACTTCCTCATGACCGATGGCCACGTTGAGTGGTTCAAGCTGCAACAGGTCGAGGTGGGCTCCAACGGCGGCAGTTGGCAGTGCATCTACAAGATGCCAATTGAATAACCGCCACCCCGAACCGCCCGCAACCAGCATGATCATCCGCAACCTGGGCGCCCTAGCCATCACAGTGGTTTTGGTGCTTGGCCAGGCAGCGGGCAGCGCGGAGCCGGCGTTCACCAAGGACCACTGGATCCATTTTACCACGGTTACCGAAGCCAAGGCGCTTTTAGCCAATCAGGATATTTACATTAAAGGCTTAAGCCCATTTGAGCGCGCAGCAAAAATCAAACGGGCCGGCCCCGTTTCGACCGATCAATACATCAATTTCATCAAAGACCAAGCGATTGAGTGGACCGATGAAGACAAGGCCAAATTGCGCGAAGTGATCGCCGCGGCGAAGCCGAAACTGACCCGGTTTGCCAAACACCTGCCCGAGCGCATCGACCTCATCAAGACCACCGGCAACGACGAGGGCGCTGCACCGTACACCCGTGGCACGAGTATCATTTTACCCAGGCGGAGGGCTGGCCAATCCGCCAAGGGACTCGAGCGGTTGTTTTATCACGAGCTGTTTCACATCATTTCCCGCGGCAGCCCCAAGTTGCGCGATCAACTTTACAGGATCATCGGCTACGAAAAGTGCGGCGTGGTCTTGTTGCCGGGCGACATGATGTCACGCCGCATCAGCAACCCCGATGCACCGGTAGTGGAGCACTGCATTCAAGTTTCGAAGGACGACAAGTCATACTGGGCTGCCCCAGTGCTCTTCTCGCGCACGCCCAAGTACGACCCTGAAACCGGTGGCACATTTTTTCGCTACCTCGAGTTTCGCCTGATGGGTATCGATCGTAAAAGCGCCAAGGCTACCCTGAAGAATGGCAAGCCGGTTTTTTTTAAACCTGATGAAGTGGAGGGGTTCTTCGAGCAGATCGGCCGTAATACCAGCTACATCATCCACCCGGAGGAAACACTGGCAAACAACTTTGTTCATTTGATGACAGGAAAACAGGATCTTAAAAACCCGGAAATCCCAAAGAAGATCGAAGCGATCCTAATGTCGGATTGAATGCTCAGCGCAGGGAATCATACCAGTATCTGCAGTTGTCCCGTTGCTTCAACGTCTCCCCGAAAGTGACGATTGCTTCTAGCCCGTGCACCAAATTCTTTAGCGTGAACAACGCGCGAACCTTGCGCCCTGAACTGATCACCGGCTCGTTCAATATCATCATGCGCTTGGCCAACCGTTGACCCAGCCGATTAAGGCGGATGCAATACTCAACCTCCTCGGCGGCGAACCAGTCCTGACTGAAGCCGCCAAGCTCTCGAAAGGCGGATGCGCGACAAAATAAAAACGAGCCGGCAGCCCAGCGCATCACCCGGCCGATGGAATTCCAAATAATCACCGTCTGACGGGCAAGCCATGGGCCGCTGTCGAACGTCACCGGGCAACCGCCACCAAGACAGTCATCACGTGTCATCGCACGCATCATTTCACGGAAGAGCATCGGTGTTACCTGTGTGTCGGCATCGACAAACACCAACCAGTCCCCCCTGGCCGCATTGCCGGCGGCGTTTCGTGATGCGGCGATTTGGTTGAACGACTCGAAGACCACCTGCACGCCACTGGCCCTGGCCACCGAGGCTGTCTGGTCGGTCGAGTTGTTATCGCAGACAACGATCTCACTCGCCCACCCGGCCTGATCAAACACGGCACACGCCTTGTGGGCTGCCCCCAGAGTTCCGGGCAGGTACTTTTCCTCGTTAAAGGCCGGGATGACAATGGACACAAGCACTTGGCCAAACGTAACCGGACGCACACGGTGATTCAACTTGCGTCTCTTTCTGCTGGCGTTTAGGGACGAGATCGCTGATTTTTGCGCCGATGTCTTTCCTACAGAAACGAGCAGGCGGAAGCTTGGCGATTATAGCCGGGCTTATTGTCACGACAGCCACAGGCACTACGGACACGAAGAAACCATCCTGGATTTGGGGCCCCGGAGCAGCACAGCAAAACGAGACGGTTTTCTTCCGGAAAATCGTCCGGCTCAATACCAAGGACTTAGGGCCCGGGGCCAAGCAGGTCCAGTCGGCCAAATTCACAATGTCATGCGACAACGGCTTTGAGGCGTTTATCAACGGCAAAAAAGTGCTGGCCGGTGGAGACTGGGCCAACGCACGAACAGTGGATGTAAAGAAGCATTTGAAAGTCGGCGAAAACATCATCGCGGTGCGAGGCTGGAATGATGGAAGTGTCGCCGGGTTGGTGGGTCATCTGGATATTGCCGCCAGCACATCACGTCACAAGATCATCAACACCGACGCCTCGTGGAGTTCAAGTCGCAAGAAATCAAATGGTTGGGAATCGCTGGGTTTCGACG
Source organism: Pedosphaera sp. (assembly GCA_022451065.1). Lineage (GTDB taxonomy): Bacteria > Verrucomicrobiota > Verrucomicrobiia > Limisphaerales > UBA1096 > UBA1096. Next base: position 8,689 of record JAKUOU010000042.1, on the reverse strand, counting down.
CCAAAGACTGGAAGCCTTCCAAAGAGACCGGCAAACTGGGTGTCGGGCCGTGGGGTAATGTTTTTGCCAAAGCGAGCAAGGGCAGTGCAGCGGCCCCCGGCGTTTTGAACCCGGAGCAACTGCAGATAGCCAAAGGGTTCAAGGCTGAACTGCTGCACGTTGTTCCAAAAGGCGAACAGGGCTCCTGGGTGGCGATGACGGAGGACCACAAAGGCCGCCTCATCGCCTCCGACCAGTACGGGCATCTTTACAGAATCACTCCGCCAAAAATTGGTGAAGACGCCTCCAGGATTTACATCGAAAAAATTGACGTCCCTCTTGGGCATGCGCAGGGGTTGCTCTGGGCATTTAACAGCCTGTACGTCGTGGTCAATGGCGGCGGCATTGCCGGGAACGGTAGTGGGCTTTACCGGGTGATAGACACCAATGGCGACGACAAACTCGACAAGGTTGAGACATTGAAAAAAATCAACGGCGGAGGTGAACACGGTCCGCATGATGTCATCCTGACTCCTGACAAAAAAAACCTCTACATTATCGCCGGTAACCACACACGGCTGCCGAAAGACATCGACACCAAGCGCAACCCATCTGCGTTTGAGGAGGATCTACTTCTGCCTCGCCAACCGGATGCTCGAGGTCACGCACGGACCATTCGAGCACCAGGTGGCTGGGTTTGCCAGGTCACGCCCGACGGTAAAAAATGGGATCTCATTTCCAGCGGCTACCGCAACCCCTATGGACTTGCACTCAATGCCCACGGCGAACTATTCACCTACGACGCAGACATGGAATGGGACTACGGCACGCCGTGGTACCGCCCTACCCGTGTCAATCATGTCGTCAGCGGTAGCGAATATGGCTGGCGCACCGGGACCGGCAAATGGCCTGCCTACTACCCGGACAGCCTACCACCGGCGATCGACATCGGCCCGGGCTGCCCAACTGGAACAAAGTTCGGTACCGGCGCTAATTTTCCGAAACGCTACCAGGATGCCCTCTACATACTCGACTGGACATTCGGCACCATCTACGCCATCCATCTGACACCCAACGGCGCCTCGTACACAGGTACACGCGAAACCTTCGTCGCCGGAAAGCCCTTCCCGGTAACCGACCTCGTGTTTCACAGCGACGGCGCAATGTACTTCGCTATCGGAGGACGCCGCGCGCAATCCGCCCTATACCGAGTAACTTGGGACGGCGGCGACATTGCTACGAAACCTCCAACACAGGCCGAGAACGAGGCGGCCAAGTTGCGCAAACTAAGAAAACGGCTCGAGGCATTCCACGGGAGGCGGGACACCCAGGCCGTCAAGGCCGCATTCAAACACCTCGGCCATGGGGACCGATTCATTCGATACGCCGCCCGAATTGCCATCGAGAACCAACCGGTCAGCGAATGGGAAAACAAGGTGCTCAACGCCAAGAAGGCAGACACAGTCATCACCGGTGCGGTTGCTCTTGCCAGAATGGGAGAAGGCTCTTCACTCGATGCCCTACTTAACAAACTGCTGTCACTCGAATTGGCCAAGCTTAGCGAAAGCCAAAAACTTGAGCTGAGCCGCGCATATGCCTTGGCTTTCGTCCGCATGGGAGAACCTGGCAGCAAGGATCTGGCCAAGCGCCTGGTTGACTCGTTCGATAGCCAATACCCAGCCGAGAGCGCCGACCTAAATCGAGAGCTTTCGCAGTTGCTCGTCTTCCTAAAGGCGCCGTCAGTCATTGACAAGACTTTGTCCATGATGGACACCAAGGTGGCCTCCACGATGGTGGTTGACAAGGAGGCGCTCGAGCGAAACGACGGCTATGGTGGCACTATTAAGAAGGTCTTGGCCAACACGCCGGAAATCCAAAACCTCCACTACGCCATGACGCTTCGTAACTTGCGCTACGGGTGGAAAGAGGATCAACGCAAAAAATATTTTGAGTGGTACAAGGATGCAGCGACCAAGAGCGGCGGCGTCAGTTACGGCGGCTTCCTGAAAAACTTCCAGAAAGACGCCCTGGCTAACGCGCCGGCCAAGGAGCGTGCCACACTCGAAAAACTCGTTGGCGACGCCTCACTGGCTTATAAGCCGGCCAAGCCGCCGACACCAAAAGGCCCAGGTCAACTATGGAAACTTGAGGAAACCGCAGAGTTGATCGACGCCAATATGAAGCGCCGCAACTTCGAGAACGGCAAACGCAGTTTTGCCGCCGCGCTCTGTGCCTCCTGCCACCGATTTGACGGTCAGGGCGGAGCCACTGGTCCTGACCTGAGCTCCGCCGCAAGCAGGTTCGGCACACACGATCTGCTAGACTCTATCATCAACCCTAACAGGGTCGTCTCAGACCAGTACGAATCGTCGATCGTGAGCAGAAAAAACGGCGACGTCTTGAACGGCCGCATATTATTTGAGGAAAACGGAGAATTGCACATTTCAGTCAACCCTCTGGATCCGGATCAAGTCACCATCGTCAAAAATTCGGACGTGAAGAGCGTGAAGCCTTCCCCCATCTCACCAATGCCTCCCGCATTGATAAACATTCTAAACAAGGACGAACTACTTGATCTTTTCGCCTACATCAAATCTGGAGGTAATCGGGCCGATGCCGTGTTCTCAAACTAGGCGCATCCTTTTTTACTACCAATCGAAGAGTAGTTAGGCCTTTAGTCCTTCCCTTTAGTTTCAACAGGACCGCCGGCCAGGCGACGAGCGATGAATTGACGGATCTTTGGGATTTGGCACTTAGCCAGAAACTCAACAGCCCTGGCTCGGTCTTCACCAATCGCCGGATTGATCCCGTACCAAATCATCAAGGGTAAAACCGGATCGGCAGAGTAGCGCTTGTGTGAAACCAACGGCGTGGCCAAGGCCCAACGCTTGGCCAAGGGGAGTAAACGCAGCGTCGAGGCAAGGTTCAGTTGAACCAGACCTGCCATGTCCGAACCTGCCATCTCGACGAAGCGGCTGAGCACCTCAACTGAAACTTGGCCACCATCGGTAAGTAGTTTGATCGCCCAAACACGAATATGCTCACTTTCGTCGTTCGACTGTTCAAGCAGCCAACCTTCATCCAAGCCGCCAGTGATATGCAGCGCCCACATGGCGCGGAGACGGTGCGGAATTGATACGCTCTCAGAGTACAGTTCAAACAAATGTTCGCGCACTTGTCCAAGGTCATCCCCGGCGATGGCACGCTCCTGCAGCAACCGGCGCGCCATTCGCACGTGCCACTCGTTGGCGTGGGTTTGCAACCTGGCCAAATCGAGGCTGCTTAGTTTGCTTAAATCCTTTTTCAGCGCCTTGGTTTTGCCATGGGTGATCTTGAATATGCGACCACTGGTACGATGAATGCCGTCGCTGTCGTGGCACTCACCGATGTCCGACCAATCGAGCACGAACACACCACCGTCAGGCCCGTATGTCAGATCAATACCGCGAAACCACAGGTCGCGAGTCAACATGAAATCGTCCGCATGGCTAGCTGCGTAGCTTGCTCCCTGTCGGTACAACGTGTCCTGGTTGATCCGGCGGCCGTGCAGGTTCAGCGTGAACACACGGCCGCGATATTCCTCAGGCCAGTTGTCTGCACCATAGATCATCATCCCGCAATGAGCGTGGCCTCCACCGGCAGCATCGGTCGTCAAGGTCATGCCTTTCTTCTTAAGGTCAGCCCAGTGCTCGTTGCCCTGGTCCCAGTGAAAGTGATCAGCGGTCTGCGGGATAAGCTCGTACAGGAACTTGTCGAAGTGGTTGCCGTACATGCGCCGGTAGCGCGCACCGGGAACTGCATGCCAGAGGTGCCCGATCACGGAGTTGATGAAAAAGAGCTGCCCGTTACTGTCCCAATCGTGTCCCCATGAATTGGTTGTGCCGCGGCAGACAACATCAAACTCCTTCGTAACCGGATGGTAGCGAAAAATACTGCAGTTAATACGTGTGCGCTTTTCCCGTGGCGCACCCGGAACACCGACCTCTGAACTGGCGAGGATGCCGTGCCGACCGTAAAGCCAACCATCCGGTCCCCACTTCAGCCCGTTGACGATGTTGTGACGAACGGTGTCATTGTCGAAACCGTCGAGTACCACTTCCGGCATGTCGTCCGGCACGTCATCTCCGTTGCGGTCTGGGATAAACAGGATATTGGGCGCGCAGGCAGCCCAGACGCCGCCAAACCCAATCACTATTGATGTCAGTTGCGACGCCTGATCCCAAAACACCTTTCGCCTGTCAAAGACGCCGTCGTTGTCGGTATCCTCGAAAATCAGAATTCGATCCTTTAGACGCAAGTCGAAGTTCACCCGGCTCTCGGCATAGGTGTAGCACTCCGCCACCCACAACCGCCCGCGACTATCCCAAGCCATGGCGATCGGCTGTTGAACGTCCGGCTCGGCCGCGCTGAGTTGCACTCTAAACTCATCCGGCAGCGAGATGCCCTTCAGCGCATCAGCCGGTTTCACGAATGGCGTGGTGATTTCCTGAGTATTGACTAGCTGTTGATCAGCCGCATTCAGCAATACAAAGCCAAGTGCAAAAACACAGAGTGGTATTAACCGCATCATTGGTTAGGGTTCAATGCCGGACACGATAAAACATCGCCGTTGAATCAGGAGCCACTGGGTGCGGAGAAGATGCCCCAACGACATCGTTCCATGGGCCGGTAATCTCTTCGGCACCTTGCAACGTACCGGGCTCGGACCAGGTAACAATCATGTTTCCATCCTGCAACAAAACACTCATTGTGGCGGGACTCACCTTGGCAATGGCATCCGGCGGGATATAGGCGGTGATCGCCTGGTTGTCATCCTCGTTGATCAGGAATTTCAGTCCGCTAGGGGCCACGTTCAACCACTCCAGACTGGAGGCCGTGCCACCGCTAGCGATTAACGAGGAACTCCCCGACAGTGAGTCATAATAGAACAGCGTGAACGGATAGAGGCCGGGTTTCTCCACGACAAATTTGTATTGCCAAGCCTTCGAATCATCGTTGCCCGGGTTGACTGATTCATCCGGAAACAGTTCCTCGGCGTCATCTCCGAACCCAACGTAAAGAAGGTGTCCCGGTGTGGTAGTAATTTGCAGGTGATAATAGCCCTTCTTCAGATCGAGATAGGTGGTCGCCTCCAGGCCAAAATGAATGACGGGAAATTCCCACCCCTCGGGGATGAGGGATTCGGTACCATTAATGCCGGGGAAGAGTTTTTCCTCCGCCTTGTTCCCTATCGTTCTCCCATCCCGTTGGTAGTTGATCTGGGCACGTTCCAAATAATAACCCTTGGAATTGAAGAGTGCCCTATCGGAGTGATCGTTGTAATCCTCATCCCAGATCCACCACAGATCCCCGATCTCGCTCATAACCTCCTTGTCGGGATCTGGATCCTCGGGATCAATGGCGGCCAACCGAATAGCGAATCCCCGCTCCTGTTTTTCCAATTCAGCCAGTGTGAAAGCCGAATCGGCAGGAATCGTGTCATACTGGGTCCAATCCATCACGGTGAAGTTCCATGACTTGGTGTATTTCCTTTGCGCATCACTGCTATCAGAAAACTCCACCATAACAGTGTGGTCGGAAAAATCCTCAAACGTACCGGCCGATTCATGAACAATTGAGGTCCTGTCCCCGTCCTGCTGCACCACCGACGCAACTTTCTTGCCATCCAGAAATAGTGCCACGGAACCGGGATCCACCTTGTGGACATCATGTTCAATAAGCACATGCAATGGGCTGTTCGGATGGGCTTCCAGTTCATTTTCCTTCGGAAAAACACGAAGAATACTTAACCCCTTCCCCGGGGCAACCGTTCCGGAGTCGCCCTGCAATTCGAGCATGAACGCGCCGCCTGCATAACCCTTGTAGGCGTGGGCCCCGGCCAAGCCACCATTGGCCTCCCCCACAGTATGACTGGTCCGGATCACTATCCTGCCATCCGCTCCCGAAGTAATGTCCGTCCACTTCGCCACGTAACCCGCCTCGTTGTGTCCCGTGCTGAACTCCACGCTATCCTCGCTCACCTTCCACGCCCCATCCGAACTCGCATACACAAAACTCTCCGCCTCCATGATTTTCCAGTTGGTCGTGCGCTCCGCATACCCCGCTCCCCCGCCCCGCATCGCTGTCCCGGCAAACACGTATTTACTGTTCGGATCCAGCCCTTCAAGAATCAGGTCCATATGCCATCCCGGCGCGTCCCCGTAACTGATGTTCCCGGTCAAATCCAGCGCCTCCCCAAACAACTTGGCCGCATCGCTCTCCTCGTCAAATGTGATTGAGTCGCTCGTCCAGAATACGCTGCCCGCCGACAGCGTCTCCTCATATGTTGCCGTCACCCCGGTTTCATCACCGCTGCCAAAAACCAGCAACTCCCCGCTCGCGGGCCCCGGGGAACCGCGCCCCACATTAATCCTGGTCACCGTCTCATCCGTCGTCACTCCGTTCTTGTTGGCACTGTCATTGAACGCCTGCCAAGTGGCAGGCTGGGAGATCGCGGAACCGCATGTCAGGGAAAACACCAATAAACAAGTCCAATTTTTTATAATATTTTTCATAGTGGTTGGATTTAAATCACTGCTGGCTGAGAGAGAAATACCCACCCCACCCCCCAATGCGGCGCAAGCTTTTTTTAAAAAATAAATGAAATTATTTGGATTTGGGACATGACAGTTACGGTGTTCAGGGCTTACCAACGACTTTTGATACGCATGGAAACACCGCCACTCCAAGACCTTCACGCGAACGCGCTTAGCCAAGCGCTTGGCCTTTCTGGTTCAAGCGGAAACGTTTAATTTACCAGCGGCTGACTTGGCCTTGGGCTCAAGACCGGCGAGGGTCTTGGTATCCGGTTTCTGTGGGCCAATCTTCACCGTGTGTTTGCCCTTGGAGTAAACTCGCGGCTGGAAGCGACCGCCTCGGGCGCGCACAGTATAAAGCACTTCCCCGCTCTTTTCCTCGACGACCTGCACCACGGGGTTTTTACCGCCGCTAAAAATCAACTCCGGCAAATAACCCTCGACCTTACGACCGTCATTGGCGTCCTGCGCCACGGTGATGGGCCATCCAGTGAACTGTGCTCCATCGCCATGCCGCACATCGCTGAAGCGCGGCCAGCACTCGAACGTCACCGTACGATTCTTTTTGTTAAACCGGGCGATGCCGTAGCCATCCGCTCGTTTCTTTTCATCGTTACGATTCTCGGGGTTTGCGTAGGCGAGCATCGAGATTTTGTTGCCGAGACCATCCTTGAAATCGCCGGTCCACGGCAGCGGACTGTTCGGCACAGGATTGGGACCAGGCTGCTCGTCGAGCGGGTGCCACCAGCGACCGTAGATGGTGTTGACCAGTGCCGGACTCGTGAAACCGTATGGGCCGTCGCTGTGATCGTTGATTCCGTGCTTCACGACCACCGCAAGATGCTGGTCACCGCAGAGATGCACCGCCCAAGCGCGGCGAATGAGTGCCACCGCCCTCTTGCGCGGCGTCTGCGGCCAACCGTTGCAGTCGAGGTCGGCCAAAAGTCGGTTGTTACTACCGCCATGCATGTGCACCGCGCCACAAAACGCGGTCTGCGAAAGGACACCCTTCATCTCGGCATCAGTCCAGTCCTCCGACCAGTTTTCGAGGAATTTTTCCTGTCGCGGGCCAAGTAGTTGTAAGCCGGGCAAATCGACCGTGTTGGGGTCATATTTTGGATCGTTGATGTGGTCGGGGCGTGGACCCATCTGCGGAATCTTTCCAGCCGGTCCGCTCTTGAACTTGCGATCCTCCAGCACGGCAAAGTCCACGCCGCCAACGGTGATTCGCGTGAAATAAACGCTGATACCTCGATTCACCGGCGCTGGATCAGGGGAGTCCGGCATGTGCCAAGATTGCTGTCGCTGGACCTGGTTGACATACTTCACCGGAAACTTGTAGCCGCCGTCGGCGCTGCCTGGGAGGGTTGAGTTTTTACCGCTCTCGCCCCACACGTTGCCGTGACCGACGTCGTGGTCGTCCGGGATGCAGACCGCGGGCCGATCGCGGATGATGTCTCGAAACTGCAGACCAAACTCGATCCACCCGGCGGTGTGCTCAGTGTGTCGGTAGGTCTGATCACCGCCAAAAAACAGAAGGTCAGGATCCTGCCGCCTAAGGTTAGCGATGATCTCCGGTCGACCACCGGTAGTGTTGGTTGAGTTGCAGGACAGATTGGCGATGACAATCTCATCCTTGTCCGATGGATCACGACGAATGATCCCCTCGAAGATCGCCTTCTCACCATGACGAACGCGGTACGGCACACTTTTCGAGTTGTCCCAATCTTCAACCCGAAAGTGGGCGTACCAGCCGGGGTAGCGCACCTCCGATTTGGTGACCTCAATCCATTTGCCATTGCGCTTCAATTCCAACCTAGCCAAGCGCTCCTCACCTGGCTTGAGTGGGTACAATTGCGCGGTCATTTTCAACATGCCGGCCTGATGCGTGTAGACCGCAAAGGCGACGACCTGATCACGCGGCACATCCATCGGCGGGGCGCTCGCCTTTCGCCTCCTTCCCTTTAGCTGGGTTTTTGCGCCGGCGCCCTTCGTCCACCATTGGCCGGTCGTGAGAGTCTCAAGGTTTTTAAAATCCGCACCGAACGGCTGGACAGCCTCCCTGGCTGCAAAAAAATCCGGAGTGAGAGCCAACGATCCTACCCCGGCAGCAGTAATCTTGATCGCAGCTCGTC
>JAKUOU010000041.1 GCA_022451065.1 Pedosphaera sp. | reverse complement strand
GCTGCCGTTTGAGCAGTGCGGCAACAAGTACGCCAATTTGCCGATCAACTTTCACTACTTTTTCTCGCGCAAGGTCTGCCTTGTGAAGTACAGCCTTGGCTTTGTTTACATGCCGGGAGGATTCGGAACACTGGACGAGTTGTTTGAGGTGGCGACCTTGGTGCAAACCCAGTGCATTGAGTCTTTCCCGTTGATCTTGTTCGGCAAAAAGCACTGGCGGGGTCTGCTCAACTGGGCGAAAAAAACACTCGAAGGAGACGGTTACATCAGCCCGGGTGACATTGAATTGCTGACGTTGACAGATGATGTGGATGAGGCGGTGGAAATCCTTCTCAACTATATCCGCAAAACGAGCGGCCGGAAGCGCATCAGCCAGGCGTTCAATTAGCCCTCAACCGCCGATTCACCATCCTCCGGCGGCAACGGCGTATCAAAGGGCAGGTTCTCTTCGGGTAAGTTGTCCGGCTCCTGCTTCTGCGCCTCTTGGCAAGGTCAGCGCTTGCGCTTCGCCAAGCGCCTGGACTTGGCCACATTGGCCACCACCTTCAGCCGAAGGCTATTTAGCCGAATAAACCCGGTGGCGTCGCTCTGGTTGTAGGCATCCGTCGGGTCGGCCTCCATCGTCGCGATATCCGGGTTGTACAGGCTGACCGGCGACTTGAGCCCGGCGGCGATCACGTTGCCCTTGTATAGTTTCACACGCACGGTGCCGGATACGTTTTGCTGACTCTCGGTGACGAGCGCCTGCAGCGCCTCCCGCTCGGGCGCATACCAGAAGCCGTTGTAAACCAACTCAGAATATTTTGGGATCAGCGAGTCACGCAGGTGCATCATCTCGCGGTCCATCGTGATCGACTCCATCATGCGATGTGTCGCGTGCAGGATCGCGCCGCCCGGTGTCTCGTACACTCCGCGCGACTTCATGCCGACAAATCGGTTCTCCACCATGTCCACCCGGCCGATGCCGTGTTTACCACCGAGCCGGTTGAGGGTCTGCATCACTTTGAGCGGCGACATTGCCCGGCCGTTGACGGCGGCGCAGTTTCCTTTTTTGAAATCGAGCGTGACGTACTCTGGTTTGTCCGGTGCGTCCTCGGGCGACACGCTCAGCTTGTACATGTCCCGGTACTTCGGCGTGGAGGCGTCGAGCCATGGATCCTCAAGCATGCCAGCCTCGAACGAGATGTGCAGGAGGTTACGATCCATCGAGTATGGTTTTTTCATGCTCGCCTCGACCGGGATTTTTTTGTCTAGGCAGTAGTCGATCATCTCCTTTCGGCCGGGGAACTGGTCGCGGAAGGCCTCGTCCCGCCACGGCGCAATCACCTTGAGGTCGGGCGCGAGCGCGGCTGCGGCCAGCTCGAACCGCACCTGGTCGTTGCCTTTGCCGGTGGCGCCGTGGGCGATGGCCTGCGCCTTGTGTTTGCGCGCGATCTGCACCATGCGCTTGGCGATTAACGGGCGCGCAATGCTGGTGCCGAGAAAATATTGTCCCTCGTAAATCGCGCCGGCCTGCATCATCGGGAAAATGAAATCGGTGGCGAACTCCTCTCGAAGGTCGTCTATATAAACATCGGATGCGCCGGTCTTGCGCGCCTTCGGGCGCAGGCCCTTGGTTTCCTCCTCCTGCCCGATGTCGGCGCAGAATGCGATGACCTCGGCGGAGTACTTTTCCCTGATCCAGGACAACAGAACGGAGGTGTCGAGCCCTCCGGAATATGCGAGAACAATCTTCATGCTCAAAACAAGGCGCAAATCATCGACAAAACCCCGGTCGATGAAAGAAAAAACCACGCTTGGTCAAATTCGGTTGACTCGCTTGACCAAGCGCGATACGGGTTGCCGCGAAGTACCATGTTAATCAAAACACGACACCTGTTGTGCCTTGCCACCGGTATCCTACTGGCTGGGCTGATTCCAGTTTACGCGGCTAAGAATGAGGACGCGGCTGACCCGGCCAAGGTCGATGCCGACTATGCGTTCCAGGGCGAATACGCTGGGGTGCTGGCCGGCCAATACGACGTCGGCTCGCAGGTTATCGCGCTCGGCGATGGCAAGTTCAAGTTGGTGCTTTTCCCCGGCGGCCTGCCCGGTGCCGGCTACGATGGCGCGGCGGAGAAGCGCGAGTACGACGGTGCGCGCGACGGCGACACGGTCACCTTCACCGGCGGCACCACTTCCAAATCGATTACCGGCGGCAAGCTGATCTTTTCTCGTGACGGGCAGGAGTTTTCCATCGACCGCACCATCCGCAAAAGTCCGACGCTAGGTGCCAAGCCTCCCGAGGGCGCGGTTGTGTTGTTCGACGGCAAATCCGCCGAGAACTTCAAGCCGGGTCGCATGACCGAGACCGGCCTGCTGATGCAGGGCGCCAACAGTGTTAGGAAATTCCAGGATCACAAGTTGCATATTGAGTTCCGTCTGCCGTACGAGCCAAAGAAGCGCGGCCAGGGCCGTGCCAACAGCGGCTGCTACCTACAGGCCCGCTATGAGGTGCAGATGCTCGACTCATTCGGCCTGGCCGGCAAACACAACGAGTGCGGCGGCATCTATACGATCAAGGATCCGGACGTGAACATGTGCTTTCCGCCGCTGCAGTGGCAGTCATACGACATCGACTTCACTGCCGCGAAGTTCGACAGCGAAGGCAAAAAGACGGAGAGCGCACGCATCACGGTCCGTCATAATGGCGTGCTTATCCACGATAACGTCGAGCTAACCAAGCGCACCACCGCAAGCCCGTTGGCTGAGGGCGCCGCCCCGGGCTTCCTGCACCTGCAGGACCACGGCAACCCGGTGCGCTACCGCAACATCTGGGCGGTCGAGAAATAACGCCTGGCCAGGCGAGGGTGGTCAGCCCACAAGAAAATCGGAAAACCGCGCATCCGGCTTGGCCTCGAAGCGCCACTCTCTGTCGCGCCAATGAAACATGAGTTGGCAGGCGTGCAGCGCGTGGCATGGTAGTAGCAACGCCCGCCGTTGCTCGCTGGTGAGGCGGCCCTCCACCAGCGCGAGATAGCAGTCCTCGTCGTGTCCATACAACTTGTCGCCAACGATCGGGTGCCCAATGTGTGACAAGTGAATCCTAATCTGGTGCTTGCGCCCTGTTCGTGGCCGAACCCGTAGCAGCGAAAACAGGCCTTCCTCCCTTTCCAATCGATCGGCCACCGTGAACCCGGTTTGCGATCGGTTGCCGTCCGCGCGCACGCAATTTTTGATTGCCACCGGACTCGCCTCGTCGCATCCCAGCGGCTCGTCGATGGTGCCGGAGTCCGGTTCGACGTGGCCGTGCACGATCGCGTTGTATGACTTTTTCACGCCGCCGCTTTCCCAGAGCCGCCGCAACTCAACCGCCGCCTCGTCGCGCTTGGCCAATAGCACGATGCCGGTTGTCTCGCGGTCAAGCCGGTTGATCATGTGCGCCGCCGCTTGTCCAAGGTGCAGCCGCACACGGCTGATCAGGCTACTCATCTCGTCGCCCTTGGTTGGATGGCAAACCAGATCGGCTGGCTTATTGATCACCAGCAACTCGTCGTCCTCGTGGACGATCTCGAACAACGTGCCTGTCATGCCGTCGCGCGACCGATTTTGCGGACGAGCCGGAACAGCCAGATCGCCCAACCGGAGCCGACCGACAACAGGCCGAGCACAGAGAAACCGACGAGCCACGGTGTATTGAAATTGTCGCGTCCAGAGTAATCCATCGTGTGCAGCATCCAGAAAAAATCAAACCGCCGCCAAGCATCGTTTCGCCGCGCGGCGATCGCCCCGGTCACCTGATCGATGTAGATGTGCGTGTTGTCGGCATCTGCCAGGTCCACCCGCCATGCCGGTAGGTCGCGCCTGCGAAACTCCGTTGGGGCATCGCCGGTGATCAGCGTGGCCTGTGTGACCTCTGGTTTTTCAGCGCGATCGTCTTGCGCGATTTGGCGGGCCTGCGCCTCGTCGATCACGAAAGCTTCGCCGCTTGCGGCATCGACCAGCGCCGAGCCGTCCTGGCCAACGAGCCGGTAGACCGGCTTGCCGAGCTGCGTGGTCAGCGTGACTTCGTGCACGCCGACCAAGCCGCTGGTGACGATGGCCTCGGCCGGCGATGCGGCGATGCCGGTAGCCGGTAGCGCCGGCGGGGCTGATTTGTCGCGGCCGTGGTTGCCGCGCACCCACTCGATGTCGTGCGTTGAAAATACAAACCCACCGGCGCACCAAAATAAAAGTTGCAGCCCGGTTATCAGTCCGAGCCAGCGGTGAATCGCCAGGGTTGTGCGTTGTGAATTTTTCATTTTAATTTATTCCGGCATGTTGGCCGAGCGGTAAAAAATACGACACTTCGGCAGTGCCTTTTGTAGCCGCCGGACGCCCTCGACGGTCAGTCGCGTCCGATGCAGATAGAGCGCCTGCAACTGCTTGAGCCCGGCTAGGCGCGGCACGCTTGCGTCAGTGATGCGCGTGTCGTACAGCCACAGTTTTTGTAGCTGGCCAAGCGCGGCGAGCTGCCTTGTGCCCTTGTCGGTGATGCCGGTTTCGCCGAGGTGCAGTTCGGTCAGCCTGGTCAGCTTGGCCAGGTGCGCCAACGCCGCGTCGCTGATCTTGTTCCCGCGTAGGCCGAGGTAAACCAGCCGTTTCATTTTCGCGATGTGTTCCATGCCTGCATCGCTCACCCTGGTTTCGCCGATCGGCAGATGCTGGAGCCGCGGCAGTTTGGTCAGGTGCCTGAGCCCGGAGTCGCCGACTTGTGTCTGGTAAAGGTTGAGCCACTCAAGCTTGATCAAACCGGCGAGGTGCGCGAGTCCGGCATCGCCAATCTTGGTTTGCTCAAGCGAGAGGTCGGTGAGATGCCCGAAACCGGCGACGAGTTTCAGTTGGTCATCGCTGATCTTCGAACGGTTGAGGTTGATCTCCGCAACTACGTCGCCTTTGGTGAACACGCTGCCGCCAAGCGCCCGGAGTTGGTCTGCATCGTCCGCCCTGACCGTCCAGACAGTCAACAGCAGCAACGCGCTTGGCCAGGCGGGGTTCATTGTTCGGTTCCGACGGCTTGGCTCAGTTCCGTGAAGCCTTCACGGGCCAGCCGCTTGGTTAGTCCCTTCAGGATGATGCGTATGATTTGCGGCCCTTCGTAAACCAAACCGGAGTAAATCTGCAGTAGCGATGCGCCGGCAGTGATTTTTTCCCAAGCGTCGTTGGTGTCAAAAATGCCGCCAACTCCGATGAGCGGCACGCGGCCGCCCGACTGCTGGTAGAGGTGCCGGATGACTTCGGTGCTGCGCTTGGCCAAGGGGCGGCCACTTAAGCCGCCGGGCTCAGCGTAAATCCCGGTTTGGGTGGGACGTGCGTTGGTGGTATTGGTGGCGACAAGGCCGGCGAGGTTGTACGGCTCGACCAACTCAAGAATCTGGTCGAGCGCCTTAAAACCCAGATCAGGCGCGACCTTGACGAGGATCGGCTGGTGGCTATCGTTTACCTCCTGCAATGCGCCGAGAATCTCGGCCAGCGCCGACTTGTCCTGCAACTGTCGGAGGTTCGGCGTGTTCGGCGAGCTGACGTTGACGACAAAAAAGTCAGCGAGATTTTTCAGCAACCGAAACGAGTACAGGTAATCGGCGGGCGCATCGGCGAGCGGCGTGACTTTGGATTTGCCAAGGTTGACGCCGACTGGGTGGCTGGGCCAGGCACCGGAGTCGCGACAGTCACCGAGCCGCTCGGCCATCGCATTAGCGCCGGGATTGTTGAAGCCCATGCGGTTGATGAGTGCCTCGTCCTCGACCACGCGGAACATGCGCGGCTGCGGGTTGCCGGGCTGCCCGTGTCGTGTGACGCCGCCCAATTCACTGAAACCAAGTCCCAGCGCGGCCCAGGCCGGGATCGCCGAGCCGCCCTTGTCCATGCCGGCGGCGAGGCCAAGCGGGTTGGGGAAGGTCAACCCGAACAACTCGATGGGTAGTCTAGGGCCGCGCAAAAAACATCCGGCCAAGCCCAGTGCCCAGCGCCTCCGGGCCGCCCAGGCGAGTTGGTTGATAACGAGGTTATGCGTTTCCTCGGGGTCGCGCTGAAAAAAGTTCGGTCGAACGAACGTCTTGTAGAGCCAAGACACAGGCGGATTGTCAGGCGGAGGCGCCAAGCCGTCGAGCATCGACTTGGCCAAGCTCGCTGTTCATGGCTCCAGACGCAGAGAACCACAGAAAGAAACTGTAAACCTTTTTCAGTTTGTCGCCGGGCCCCTGGGGCGACAGACTGGTGGTGCTCATGGAAAATCCAGAGATTTTTATTTACCTGCTCGTTGGCATTGCGCTGGGGGCGGTAATCGGCTGGCTGGGCGGTACGCGCAAGGGGGCCGAGGCCGAGGCCGAGAGCCGGGCGGCTGAACAGCGGCTTGAGGACCAGCGGCGGCAGTCGGAGGAGCAACTAGCCGCGCTCAAGGAGTCGTTCAAGGCGCTCAGTGCTGATGCACTCAAGGAGGCGCAGCCGGAACTAGTGCGCCTGGCCAATGAGACGCTTGGCAAGTTTCATGAGAGCGCAAAGGGCGATCTGAACACCAGCAGGGAAGCCGTGGCCAAGCTGCTCAAGCCTCTCGAGCAACACCTCGAGACCTACCAAAAACGACTGGCCCAAAGCGACACCAAGCAGGATACGCAGCTGGGTAAACTGCGCGAACAACTCGAGGCGCTCAGCCAAAACAGCAAGTCGCTCTCGAGCGAGACGGAGCAGCTGCGAATGATCCTCAACTCCAGCCAGGCACGCGGCAAGTGGGGCGAGGCGACGCTACGTCGCGTGGTCGAGGCAGCCGGGCTGAGCAGCCACTGCGATTTCAGCGAACAAGCCGATTCCGGTGAGGGTAGACCGGACATGATCGTGCATCTGCCTGAGGGTCGCCACATCGTTGTCGATGCCAAGGCGCCGGATTTGTCGTTTCTCAATGAGCTCGAGTCGGGCGACGCCGCTCAGCGCAAGGCAGCTATCGAGCAGCACGGCAAAAAAATGCGCGAAACCATCAAGGCGTTGGCCGACCGCAACTACCCGCAACACATCGACGGGGCGCTCGATTGCGTCGTGATGTTTGTGCCGGCAGAGTCACTTTTCAGCGCCGCGCTCGAGGGCGACCCCGACCTGATCGTCTGGGCGGCCGAGCGCCGCATCACCCTCGCCACGCCGACTTCACTGATTGCGTTGTTAAGCTCCGTTAGGGTGAGTTGGCAATACCATTCTCAGTCTGAAAACGCCCGGGCCATTGCCGAGGCAGCGCAGCAGCTCTACAAGCGGATCGGCACCTTTATCACGCATTTCGACAAAATTCGCGCTGGCCTGGACCGCGCGAACAAGGCGTACAATGCAGCCGTCGGCAGCTACGAAAGCTCGATCAAACCAAGCGGCGAGCGAGTCAACAAACTGCAGGTTGGCGAGACCGAAGGTAAGGAACTCCCCGCCGTCGAGCCGGTGGCTGAGGTGTTGCGCAGCCTGCCTCCACCGGCCGAGGGAGAAACCGACCAAGCCAAGCAGGCTTGAACTTGGCCAAGCAGGAGGTGTTCACTGTTCACTGTTCACTGCAGTGGGCTTGTCGTGGTCACGCACCGGTGGGAGGCCAAGCATCATGAAGAACGGCACAATGAGAAATGCCGCGCCGACCCAGAACGGCATCGAGTTATCAAATTTCCAGTAGAGCAAGCCGCCCGTGATCGGGCCTATGGCGCGGCTAAGCGAGCCAAGCGAACGGAACACACCCAGCGATAAGCCTTGCCGGTCTCCCGGCGTGTAGCGCGACACGAGCGAGTTGAGCGACGGCATGGTCATCCCGCTACCGGCAGTCATAAGGAGCAGCCCGCCATACAGCATGGCTGTGCTCGTGGCATTACCGATGATGAGAAAACCGGGCAGCGTGCTACAGACGCCAGCCAACGCCGTTCGGCGCTCGCCCACGCGCTTGATGAGTTGCCGGGCCACTCCGCCTTGGAAAAAAATCAGTGACAAGCCGATAAAGACAAACATCCACGCGATGTTCACTGGCTTGAAGCCGAGCCTCTCCGTCGCAAAAAAGGCAATGGTAAACTCGACCGACGAAAACGCGCTCCAGTACACGAAGTATATCAGGTTGGTGCGAGCGACGCCCGGCAGGTGGATACGCTTGAGTTGGACGAACGGGTTGAAGCTGCGCTGGGCCGTGTGCTGACCGCGTTTTTCCGGAGGCAAACTCTCGGAGAGAAGGAAGATGACCAGTAACCAGTTTACGCCGGCGATGGCTAGGGCGATGATCGCCGGGCCTGAAAAGGGGTGCAGTGCCAAGCCGGGCACGGCCTTGCCTTGCTCGACCAGCTGCCAACCGTAGGCAAACCCGCCGATGGCCGGGCCTAGGATGAAGCCCAGGCCAAGAGCGACGCCAATGAGGATCATGCCGGAGGCGCGGTTTTTGCCAGAGGTGATGTCCGCCGCGACAGCAGAGGCAGTGGAGATGTTCCCGGCCATGATGCCGCCAAGCGCGCGGCCTAGAACGAGCAGTGCAAAGCTCCCGGCGAACACCCAGATTAGGTTTGCCAGCACGATGCCGCCGAGCGTGAAAATGAGCGTGGGCCGTCGGCCGCGCCTGTCGGAGTACGCTCCCCAGATCGGCGCGAAGAGGAACTGCAAAAAACCGTACAGCGAGCCGAGCACACCGCCGAACAGCGTCGCCACGGCGTTCTTGTCGTCTCCGGCGAATTTGCTAAGCCAGGCAACCAGCGAGCCAATCAGGCTATCCTTTCCGTCCAGCTCAATGTAATAATCGAGCATCTCCGGGAAGAGCGGGAATATGATTGAGAACCCGACCACGTCAATGAACACGGTCAGGAATACGATGAGCAGGGTGGGCTTCTTCATCCGCCAACAATCACGCGGTGCCAATGGCTTGGGCCGCGGGCCGCGCAGTCTAGGGCAGACCGTTCACATTACAACGCCTTTCCCCGTCCTCTTGTAGGTCAACAAAAGGCCATTGCACAGTGTTGCGAGGAGTCGTAGGTTTTTTATTAGGCCAAGTTGCTGTACCTGTTTGACCTCGACCGCAATGGGCTGATTTACCACCAGGGCGTCCGCCAGCAAAAGCTCACCAACGACCGGCAGGCCCGGGTGGTCGCCAATATTTTGGCGTGAGGCTTAACCAAGCGCCCGGGCGTAGGCGGCCTCAAGTTGCTTGACTGATTTTTCCCAGTTGAGCTGCGTGTGGAATCGCTCATGGCCCAAGCGGCCCATCCGCTCGCATGCGCCCGGGTCATCAAGCGTTTTGACGATCGCCTGGCCAAGGGCTTCGGCGGAGTTCTCTGGGACATAACAAGCGGCATCGCCGGCCGAGAAACGGCCCTCCTTCAGGTCGAACATTACCTGTGGCTTGGCGAAGGCCATGTACTCGAGCACTTTGTTCATTGTGCAGTGGTGATTGTACGGGTTGATCGGGTCGCTCGACACGCCGAGGTCCATCGTCTGTAGTGCCGCAAACAAAAACTCATTCGAAACGCGGCCGGGCAGTTCGACAAACCTGCCCAGGCCAAGTTTGTCGCGGAGGGCGACCAGTGCGTCGTGCTCCGGGCCGGAGCCCATCAGCAGAAACTGTATGTCGTCCCGTCCCTGCCCGTGAACGAGGTGGTGCGCGGCCTCGACGATGTAACGCACGCCGTCGGCGTTGCCCATCACGCCGACGTAGCCGACAAGGTATCTGCGCCCTTTTTTCAGCGAGAAATCCGGCTCAACGCCCGTGTTGGCGATCTGCGGCGCGGTGCGAACGACGAACACATTGTCAGACGACTGGCCACCGCGCCCGATAGCGATGTCGCGCACCGACTCGTTCGTGGCGATCACCACGTCTGCGAAAAAGTGCGTACACCATTCCGCCGTACGCACGGCCCAGTACAGCAGGCCACGTTTGCCGAACTTGGCCTCAAACATTTCCGGGCAAACATCGTGCACATCGTAAATGATCCGCGTGCCGGTGAGCTTGTACGGCGCGGCAACCAGAAACAGCAGGTCGGGCGGGTTGCAGAGATGCAAGATATCGAAGCGATGCCGCCGCCAGGCTTTCCAAAGCAACCGGAACTCGCCCCAGAGAGCCGAGCAGTACTCGCGAAAAAAACCGCTGATTGCACCGGCCTCCTCGCTGATCCAGTGACGGTAAACCTGGATGCCGTCGATGATTTCCTCCGGCTCGGTGAAGTCGCGCATTCGTGGGCAAATGACGACCACCTCGTGGCCTGCATCGCGCAGTGCGCACGATTCTTGCCAGACCCGGCGGTCGAGCGGCACCGGTAGGTTCTCGACGACGATACAAACACAGGGCTTCTCTTTGCTCACCAGCAGAATCCTTCGTAGTGGGCCGGCAAGTCGCGCAGTTCTGGCCAGCCGTTGACATCGAGTAGCGTGTGTTCGGTCGTGATGAGCGGCCGGAGTGTCTCGAGGTCGATGCACTTTTGCGCCGCGATCACGAGCCCCGATTGGCCAAGCGCGGCGCCTAGGTCACCGGTCAGCAGCGTGGCTAAGTGCGGCATTTTCTCGTCGATCACGCGCTTGTTGGTGCCGATGAGCTTGGCCAGATTAAGCTGCGGATCGTAAATGCTCAGTTCGAATCCGCGCCCGAGTAGGTGCTGCGCGACCTCGACCATCGGGCTTTCGCGGAGGTCATCCGTGTCGCTCTTAAATGACAGACCAAGGAGGGTGACACGGTCCTTGGCCAGTCTCTTGGTCAACTCGATGAGCTTGGCCAAATGCGCCTCATTGCTCGGCAGCAGGCTCTCGAGCAGCGGTAGTTCCTCGCCGCCTCGCCGCCCCTCGTGCGTCAGCGCGCGGACGTCCTTGGGCAGGCATGAGCCGCCGAACGGGTTGCCGGGGCGCAGGTAATACGGCGATAAGTTGAGGCGCGTGTCCTGGCAGAGCAGTCGCATTACCGACCTCGAATCGACGCCCATGTTTTTGCCAATGCGGCCGATCTCATTGGCAAACGTCACCTTCGTTGCGTGGAAGGCGTTGCAGGCGTACTTGACCATCTCGGCGCTGGGCCAGTTCACCGACGGGGCGTCCGCGCCGAAAAGGGGCGACAACTCGTTGGGAAACGCCGAGCCGTCGTGCGTGCCGACGACGACCAGTGACGGGTCGTCGAAGTCGGCCACCGCGGTGCCTTCGCGCAAAAATTCTGGATAAAAAAAGAGGCGCAGTTTGCCGGATTCGAGCAGGTCGGCGAGCAGGTCGGTGGCAATTTTTTGGGTGCTGCCGGGGAGCATCGTGCTGCGCAGGACAAGGTCGTGCGACTTGCCGGAGACACGAACCTTGTCAGCGATCTGCCCGGTGACCTGCCGTACAAATTGCAGATTAAGTTCGCCGTTCTCAGCCGACGGCGTGCCGACGCATACGAGCGACACATCGGTCGTCTCTATGGCCTGCTCGTGATTTTGAGTGGCCGAGAGCAGGCCGTTTTTTGCCGCCTCAGCGAGGAGGCCATCCAGCTCCGGCTCGATGATGGGCGATACGCCGCTGGCGATCGACTCGACTTTTTCGGCCTGCACATCTACGCCCACGACGGTGTGCCCCACCTTGGTGAGACACCCGGCAGTGACTGCGCCGACATAGCCAAGACCGAAAATCGAGACCTTCATTTCAGGCGCGGCAGGCTAGAAGTCACCGGTTCAAAACGCAAGGACAGTCCGCTTTCTAGGGGATGTGAATGGTCTGTCTTGCGGCGGCAATGTTTTCTGTGTGACTCTTTGTCGGCCGGTTAGGGCGCAGGCATGATAACTTTTTTGAAAGGGAAACTTACTGACGCGCTGCCGACGCAGGCGGTGATCGACGTCAACGGCATCGGGTATGAGGTGCTGATCCCGTTGTCGTCATTCGAGAAACTGCCGGAGCTTGGTCAGGCGGTAACGCTCAAGACACAGCTTGTGGTGCGTGAGGATTCGCAGACGCTTTACGGCTTCGCGACAAACGACGAGCGCGAGTTGTTCCGGATGATCCAGGGCGTGAGCGGCATCGGGCCGAGGCTGGCGCTGAATGTACTGAGCGGCATGGATGTAGCATCGTTCAAGGGTGCGATCGGCACCGGGGACGTGAAGCGGCTCTCGAGCATCAATGGCATCGGCAAAAAAACTGCCGAGCGAATGGTGCTCGAGTTGAAGGACAAGCTTGGCCCGGCACCCGGCGCGGCGGCTCCGCTCGGCCAGGCGCTTGCGGCGCATGACAAGCCGATCGCCGATACGGCGGCCGCGCTCGAGGCGCTGGGCACCAAGCCGGCCGAGGCTCTAAAAGCCGCCCAGGCTGCACGGGCGATGCTCGGCCCGCAGGCTTCGGTTGAGAAACTGGTCCGCGCCGCGCTCAAGGGCGGCAAGTAAAACAAACTTGGACACGCAGGTTGTCATCCCGAACGAGGCAGGGCTTGGCCAACGGCTGGCGGCCCGGCTGGTTTATGTATTGCTCCGGGTGCTGCGCTTCACGTGGCGCGTTCGTGTGTCCGATCCACATGGGATTATGGATACTGCCCGCGACCGGCCGTTTATTCTCTGCGCATGGCACAACCGGATCATCTATGCGCTCTTTGCAACTCGTGATGTTATCCAGCCGAAAACCGGCCGTAAGGTGGTTGCGATGGTCAGCGCGAGCAAGGATGGCGCGTTCGCCGTGGAGGTTCTGCGTGCTTTTGGCATCGAGCCGGTTCGTGGCTCGACCAGTCGGAGAGGTCGCCAGGCGTTGCTGGAATTATCTCGGCAAGCAAAGGCTGGCTTGCACTTGGCCGTCACGCCTGACGGCCCGCGCGGCCCGTGTCACGAGATACAGGAAGGTATCCTGTCGCTTGGCCAGGTGACCGGCCTGCCGATTGTTCCGCTTGGTTGTCAAGCCAACCGAAAGTATCGCTTCAAAAGCTGGGATCGATTCCAGCTGCCATGGCCGTTGACACGCTGTGACGTGGTGTTTGGCAATCCGCTGGCAGTGCCTCGGAAAGTCACCCAGGAACAGCGAAATGCCTTGAAGGAAGAACTGAAGCTGAGGATGGCGCAGATCAATCCGGAGTAGTCGGCGGAGCCTCAAGGTTGCACAATTCCGAAAAATAGATATAACCGCGCGCAGTGAATGCCGGTTCGTTAGAAGGCGCGTTGCGCCTGCAAAAGTTACTCGTTTTTGGCATCATCATGCTGCTTGTACTTGTTTTGGGGTACATGCTGGCGGATGACGCTTTTTTTGCTGCGTTCGCCTTTGGTGGCCTGGCTTGGCTGGTCTTGATGCCGTACCACGCGACGCTCTCGGTGACCTGCGCGGTGGCGACGTTCTCGACGGCATTGATACTCCCCTTCTTTCCAGGTCGGCCGTTTATTTGGGAGGCGGCTGCGCTCTTGGGCTGGACCGGGTGCGTGCTGGTGTTTTCGTTCCGGCAATATCGGGACAAGATGTGGGACTCTGTTTTCGAACACAAGTGGATGCTGCTTGGTGTGGCCGGTTATTGTGCCGTACTCATATTTACAATGATGGAACGCGGCATTGGTTTTCGCACGATGGGCGGCTCGCAGATGGGCGGGCGATTTTATTTCCAACAGCTTACCTGCGCCATCTTCCCGTTACTGTTCATGATGGTCCGGTTGAAGGAGGGGCAGATCAGGAAATTATTTATCATCCAGTGTGTGCTCTCGGCGACTTGGGTGATCTCGGACGTGATTTACACCAACGCGCCGGGCCTGTTCAACATCCTGTTTTTCCTTGAGGTACCCGGCGACGCACGTAACTTTGAGATGGAGCGCATGAAGATGGGCATCAACCGTTACCAGTCACTGGCATTCGTGAGCATCGGTTTCCTCTGGCTGTTGCTCATTAAGAACAAGCTGAGTGACTTTGTGACATCCAGGGGTGTCTGGTTGGTTCCAGCCGGCTTGTTCATCGTGGGTGTCGGCCTGCTGAGTGGACACCGCTACACGGTGGCGATCCTTGTCCTCGTAATGAGCTTCATGATTTTTACCCAAAGGCTGATCACCATGAGGAACGCTGCGGGGGCAGCCCTGTTGTTGGCCCTCGGCTTGACCATTTCTTACGGTTTCGCGGAACGCATGCCGCTTGCGGCCCAGCGTGCGCTCTCGGCGTTGCCCGGCATTACGGTGCACCGCGATGCACGGTTGGATGGATTGAGCACGATGGAAACCCGACGCGTCCTTCGCGTGGAGGGGTTTAAAATGATACCACGGTATCTGTGGGTTGGGCGCGGGTTTGGGCAGTCCGGTTATGGCGACCACTCCCTGAAATGGGATCCAACGGCGATCACTTACCACATCAATCAAGGTCGTTTTTACAATGGATTCATTGGGTTGATGGTCAATACCGGCTTGTTTGGAACCGCTTTCATGCTCCTGTTCCTCCTCACCGGATCGGTGGTCGCCATGAAGGTGATTTTTCACCTCCGCGAACATGGTGTGGACGATGAGTTCTCCCGGGTGAGCTGCATTGTGGCCTGCCTCTGGATGGCCAACGTGGTTGCCTTCATCGCCCTGCACGGCGACAGCGAGTACGCGATGAAAACCTTCTCCCTCCAGGCCGGCCTGCTGATCGCTTGCCAATACATGTTGCGGGACCGGTTGCGAGTGCAGCAATCGGAGCAGCCCGAGCTCGAATGAGAATCCTCCACCTGGTCGGCCAGCGCGAGGATGCCGGCGGCATCCTTGCGGTGATCCGCAGCCTGCACCAAGCCGGATCCGCAGTCGGCACCCGGCATACGGTCTGGGTTCACCGGGAATATGCGGAAACCCGTGCACCGGCGCTTGACTACCGGCGCACCGGATTCATCGCCAGCGACTCGCCGAGTCACATCGCCATTTTTTTTTCCAGCGCGCTGGCGTTTTTCAGCCTGCGCAAACTGCTCCAGCAGGAGTCATTCGATGTGATTCACGCGCACACGCGCGGTGGACTCATCGTCGCGTTGCTAGCTGGCCTGTTTCTCGGCCGGCAGGTTCTATTCACGAACCACAGCTATGCCAGCCGTGCCTGGTTTTACCGCTGGGCGGCGCGGCGTGACTGGATGACCACCGTGGTGCTCAACCCCAACATGGCCGCGCATTATGGCCTCGAGGTCGGGCCGCCCAGGTGCAGCATTATTTTTTCCGGCTGCGCCGATCGTTTTTTGCAGGAGCCGCTCACCGCCAACACTTGGCCAAGCGCTGATCCCTTGGCCAAGCTCAGGCTCGTTGGCATGGGCACGCTTGTCCGCTGGAAATGCTGGCATCACCCTATCGCTGCCCTGGCGAGGCTGCCTGCCGACCTCAAGGCCCGCGTCGAGTTTCATCTCTGGGGGCCGGAGCAGGGCGATCCCGACTCGCAGGCATTCGCCGAGCAGCTGCGCGAATCGATCGAGCAACATGGCCTACAGGAAATTGTTCTGCTGCGAGGTGTGACTAATCAGGTCACCGATGCCCTGCGCGATGGCCATTTCGTCGTCGTCGCCTCGGAGAACGAGCCGTGCAGCGTGTCGCTGATGGAAGCCCTCGCGCTGGGCCTCCCCGCCCTTGCGGCCCGCAGCGGCGGCAACGTTGATATCGTGCAGGAAGGCACGACCGGCCTGCTGTATGAGACCGGTAGCATTGACGGTTTGCGCGACCAAATCGCCGCCATCCTAAACGGCGACTTCACCCCGTCGCCGCCAGGCGAAATCCGCGAGAGCGTCCGCGGTTGGGCCGCCAGCGAGATGGCCGCCAAATACAACCACGTGTATCGGCAGATGGCCAAGCGCAACGGCGACGTGTCATGAAACTGCTCGTCTTTGCACATGTCCCGCCGCCGTTCCATGGCCAAAGTTTCATGGTGCAGCAGCTGCTCGACGAGCTGCGCAGTGGTGACGACCAATCGATCGAGATCTTTCACGTCAACAGCCGCCTCTCGAAAGAAGTCGATGACATCGCTTCCGCAAGCCTGCGCAAACTTGGCCTGCTCCTTGGCTACTGCCTCAAGGCCGTTTGGCTGCGGTTACGCCACGGCGTGAACCATTTCTACTACGTCCCAGCACCCGGCCTGCGCAACGCCGTTTACCGGGACTGGATCGTGATGCTGCTGTGCCGCCCGTTTTTTCTGCGGATCATTTATCACTACCAGGCGGCTGGTGTCGGTGACTGGCTCCAGACCGGGGCGTACGCCTGGGAGCGATGGGTGTCGCGGCTGCTGCTGGGCCGACCAGCGCTGAGCATCGTGCTGGGCGATTACTATCATGAGGATGCTGCCAAGCTCTCGCCACTCAAGATCGTTACCGTGCCGAACTGTGCGTCCGACCCCTGCCCTGACTATGCCGATAAGCTGCAATCTGTTCAGCAGGCCCGCGCCAAAGCGCTTGGCCAAGCTCTTTCAGGAGGCGGGCCACTGGTGACGTTTCACGTGCTATACCTCAGTCTTTGCTACCGCGATAAAGGGTTGTTCGATGCCGTTGATGCTGTTGCCGAGTTGAACGGCCGCCTGCAGGCCAGGCACCTGTCTGCGCGCGTGCAACTCGACGTTGCCGGCAGATTTTATCTCGCCGGGGAAGAGACTGAATTTGAAGAGCGACTTGGCCAAGCCGACTTGAACGACGACCATGGGCCGCTCGTTGTTTACCACGGCTTCGCCGATGAATCTAAAAAGAGTGAGCTCTTAGCCCAAGCCGACGCGTTCGTGCTGGCGTCGTACTATGAGTTCGAGGCGCACCCGGTCAGCCTTATCGAGGCGATGGCGCACGGCCTGCCGATCGTGGTGACCCGTTGGCGGATTCTGCCGGAACTCTTTCCCGCCGGCTACGAAGGGCTCGTGGACACAAAATCACCCGGCCAAATCGCCGACCGGCTCGACGGCTTTCTCGGCCGCATCGACGAGGCTGGCCTGCGCGATCAGTTTCTGCGGCACTTTACGCGTCGGGCGTTCGGTGAAAAAATCCGTGCCGCACTGTTGGCGCTGGAAAACGAGTGAATACAGACGGACAACTGGATCCCGCGCGCGTCTCGGCCTTTCGTGGGGTCGACCACTATGACGATCCCGCCGCCATTGACTCGCTTGTTGGCGAGGCGCTGGACGCACTTGGCCTGCCGGATGATTATGTCCGCCCACACGACCGTGTCGTGCTGAAGCCGAACTGGGTCAAGGAACACGACGAGCGTCATCCCGGCCCCGGCCAGTGGGAGCACGTTGTTACTCACCCAGCCGTCATCGAGGCGGTCATCCGCTGGGCCGGCACGCAGCTGGCGGGGAGCGGCTCGATCACGATTTGTGACGCGCCGCAAACTGACTCGTCGTTTGCCGCGCTTAACCAATACTGCGGTCTCGACGAAATGGTCGAGCGCTGCCGCCGTGACTTCCCCGGCACGACGATCGAGTTGCTCGATCTGCGCCCGGAGGAGTGGCATGCGGTGGACGGTGTCACCGTTTCAAAAACGCAGCTCCCCGGTGATCCGGCGGGTGAAACATTCGTCGGGCTGAACGACGCCAGTGAGTTCGTCGGATTCCACGGCGACGGCCGTTTGTTCGGCGCTTCTTTCAACATGGCCGAGACAAATGAGCGCCACTCCGGCGGGCGCCATGAGTACATGCTGTGCCGCACGCCGATGGATGCCGACGTGCTCATCAATCTGCCGAAGCTCAAGTCCCACAAAAAAGTCGGTGTGACCTGTGCGCTGAAAAACCTCGTCGGTATTAATGCCAACAAAAACTGGCTGCCGCACCACACCGAGGGCACACCCGACCAGGGCGGCGATCAGTTCCCTGCCTCGACTGCGAAAGCCAAGCTCGAGCATTCGTGGATGGGCCGGGCCAAGCGCATTGTCAACGGTCGGCCGCTGCTCTCTCGCCTATTCGTGCCGGTGAAAAAGCTGGGTCGCCTGTTTTTCGGCGACACGCAGAAGGTCGTCCGCTCCGGCAACTGGCACGGCAACGATACCTGCTGGCGCATGGTGCTGGACCTCAACAAGTGTCTGTACGATTTCGACGGCGCCGGGCAGCCGCGCCAAAAGCCGTTGCGCTATCTGGCGGTGGTTGATGGTATCATCGGGGGCGAGGGCAACGGCCCCATGTCGCCCGATGCGAAGCCTTGCGGCGTCATCCTTGCCGGCATCCATCCGGCCGCGGTGGACATGGCAGCCGCGACGCTCATGGGTTTCGACTGGCAAAAGCTGCGGTTGCTGAAGAACAGTTTTGAGATTCAGAAGCGCAACTTTATCCCATTTCGGTCAAGCGACATAAGCATCGCCTCGAACAAGTCGGAGTGGGATGGGCCACTTGGCCAAGCGGGCGATCGATTTGCGTTCAAGCCGCACTTCGGCTGGGTCGGTGCAATCGAGCTAGAGCCGGGAAACCAAGCCAAGCGATGAGTCTCGAGGACAATCTTTATCCGTTGCTCTCGTTGTACGACCGGCTGCCGCAGGGGGTGCGCAATTTCGTCGGCGCGGCGTACCGACGGCTTCCACGTCGCATTCGCTACGGTAAGGCATACGGCGAGTTCCGCGAGCTCGCCGACGATGCGCCGAACTGGAGCGAACAGGACATCCGCGAGTACCAGTTGCGCGAGTTGCGCCGTACACTCGTCAACGCCGCGAGCTACTGTCCGTTTTACAGCCGTTCTTTTGCGAAAGCCGGTTTTCGTCCGGATGCAATGATGTCGCTCGACGATTTCACCGGCTGTCCGTTTCTAACCAAGCCGGATATCCAGCAACAGTTTGACGAACTGACATCAACCGGCATTTCCGACTCTCAGAAACTTTACATCACCACTGGCGGGTCGACCGGTGTACCGGTTGGGTTCCATTTGCAGAAGGGGGTCAGCCGGCCGAAGGAGCAGGCATTCCTCGAGGCCAACTGGCGGCGCGCCGGGTATTTTGACAAGGCGCGTCTAGCGTTGATCCGAGGTCACGTCACCGACTCGCGGGCTACGGGCGACATCATTGCGCACGACGCCACCCGCGACTGGCTGATGCTCTCGTCATACCACCTCACCGACGAGCGTATTCCGGAATACCTTGAGGCGCTGGAAAAATTTCAGCCGGACTTTTTAAACATCTACCCATCTGCGGCGTTGCAGTTGGCGGACTTTTTGCAGCGGCACGACCAGCGCTGGCGCACGCCGCTCCAGAGCATGTTGTGTGGCTCGGAGCAGTTGACTCTCTCGCAAAAACGTCTCCTCGAGGGCGTGTTCCAATGCCGCGTGCATCGATGGTACGGACACGCCGAACGCGTTGTCCTCGCGTCTGAGGGCGCGCAGTCGGAGCTGTTTTATTTCTGGCCGCACTACGGTTTCGTTGAGTTTGGCGAGCCGGATGCTGACGGGTTGCAGGAAGTCATCGGCACCACATTTCACAACATGGCAATGCCGTTGGTGCGCTACCGCACTGGCGACTTCGTACGCCTGGCCAAGCCGGAGGCGAGGCGGGAATTTGCCTGGCCCGCAGTCGAAGAGATTGCCGGGCGCGGACAGGAATTTCTGGTCACTGGCACGGGGCGACGCATCTCGCTGACCGCCTTCAACATGCACGACGCGATCTTCGACGGGCTGTATGCCGTGCAATTTTTCCAATCCGAACCGGGAGTGGCTGAATTTCGCTACATCCCATCCCCGGGATTTCACTCATCGGGCCTGGCTCAAGTTGAAAGTGCCATTTTACGGAAGCTCGGCGACGATTTTCGACTGGTGTTACGAGAGGTTGAGGAGGTTGAAAAGACGCCACGCGGCAAGCAGACTTGGCTCATCAGTCGGCTCTGATTCCCGCTTGGCCAATCGGGCCGGATGGGCGTATGGTCGCCGGGCGATGCTACAGACCAAGGCTGGAAGAAGAATTCTCCATGGCGTGGTGCTCGGGGTGTTGTTATTGAACCTGGCGATAGGGGCCAAGGTTTATTCCGAGTCCGACGCCAACTCAACCGTCAACGATCCCCATGCCAATCTCGACCTGTTTGTCAACGTGCTCGAGCGCGTCCGGCGCGACTACGTCGATGGTGGCGAGTTGACCTACGAGGATCTTGTGCACGGCGCGTTGCGGGGCATGATCGGCATGCTCGACCCGCACAGCGAATTCATGCCGCCCACCCGGTACACGCATCTGATGGACGATACCGAGGGGCGGTTCGGCGGTGTCGGCGTGCACATCAACATTCAGGATAGCTACCTCACAGTGTTGGCGCCGATGGAGGACACGCCGGCCTATGAGGCGGGCGTCATGTCGGGCGACCGCATCGTGAAGATCGAGGGCAAAAACGCCCGCAACATTTCCATGCCGGAGGCGATGGACAAGCTCAGGGGCAAGCCGGGTTCGAAAGTCACAATGACACTCTTCCGGCCGTCCACCCGGAAGGACATTGAGGTCACCCTCAAGCGGGCGCTGATTAAGGTTGCCACCGTTAAGGACATCGACAACCAGCGCAAGTTCACCGTTGACGAAAACAAGATTGGCTATGTGCGCCTGACCCAGTTTGGTGAGGCAACCGCGCGTGATCTCGAGGAGGCCCTACGCAAGCTTGAACTGGAGGACATGAAGGGCCTCGTGCTTGATCTGCGCCACAACCCAGGCGGTCTGCTCGACCAGGCGATCAAGGTTTGCGAAAAGTTCCTCGCCAAGGGAGAGCCAATCGTCACCACCGAGGGACGCCGAGAGAACGCCAAGCATGAGGCGTCTGGCCGGAACGCCCGGCCCGAGCTGCCGCTGGTGGTACTGGTGAACCGATTCAGCGCTAGTGCCTCGGAGATTGTCGCTGGCTGCCTCAGGGATAACGATCGTGCCAAGATCGTCGGCGAAAAAACCTTTGGCAAGGGTTCGGTGCAGAAGATTCTGCCGATCAATGGTCAGCAGGGTGCCGCGCTGCGCCTGACCACGGCCAAGTATTACACCCCGAGCCACCAGGTTATTCACGGCAAGGGGATCGAGCCGCATCACGAGGTTAAATTCAGCCGGGAGGACGAGGAACTGCTCTTCCTCCGGCGCACGCCAGGCGGCCTTAAGATGGTGCCGGACAATCGACGCGAGGATGTTGAGAAATTCGTCGATCCACAGTTGGCCAAGGCGATGGAACTGCTCGTCGGCAAAAAGCAACTGCAAGCCAAGACCAAGCCGGAAGAGGGAAAACCGGAGGAAAAAGAAAAGGAACAGGAGCCGCAAAAGAAAGAGGCTGATTCCAAGCCGGAAAAAAAGGAAAAACCGGTTGAGAAACCGGAGACTAAGGAAGAGCCGAAAAAAGAATCCAAGCCGAAGTCCGAGGCCAAGGACGATAACAAACCGGCCGATAAGCCGGAGTGATTTCGGCGCCTGGCCAAGCGAAGCTGTTTCCCTCCCATGCTGCTGTTGGCCATCGAGACGTCCTGTGACGAAACCAGCGTTGCCCTGCTGCGAGACGGCTGTGTTTTGGCCAACACAGTTTCCTCCCAAATAAACATTCATCAGGAGTATGGCGGCGTTGTGCCGGAGCTCGCTTCACGCGAGCACCTGCGCAATCTGATGCCGGTCGCCAGTCAAGCGCTTCGCCAAGCGGGCGTCGCGCCTGACAAACTCGATGCCGTTGCAGCGACTCGCGGGCCCGGTTTGCCGGGGGCGCTGCTGGTTGGCTTGCGGGCGTCGCAAGGTTTGGCCTTCGCCTTGTCCAAGCCTTTTGTCGGCATTCACCACCACGAGGCTCACCTTTACTCGCCGTGGATAGGAGGCGAGCCGTTGTCGCTGGCGCTCGATGAGTTTCAACCGAACCTGTCACTCATAGTCAGTGGAGGCCACACCATGCTCGTCCACGTCGCCGCGCCGCTCGAGCATCGCGTCCTAGGCGGCACGGTGGACGACGCCGCCGGCGAGTGCTTCGACAAGGTGGCTAAACTCATTGGCCTGCCTTATCCCGGCGGACCGGAGCTGGACCGCCTGGCCAGGGAGGGTGAGGGCAGAGCACACAATTTCCCTCGACCAATGATGCGCGACGAGTCACATGATTTCAGCTTCAGCGGTCTCAAGACCTCAGTGCGCTATTTCATCCGCGACAACCCCGGCGTGCTTGAGGATGGCCAGCGGCTGCGCGACCTGTGTGCCGGCGTTCAGGCGGCGATTGTCGAGGTGCTCGTGGCCAAGACAATCCGCGCGGCGAAAAAGCTCGATGCGAAATGCGTCACTGCCTCGGGCGGTGTGACATGCAACAGCGGCCTGCGAGCGGCATTGAACGAGGCTTGCGCTGCGGAGGGCTTTGCGTTGCGCCTGGCCAATCCAACGCTCTGCACTGACAACGCTGCGATGGTCGGCATGGTCGCCCATCTACGCCTGGCCAGGAGCGGCGAGATGACTCCACTCGATGCCGAGATCGCCCCCGGCTGGAAACTGACGGAAGCCTAAAAATTAATCGGTTGTCTGGTTTTTTCGGTAGAGTTAGTTTTCACCTCGCTATGAGGGGGTCCACTTGTTTTCGAGGTTTTAAGCTCTACACATCTTGGTTGAGTGGGTTGTTTTTCGCGGTCGGTTGCGTCTTACCCGGGGCGTCCGAGTTGAGCGTGACACTTGGCCAAGCTCCCGGTGAGGCGACCATCACGGCCAGCGGCGTTGACCAGGGACAGGTCGGGGCGCTCATGTTTTCCGACGACTTGGCCAACTGGTTCCCGGTAGCGGCCATGACGGAGACGTCGCTTGGTTTCAGCGAGCCGTCAGGGCGCGAACACCGTTTTTTCCAGCTGCTCGAGACCACGCCACCCACGTTCAGCGCATCGGCCAACTGGAAAACCAAAATCAGCCTGCCAAGCGACAAGTTCCTCGTTGAGTTCAAGGCGGCCGATGGCGGTGCATGGGTGCCGCCCGGCACGAAGGTGCCCAAGGAGACGCAATGGGTGAAGTTCACCGTGCTGATGGATGACTTAGCCACGGTTTATTTTCAGGACGGCAACAAGCTAAAATTTCACTACGACTTCGGCACCGATCACGTGCCGGAGTTCGACGACATGACGCACATGGAGTTCGATGGTGCAACACTCTATCACGCCGACCGCCGCGCGGTGATAGGCGCTGTTTTGTTCTCTGAGAAAAACAGCGAGTATGCGATTCAGTTGGTGGGTCAGGACAGGTTGCCGGCGGCGATGGTCAGTTTTTTTTGGTATTTGGTGGATGGCGCGATTGAAAAACCGGGGGAGTTGACGGGACTCTACATGCCGACGTACGAGCAGGCGGACGGCAGCGGCGTGGTGGCGGAGTATCTCGCGCAACGCAATGTTCCGGTTGTGTCAGCGCAGCGCTGGGAAACCGGCTCGGATGCTATTTACTCGATCGGGTGGGCGATGGGCCAGTTGGTGTTTATCAAGGGCGAGAAGATTACCGAGGCATTTCGCAATGGTGATCTGACCAGCGATGACATCCTACTCACCGACCATGTGCCCGCAGAGATTCCGAGGGTCGCAGGTATCGTGGCAATGAATCCTTCGACGCCCAATTCACACGTGGCGATCTTGGCTAAAAACTTCGGGATACCATTCTACTATGAGGGCACCGCAGCCACGCGCGAGCAACTTCTCAGCCTTGCTGGTCGCGAGGTGATGTTGCGAACCTCGGCCGGCTGGGGGATCAACAGCTCGGAGTCTGGTTCGGCGACACTGGTGGCCCTTGAGGACGATTTGCCGGAGTCATTTCGTCAAGCGGTCGCCGACTACAAGGCGCCGCCAGAGCTGGAATTTGAGTCCAAGGATAAGGCCGACACATACACGCTTGCAATGAATCAGATCAAGCCAAACGACAGCGAATTGGTTGGTGGCAAGGCGGCCAAGTTTAGTTTGTTGAGAAAGTTGATTCCCAAAAACTCGCCCGATCCGGCCATTGCAATCACGTTTGATCTTTGGGATGAGTTCATGGAGCAGCGATTGGCCAACGACAAGTCGATGATCCAGGAGATTGATGCGCGCTTGGCCAAGGCACATCAGTCCGGCTTGCAATCCGACTTGGCTGATGCCCTGAAAACAGTTCGTGATTTGATTCGTGACGGTGAATTTGTCGAGAGCCAGCGGCAGGCAATCATTGCTGCTCTATCGCCATTCGATCGGGCCAAGAAGATTCGTTTCCGCAGTTCGACCAATATCGAGGATAGTCGCCATTTCACCGGCGCGGGACTTTATGACAGCTACAGCGGCTGTTTGCTCGATGACCTCGACGACGACACCGACGGCCCGTGTGGCTGCGACAGTTCAAAGTCAGGAGAGCGCGGTGTGTTCCGGGCGATCAAGCGTGTGTATGCCAGTTTTTACAACCACAACGCCTACCTTGAGCGGCGGCGTTTCGGCGTGGACGAGGATGATGTCGGTATGGCGATCCTTGTGCATCACTCATTTCCGGACGAGATCGAGTTGGCCAACGGGGTGGCCGTCGGCGACTATAACTCCTACTCGGCTGGCTCGTTCAACATGCGTACCGATTTGTCGACGCAGGTGGGTGCGACAAGTGTGGCCAACCCAGATTCTGCTGCTGTACCAGAGGAGGTGAACATCTCTTTCTACAAGTCGTCATCCGGATCGACTGGTAGAACGCTCAATTTTAACAAAAGATCGAGCTTGTTGCAGGTTGGCCGCGACCATGTGATGGATTGGAAGAGCGCCTATGAGACGCTGCACAAGTTGTTCGAAAAAATCGCACCCGGGTTCTCGCGCTACGCTATTGATCGCAAGAAATACACGCTCGATTTTGAGTACAAGAAGGTGGACCCAGACTGGATCGTGGTGAAGCAGGTCCGCGAGTTGCCGCAGCCGAAGGAGTTGACTGATCCAACACCGATACTTGCCGGCGGACGGGCGACTTTGCGTTTGTTTCAGGGCGAGACGGGTGGTGGCGGGGTGTTCGCCTATCACCGGCTAAAATCCATCTGGAACATCGACGCGGCCAGCCGTGTGTTGGAGACCACCGGCCAAAAGAGTTCACTCATAAATGCGGCCGATTGGACACGGGTGGTCGATGGGGAGACGCTGGTGGTGGAGGATGGCATCGCTGGCTGGCCCAAGCATCGTTTCAGCACTGGAAAGCGCGGCAACGAAACTGTGCTGGTGGATCAATGGCAGGAAAGTCGCGACGGAAAAACCACAAGGTACAAGATGTCGGTCGCCATCCCACGTTGGCTGCCCGACAGGAATTCGCCGGCCGTGTTCCTTGGTGAGCTTCCGGTTTATCTGGAGGCAAACTATTCAAAACCCTTGAAAAATCTGTCCATCGACTGGCAAACGGGCAAGCCAACCTACAAGTCGGTCAAAACCGAGGAGATCCAGTTGTCAGCCTTTGATCCGAACGAGACAATCAGCCCCGACGATTTACCCCAGGATCGTCTATTAGAGGGAAAGGATGGAAAAAAAATCGAAATAGAATTCTTTTGGCCACCTCACCCCACCGGACCGACCGCCGGTTACACCGCCCCGCTCAAGGCGTGGAAGCAGACCACCATCACCGGCCT
The DNA here is from genome assembly GCA_022451065.1 of Pedosphaera sp. Classification (GTDB taxonomy): domain Bacteria; phylum Verrucomicrobiota; class Verrucomicrobiia; order Limisphaerales; family UBA1096; genus UBA1096. The sequence continues at coordinate 6,870 of JAKUOU010000041.1, read as the reverse complement.
GCTCGATGACCCCCTGGTCCTCAAGGGCTGGTTCTCGCAGACCTACGCTCCGGGGCATCACAACTTTTGGGAGGAGTTCATCTTTGAACCATCGATGGAGGAAGGCATCTCCGAAGAATTGCTGGCAGAGATGGAGGAAGCCGATGTGAAGCAGATTTATCTTTTTATCGAACGGTGGCGTTCGGCCAATGCCATGATTATTGGTTTCGACGGCGAGGCTCGTGTGTTTTAATTTTTGAAGAAGGCAAATGTAATTACCATGCTCTTGTTGTTTAGTGCACCTCGAAGCTTTCCGGGTGCTTTCATTTTTGGTCTGTTTTTCGTGAAGTAAGTCCGAAAATAAATCTATATTAAAATTTGAAACCAAAACTTCTGTTACAGATCGGGCTAATTTTAGCAATTAAATCGCCTGTAATTTTATTGGCTCAATCGAACGAAGATGATTCAACTCCTGAAATCAGCATCTCTATTGAAGATGGTAAGGTCAAAATCTCTGTTAACTTTCACGAGCCATTTAGATGGGAAAAAACAAGGTATGAATCTATTAAGATATTTCCAATGCGGGGTGGAAGTAGTATGCCGCATACAATTCGATTTGAGGAAAAGGGTGACATGACATGGCGTCAGACTGACATGATATTTATGGGGAATTATACGGAATTGGATGAGTATGAAGTTGAAGCAGGTCTGATTGGTTACTTGGTCGAGATCATAGGAGTTTTTGATCCTGAAACAAATCTGTTGAATTTTGACACATTAGATTATGTCCCATTTTTTCAAGTTCCAAAACTGATAATAGAGCAGTCAAAATATTTAAAGAATTGGAGTAGAGTTAAGTTATCGTCGCCGCTGCCAAAAGAATATCAATGGCCTAAAGGATTGAGTATTAAGCTAGGTGCAGAATTAAAAGGTGCCTCATTTTTTAGGGTGAAAATTGAAGAAGAATAATTTTGAATGAAACACCTCCTACTCACAACAATTGAATAAGACACGATGAAAAGACAAATCCTTCTTTCGGTGGTAGGCGGACTTGCAATTTGCGGCACGGCCATGCAGGCGGCCGGCGGGCCGCTTAAGGTCTACCTCCTTGTTGGCCAATCGAACATGCAGGGCCATGCCCAAGTACGGACGTTCGACCACATCGGCATGGACCCAAAAACCGCGCCAATCCTCAAAGCGATCCGCAACGCAGATGGCACGCCCAAGGTCTGCGAAAATGTGTGGATTTCGTCTGTCGATACGGCGCCGCCGGGGAGCGAACGGCACGGTCGATTGACCGCGGGGTACGGTGCCTCGGGGCGTGGCCCGAAGATCGGGCCGGAGTTGACCTTCGGCATTTACATGAAACAGCACGTGGATGAGCCTATCCTGATCATCAAGACTGCCTGGGGCGGCAAGTCGCTGAACACGGATTTTCGTCCACCCAGTGCCGGTCCCTACGAGTTCAATGCCCAACAGTTGGAGAACCTCAAGAAACAGGGCAAGGACATTGCCCAGGCTAGGGCTGGCCGCGCCAAGATGACCGGACAATATTATCGCCTGATGATGGAGCATATCAAAAAGGTGCTGGGCAATATCAAGCGCGTCTACCCGGCCTACGACGCCAAGGCAGGCTATGAGCTGGCCGGTTTCGTCTGGTTTCAGGGCTGGAACGACATGGTGGACCGCGGCACCTACCCGAACCGTGCACAGTCCGGCGGCTACGCCCAGTACAGTGAGGTGCTGGTCCACTTCATCCGGGATGTGCGCAAGGGTCTCTCCGCGCCAAAACTGCCGTTCGTCATAGGTGTCATGGGCGTAGGCGGCCCGGTTGAAAAGTATGGGCCGGACCAGAAACGGTATGCGGGCATTCACAGCGAATTCCGTAAGGCCATGGCTGCCCCGGCGAAGCTCTCTGAGTTCAAGGGCAACGTCACGGCCGTGTTCACCGAAAACTACTGGGACCACCAGCTCTCCGGGCTTTCATCGCGGATGGGCAAGGTGAACGCCAAGCGCCGGAGCCTAGGCAATGACAAGACCCTAAGCGCTGAGGAGAGAAGTAAATTTGTGGAAACCTACAAGGCCGACCTTTTCACTGAGGAGGAAATACGCATCCTGGAGACCGGTATCTCCAACGCTGCCTACCACTACCTGGGTTCCTCTAAGGTGCTCGGCCAAATCGGCAAGGCCTTCGCCGACGCACAGGCCCAAATGCAATAGACTGAGCGCAACCATGAGACAGCTTTTTTTTGACACCCTCATGGTTGATGTAGTCCACGCTTCTGGCTAACCCGGCCTTAAGGGGTTAAAGCACCGGATCGGCTGCAAAACTTGAAGGTTTAGTCCTCCGAATCCTAGCTCGACCTGAGCCTTTTATTGCTCCAGAATTCCTCCCCTTCAGTGAATACCTTTTTTGATGTTCATTGAATTAATCGAATGAAATCCGGTAATGGAATAGAGCCCAAAGCAGCTGGTGATCCAGTCGGTTTACAGGGCACACTTTCGTGGGACCCTGCTCGCCCCGGGCACGAGTTGCTTGAGGCATTACGCAAAGAGATTCCCGCCAACGGCATGCCGGGTGCCGATCGTGTCAGGGAGATCGCTGAAGAGCACAATACCACCGCCGCCAAAGTGCGGGGCGTGATCGGGTACTACTCTGATCTCACAAAAGATCCCTCAAGTGTCAAAGTGTGCATGGGTGAAGCTTGTCGCTCGCGCGGTGCGGCTGGCATGTTTGATGACTTGAAGGCCGGTGGTGCCAAGGTGGATATGATTCACTGTACGGGGCGTTGTGCCTGTGGCCCGATCAAAGTCGAGGGCGAGTCGGTCAATGAGCCCTTGGCCAAGACTGGAGTCGAGGATGGTACCACGTTTTTCGTCAGCATGGATACGGCGAGTCGGGAGTTGGGCAGTGAGCCTTTGGCCAAGCGTTTAGCTGAATCGATCGGCGAGAGTGATTCTTTGGTTCGGACGGGGAGTCGGGGATTGTTCCATCTCGAGCCGATGGTTGAGATCGATGCCGGTGGGCAACGAGTGGCATTTGGTCCTGTGAACGAGGACGAATCAGGATCCATTTCCGCAGCGGTGGCTTCCGGCGACTTGGCCAATCACAATAAGTATCTTGGACCAGTGGCGGAGCTAGATTTGATGAAATCCCAAACGCGATACACGATGGGTCGCTTGGGTGAATGTCATCCGAATGATTTGGATGGGATGCAGCGGCTCGGGGCTTACGTTGGGTTGGCCAAGGCACGCGAGCTGGGCTCGGCAGGAATTTTGGACGCGGTTGAAAAAGCCGGTTTGCGTGGACGCGGGGGCGCAGGTTTTCCGGCCGGCTTCAAGTGGCGTGCGGCGGCCAAGGAAACGTCGCCGGTCAAATATGTTGTGGCGAATGCCGACGAAGGGGACGCGGGGACGTTCATTGATCGTATGTTGATCGAGGGTGATCCGCACTCGCTGATTGAGGGAATGCTCATCGCCGCGGAGGCGATCGGAGCGACCTATGGGCATGTTTATTTGAGAAGTGAATATCCTGAAGCGCGGGCGATACTGCAACAGGCGATCGATGATGCGCGCGCTGCTGGGCTGTTCGGCGACCGGTACGACATGGAGATCAACATCGGAGCGGGCGCCTATGTCTGTGGCGAGGAGACAGCGCTGCTTGAGAGCCTCGAGGGCCGACGCGGCGAGGTGCGAGCTCGCCCGCCGTTCCCTGCACAGGAAGGGCTTTTCGGGAAACCGACGATTGTGAACAACGTGCTGACTTTGGCTATGGCGGCGGCGATTCTTCGGGAGGGTGCCGAGGCTGTCGCGGCCCTAGGAACGGAAAAGAGCCGAGGCACGGTCGTGGCACAAATTGTAGGCAGAGTACCTAAGCCTATTTGTGTCGAAATACCGTTTGGCGTTACGGTCGGGGAGATGATGCGCGAGTACTCCGGCGTTGATGGGGTTACTGCGATTCAGGTCGGTGGGCCGCTCGGTAGCGTATTCCGCACCAAGGAATTGGACGATGTAGAATTGTCCTTTGAAGGGTTAACCGAAGCTGGTGGTTTGCTGGGCCACGGTGGATTTGTGTGTTACGGGGAGGATTTTTCGCCACGCGAAGAGGTGATCCATTGGATGGATTTTTTCGCGGCGGAGAGTTGCGGCAAGTGTACGCCTTGCCGCATTGGCACGCGACGGGCGCTTGAGATTTTAGATCGCGTTGGCACCGGTGAAGAGTCTGGTGGAGATCGCGACCTGTTGACTGATTTAGACGAAGTAATGACTAACACCTCACTTTGCGCCTTGGGAGGACTGGCGATGAATCCAGTTCGCTCAACGATGCAAAAATGGCCGGAGGCGTTTTCTAAAAGGGTGGACATGCCCGTGAAATCGAGTAAAATTCAGAATTCAGCGACATGAGCGAAGATTCCATCAGCTTGACGATCGACGGCAAAACGATCGAGGCCGAGGCTGGACAAACGATCATGCAAGTGGCACGGGACGCTGACCTGTCAATTCCATCACTGTGCGATTCACCGGAACTTAAGGGCTTTGGCTCGTGCCGGATGTGTGTGGTGCAGATCGAAGGACGCCAGGGGACGGCCGCGTCCTGCACCACTCCTGCGACAGATGGCATGGTAGTGAGCACTCGCACCGATCAATTGTGGAAGCTTCGCCGAGGGATTGTTGAACTTTATGTGAGCGAGCACCCACTGGATTGTTTGACCTGTTCAGCCAATGGCAATTGCGAGCTGCAGGATGTGGCCGCTGAGGTTGGTTTACGTGAAGTGCGCTACGACAATGAGCCGTCAAACGTCAAGCGTGGGATCGACTCATCCAATCCGTTTTTCTTTTTTGACCCGAGCAAGTGCATCGTCTGTTCGCGCTGCATCCGGGCCTGTGACGATTTGCAGGTGACGCATGCGCTGTCAATTGATGGACGCGGTTTTGATAGCCGAATCATTGCTGGCGCCGATGAATCTTTTAAAGAATCTGATTGCGTGAGCTGCGGCGCCTGTGTGAATGAATGTCCGGTTGGCGCGTTGGAAGAAAAGCAACTGCGCACCGCGGGAAATCCCGACAAATGGGTGAGAACCACCTGCGGATTTTGCGGCGTAGGGTGTCAGTTCGATGCCGGTATCAAGGGGAACCAGTTGGTCACGATGAAGCCGGCCACCGACTCGCCTGTGAATAACGGGCACTCCTGTGTAAAGGGCCGGTTCGCCTCGGCCTACGTCAACCATAAGGAACGCCTTACTACACCGCTAATTCGCGAGTCGATCGACGCCGAATTCCGCGAAGCCTCGTGGGAGGAAGTTTACGAGTTCATCACCGAGCGCTGGAAACAGATTCTTAAAGAGTCAGGTCCGGATGCCCTGGGCATAATTACGTCCTCGCGCTCGACCAACGAGTTAAATTATCTCGGTTCAAAGCTGATGCGGGCAGTTGTCGGTACCAACAATGTCGATAATTGTGCCCGCGTTTGTCACTCGGCAACTGTGAAAGGGATGATGAAGGTATTCGGTGCCGGTGCTGGTACCAATAGCCTGGGGGATATTGATGTCACCGACCTGTTGCTGGCCTCCGGTTGCAACCCGATATATGGCCACCCGGTTACCGGCTCTCGCATTATGCGAGCCCGTAAACGTGGCATGAAACTGATCGTCGCTGACCCAATCAGCACGGAGTTTGCGCAAATGGCAGACATCCACCTGCAACTACGTCCAGGCACCAATGTTGCCCTGTTCCAGGGCATGGCGCACATAATCCTTCGCGATGGCTTGGAGGCGTCTTCGGAATGGATGGAAACTCGTACAGAGAATCTTGAGCCATACAAGGAAATGATCGCGGAGATGACGCCCGAACGTTGCTCTGAGTTGACAACGATTCCTGTCGAGACATTGGAAGCTGCGGCCAAACTTTATGCTTCGGTGGATGCCGCTATGAGTGTCCACGGGCTGGGTATGACGGAGCACAGTCACGGCAGCGAGGGTGTGATGGCTCTGGCCAGTTTGGCTCTGCTAACCGGTAATGTCGGTCGATCCGGCACAGGAATCAACCCGCTCCGTGGCCAAAACAACGTGCAGGGTTCCTGTGACATGGGCGCGTTGCCGAATGTTTATACCAACTATCAATCTGCCGATGATGTTGAGCAACAGGAAAAAGTCTCCGCCGCTTGGGGGGTAAAGGTGCCTACTAAAGAGGGCATGACATATCCAAAAATGCTCCACGCTATCAAGGAAAGGAATGTGCGTAGCATGTACATGATCGGCTCCGACATTGCCCATACCGATCCCAACAACCAGTTCGTGCAGGATGCCTTGGGTCAGCTTGAACTGCTCATAGTGCAGGATATCTTCATGACTGAATCCGCCAAGCTCGCACATGTCATCCTGCCGGCTGCGACATTTTTAGAATCAAATGGCACCTATACCAACGGCGAACGCCGTATCCAGCGAATCCGCAAGGCGCTTGAGCCGCCCGGTCAAGCCAAGGAGGATTGGCTTATTGTCGCTGAGTTGGCGGAGGCGATGGGGCGCCCCATTGTTTCGTCTCGAAACGTGTCAGATATATGGGATGAAATGGCCGCACTGACTCCTAATTTTGCGGGGATTAACTATGAACGATTAGAGTCTCCAGAAGCAATTCAATGGCCAGCGCCGAGTCCGGATCATCCGGGCACGATGGTCATGCACGACACCGTTTTCAATCGGGGCCTTGGCCACTTCGCCGCGCCGGGGTTTGAGGAGCCAAACGAAAAAACTTCCAACGACTATCCATTTATCATGATCACAGGCCGTCATTTGTTTCATTACAACGCCGGCACACAGACCCGCCGAACTCCATTGAACGAATACAGTTCAACGGACTATCTGGAAATCCATCCGGACGATGCGGCTGGATTGG